>DASRLC010000193.1:0-13330 GCA_035648655.1 Polyangia bacterium
ACCCGGCAGCGCGTGCGCTAGGTAGTAGTCGCTCTCCTCGTCCGCGAGGTCGGGATACCACGAGGGCGAGAGGTGGCGGCACTCGTACGGATACGTGGTACGGATCGACGGAAGACCGTGGCCGGAGCCAGGGCGGTAAAGAGCGAAGGTCGTATCAATCCACGAGTGGTAGACGCCCGGCTCTAGTTGGCCCTTCCAGTGCGGCGGGTTAGGGCCGAGCAGGTTCTTCTCGTGGTGGTAGTCGCGCATATCGAGCGACACATCGGCGAGAGACAGTCCGAGCCCAGCCTTCGGCACGTCCGGGTAGCGCTCGAGCAGCTCGTGGAGATGAGGCACCGCATCAAGCGGACAGTCCTCGATAGGCACGCAGTCCGGGTCGGTGTAGACGAACCAGTCAGTCCCGACGCGCCGGGCATCGGGACTGCTGAGTCCGTAATGCCAGAACGCTCGCGCCCCGTTATTCACCCCGGTCCACCACACGGTGTGCGGCGAGCTGCGCAGATACTCGAGCAGTGGCTCGTACGTCGAGAAGTTATCCAACAGGACCAGGCGCTCGTGGCCGGCGTGCTCGAGCCACTCCACCAACGCCTTCAGCGGCGTCAAACGGTCCCTGACGTTGACGATGACCGGGATGGCTAGCGCATCCACAGCCGCCGCCTCTGAACGAACAGCTCGCCGCCGGACCACATCGTGGGGTCGCCCTTCGCGTACGTCGCATCGTTGGGAAGCGCGTTCGAGCGGCCCGTGCTGTAGTGCAAGTGCTCGACAACGGACTCCGGCACGTAGCGATGCCGGGCGCGGCTCTTCGCGGTCTCGAACAACTCCGTCTCCGACCAGCAGTGCTCGTAGCCCGAGTGCAAGACGACGCCTGGCTCGTTCACGCAACCGCCGAAGTGGGCGATGTAAGAACGAGAGACCAGGGCTAGGGTGCCGTACGGGTTGTGTAAGTCCGCTGGGACCGTCACCCCGCCGATCATGTCGATGTCGCCCTGGGCCTCGAGCAGCGGCGCGAGCCAGCCGGGGTGAAACAGCACGTCGTCGGCGCACAGGAAAACGAAGTCGTCGTCCGTCTCGCGGAAGAGGCGGTTGATGCGGTTCGGCCACGTGTCGCCGTCGTCTATCGACTGCCACGCACCCAGCCGGTTGCACTCCTCGATGGTCGCGTTGTCGCTCGTGGCGAACACAACCTCGTGCGGCTCCGGCGTGGTGGCTGCGATGTTCGCGAGCAGCGGCTCAATCCGGTGTGGGCGATCAAGGACGGGGACGAGGATGGCGACGCTCATGCGTCGTGCTCCTCGGAGTACGGCAGCACGACGGCGCCGAGGTGGACCGCCTCCTCCGGTGGGTCGAAACTCTCACGGTACAGTCCCGCGACGGCCTCCTGTATTTCGAGGAGCTTGCCGTTAGTCGGCCACACCGAGCACTTGCCGAGCTTGACCTGCACCGACTGCTCGCCGGTAGCGTCGGTCGCGCGAGCGATGATCGTGCAAAGGCTCATCCGGTGATATTCCGTCCCGCGCGTCCGTGGTACCGGAGGCGTTCGGGAACGCAGACGAACTTCCCGCCCAGCGCGTGAATCTTGAGCCAGAGGGCGTAATCTTCCACGATGCGGTCGGGGAGGTCGTCGTAACCGCCGACAGCGCGCAGCCAGGTGGTACTGATGCACGCCTCGCCGTCGATGTAGTTCTCGCGCTGGAGGCGCTCACCGTCGAACGGGCCTTCGGCGTGCTCGTGACCGTGACAGTAGGAGTACACGACCGCGGCATCGGGGTGGGCCTCAATCGCCTCAGCCATCCGCTCGAGATACGTCTCCTCGAACTGGTCGTCGTCGTCCAACACCGCAATCCACGGCGTCTGCACCGCGGGAAGAAGCGCGTTGCGCTGACGGGTGACGTGCTGGGTGCCAAACACATCCGGCTCCTCGATGCGGATTAGGTGCGGCACAGGCCCGTAGGACTGGGCTAGCACCGACTCCATCGCCTCGACGAGCAGGTAAGCTCGCTCAGGGATTGAGACGGTGACAACCGTGAAAAGTGGGGTCATGTGGCCTCCTGCGAAGGGCACGGAATAGGGTCGAAGACAACGGGCTGCGCGGTGATGTCCCGGTAAACGGCTTCTAACTCGTCGTCTGTTAGGTGCGCGTACTGCGTGAGGTGAATGCCGTCGCCGCGGTCGATCTCCCACTGCTGGAGCGACGCGGTGTTGCCGCGAATCTTGCGGCGAAAATGCTCGAGCGAGCGGTACTGCCAGTGGCGAATCTCAAGGCCAGAGACGGTGCGCCAGTCGCCGGGCAGACGAACGCTGTGATTGCCGACCGCGAGCGTGGCGCCCTCAACCCAGCGAAACGCCACCTTCGGCAGCCGCTCCGCCGGCACGTACTTGTGCTCCCAGTCGCGGTGATGCCACAGCGTCGCCTCGACGATTCCTACGTCGGCAGCCTGACAGAGAAGGAAGTCGGCCAAGGTCAAGCTCCATGCGTCGCCGGCACCCCGGAGCCCGACGCCACCCCAAAGTTCGTCGGCGTCAAACGGAACCACCCATCGGTGGCCCGCGTCGCCGATCATCTGCGCGGCCTGGTTCATCCAGCGCTCTTGGTCGTGCCAGGGGCCGCGTGCGTCGAGGATGTAGACCTCGGGGAACGACGCGAGAATGTCGCGCGTGCCGTCGGTCGAGGCGTCGGCGATGATGATGCTGTCGACGCCCTGGTCGAGCAGGTTGCGAATGCAAGGGCCGATGATGTCGACCTCGTTCTTCACGGTCGAGCAGGCGCCGATAGTCACGGGTAGCGCGCCCCTTCCGCCCGGTGCTCGCCGATGTGCTGGACGCGCGGCGGGTCGTCAATATCGCCGACGTAACCGAACGTGTAGCCGTGCTCCTGCAAGAACCACGTGAGCGCCATCTCCGCCGTCGCCACACGCTCGCGAAGCACGAGCTGAATGACACGCCGCGGAATCAGACACGGATTCGTCGAGAAGTTGCGGGTGTACTCCGTGAAGGTCGGATGCACCACCCAAGCGTCCGGATCCATGCGGGTGATATCGCCGGCGTGACTCTCGGGACCGTTGACCGGCTGGCGCTTGAGCACGAGCTGCGCGAGGTGTGGATTCTCGTCGAGAATGGCAACCATGCGCCCGAGGTCGACCGGCTCGTTGTACGTGAAGTCGTCCTCCGCGTGGAAGACGTACTCCACGGAAGGCTCCTGGATGGCGAGACGCCAAGCGTCGGCGACGGTGGCGACGAAGCCCTCCCGCTCGAAGTGAGAACGAACGGCGAACTCACCGCCCCACGCCTCCCTCAAGAACGCCCCATAGTTCGCGTCCCCCGAGTCGTCCATGACGTAGCGAAACTCGGGGTACGGCCGAAGCTGCTGCGCAAGGCTGTTGACAGCGCGCGGCAGGTACTCGGCGCGGCCGTCCGTGACGACCACTAGGGCGACGTTCACGAGGATCGCCCCGCGCGCCGCGCCGTGAGGCGTTTGCGCTGTAGTGAACGCTGCTTCACGCCGGCCTTCCCCTGCGAGCGGGCTTTGCCGGGACGACTGGCGACTTGACGGACGTAGCGCCTTCGCGCCGGGGGCGCCACTATTGCCTCGCTTCGCGCAGCGTCGCGATAAGCACATCGCACTGCGATGGCGTCAATAGTGCCCGAGCGATATCGTGAATCTCGTCAAGGTGGTACTTAGGACGCTTATTTCGCGCCTGCTCACCGCGCGTCGCCCAGCGGCAGTTCTCCGGCGCGTACGGCCCGTCAACGTCGATCCGGTCGAGGGACATCCCCTCCGGCCGGTCGCCCATATCGGCCAGGAAGTTCGGGAAGCCGTCGGGGCCGAGCCAGCGCTCGCAGACCGTGATGCCACGGCCACCGTAGTGCGGCCAAGCGTGGTCCTTGGGATTGAGACAGCGTTGCCGCATGCCTTTCCATGTGTGGTAGAGGTAGTGCCGCTTACCCCGAACCGCGTAGCCGTGCGTCGTATGGACTTCCGGGTTCTGGGCGCTTAGACGCTCTGAACTTTGCTCAGCCTGAAAACAGCCGCATGAAGTCGAACCGGCGGTACGTAGATCGCCGCCCTTGACGCTCCGCTCCGTGCCGCAGTCACACCGGCACAGCCAGAACGCCTGCCTATTCCGAAGCTCCGTCCGCGCGAGTACCGTCCAGCGCCCAAAGCGCTGCCCCGCCATATCGGTAGCAGGCCGACCGCCTAGGCCGTCGTACTTCAGGCATCCACAAGAGTTGGTATACCGTCCGAGGCGGTGGGCTATCGTAACGGTCTCATTGCCGCAATCGCAGCGAACACGAGCAGCTCTACGACCGTGCTGGCGAGTTTCGGCGAGAACCGTCAGGTGCCCGTAGCGCGTCCCCGGTGCAAGGCTTTTAGTGATCGGCGATGCCATAGCACTCAACTCCCCACTTGGCGCAGAACTCGCATTCGGGGTTGGAATCTCTCGGAATGAGATTTTTTGTCCTGCGATTCCAGCCCCGCCAGTACAACCAGCCACCGACGAGCGACACGGCGACGAAGCCGTACTGGCGTGTCGCGATGTCGTAGGCGCCGGCGGGAAGCTGCAGCGCACAGAGGTACAGCCAGCCGAAGCGGAGGCCGCGGGAAATCATCGCCGTGCCCGCCAGGAGCGTCACGGCGAGAACCGCGCTGCCGATCTCGAGCATCATCGCTCGGGCGTCTCCGGCAGGCTCGCTATCGCGGCAGCGGCCTCGGCGAGCTGGCGCTCCTCGCGAGCAGCGTAGTAGCGTTCAAATTCAGCCTCGTTCTTCAGCGCGCGAGCCTCGTCCTCGTCGGGCGAGGCTGCCATGAAGTCCACCCAGCAGGTGCCCTGGCACTGCGGGCACTTGCGGAAGTCAGCGTGGTGGGGGTAGTTAGCACCACACGACGAACACCTAAACGCGGGCATGCAATCCCCGTGGCGGAGCGTCCGCTGACAGTGGTGGCCGGCTCCGCGAATTCCACTGGATACGCCTACTAGCGGCCTGCTCTAGAGGCGTCGCCCACCGGCAGTTCGCGGGTGAGTACGGGCCGTCGTTGTCGATACGGTCCAGCGTGTAGGTCGGACGGCCGCTCGGATAACGACCGGGGGGCCGGTCGCCCATGTCCGCAACGAAGTTCTCGAAGTTGTCCCACCGCTCGCAGCACGTGATGCCGCGGCCGCCGTAGTTCGCGTAGCCCTTGTCGCGTGGGTTCCGACAGCGCTGGCGCATGGTTACCCATGTCGCGTACAGCAAATGCCCGCTGTCACCGTTTCTACGTGACTGTCCGTGGGTGCGATTGACGATCTTCGACCGCGCCGCAGTCGCCTCGCTGCGGAGGCACCCACACGAGCGAGTCAGGCCACGATGGAAGTTTGTTGGGCGTATAGCCTTGGCCGTGCCGCAGTCGCACCAGCATAGGTACTGTCGGCCTCGACGCCCAGGCAGCGTCGTGTAGCCGACTACGGTGAGGCGCCCTGAGCGTTGACCAATCATGCGGAAGTCGAGCAGCGATAGGAGGAGGACATCGGCTCACCCGTGGTCGAGAAGTCGGTGATGCTCGGGGCAGAGAAGCGTCCCAGGCCCGTACGGAGCGCCGTCGGCGTACCGGCCGCCGATGTGTGCCGCTTGAAGCCCAATCGTCTCAGCGCAGCGAACGCCATCAGTGTCGCTATAAGCGCACCGGCCGTCGCTCTGCGCGAGCAGGGCGTTGCGGAAGGCGCGCTGAGTTGCGCGAGCGGCACTGTCAAGCCCGCGCTTCGGCGGGCATTGTGGGCAGCGCTGTCCTTGCGGGTACGTCGTTCGGTGCGTCAGGCACTTCCGTACTAACGGCATCGACACCGCCTCGTAGGGAGAGTAGGAGTTCGCGGGCCTTCTCGGGCGTGAGCGTCAGCCCGCGCTGTGCGTGCTCGAAGACGACACGCCGCACGTCGTAGGACGTGGGGCCGAGGGGTTGGACGGTGACGATCACAGGTAGCGAGCCCCCCGCGCGAGTTCGTGCGCTCTGTCGGACGCCTCTTGGAACGAGAAGCCCTGCGCTTGGAAGGTGGCGAACCAGTGCGCGCGAGTCCAGCAGCGCTCGCAGATGCAGCCGTTGGGGTAGCCGTGGCAGCGACCGTGTAGGGGTCCGGACGTGATCACGGACTCAGACGGTTTATCGACAATAGCGTCAGGCATTACTTTTGTCCAGACTTATCGACACGCGCCACTTAGAGACGCTGGGTTGAGAGACGCCGTACATCTCCGCCACCTCTCGCTGGGTTCCGGGTGTGCTGGCAATCGCGACGCGCTCCGCGAGCGTGCCTCCGTAGCGCCGGCGCTCGCGGCCTTCCGCAAGACGCTTGTCCTCAGCCACAGCCCTGTCGCGCAGGTCGTAGCCGTACTGGCGGCTGAAGCCGTACCGCTCCGACGCTTGGGTGGCGGTGACCTCACCCGACGCGATCTCCCGCCCGATGTCCAGCCTGCCCTCGAGCGTCGTCTTGTCGTGCGGCGCCTTCACCCGGACACGAGCCAGTCGGAGAACGCCCAGCGCGATCCGTAGCAGCTCCACCCTGCGGCGCTCGCCGGCGGCGTGCCATTCCTCCTGCAGCCAGTACGGCGAGGCGTAGATCACGTCGACCAGCGCGCCGCAGGACTCGCAGCGCCGCCGCTTGCCTTTCGGGGCGTGGCAGTTCTGGCACTCCGAGGCGAAGATCAGTGCCGGTCCCGAGAGGATGCGCGAGGCGTTCGACTTCTCTTTCGGGGTCGGGCTGAACTGCTGCGTGGCGCCCTGGCTGACGAGCGCGAGCTGAGCCATCACGCGGCGCATCAAGAGGCCGTAGTCCATCTGTCGCCTCATGCCGGCACCGCCTGCCGTCCGCGCGCCGAGCGCGCCTTCGCGACCTCCGAGCGCTCGAGATGCTCGGCTTGCATCACGGCGAAGATCCGGTCAAGCTCCGCTCCGTGGTGCTCGCAGAATCGACCGTTAGGGCCGTGGCCGGCGACGTGCGCGCAGTCATCGCCCGAGCGACAGCGACGCGGCGGAGCTGTTGTCACTACCGCCGGGCGAGGAGCCTCGAGTGCGAGTGGAATCTCGGCGCCGTTCTCCGTTGGGTAGAGCGCGTGCCATTGGTCCCCACATCCAGCCGCGTCGAGTAGTCGCCCCACAGTCGTAATCTGGATGCGCCTGTACCGTCGGAGGTGGGATGGCGAGAGCGGCGTCGCGTATCCGGCCGCGGCGCAGAGCGTCGAGAGCGAGGTCTGGTTGATCTCGAGGTAGGCGTCAAGCCAGCCCAGAAACGGCGCCGCCAGGATGCGCCGGTACGTGCCGCCGCCTCGGTTCGACTTCGCGCCCCAGTTACGCGGCGCGACTCCGGCGCGCCTGCGCTTAGCCTCCGCGTAGATTCGCTGATACTCCTTGAGCGCCTCGTGTCGCTCCGGGTCGTTCATCAGTCGTTCGTACTTGGCTTTAGTGTTGATCTGCAGGCATATCTGGCACCCGTTCGCCCCGGTGTTCTCAGGCGTACGCCGATGCCTATTACGGCAGAACACCTTGATGTCGACGCACCCCTCCTTGCGGTGCCGCGCGCGGTCGCGATCACGGCCACACTCTCGACATGAACCGCGGGGCGTCCGGGTGTTCGGCGTGGCGTTGTCGTGACCGCGGGAGCACACCTCGCGAGGGATTACGCGAGTCACGCTGCCACCGCGGCCTGCGTCGCCTTCAGGACAAGCTCGTGGTGCACCGCTGTCCATGTGTCCCGCGCCTCGCGCCACTCCCAGCCGTGGATCTCGTCCCCCACCTGCTCGGGGATCGGACGGGTCGCGCTCTTAAGGAGCCACGCCTGCTCCCAGTGCTCACCCTTCGACGGCATGATGTGCCGCGCCTCGAACGCGCACGCCCAGTTGTCCACGTCCTTGACGAGTGAGTTGTGCTCGTCGCCGGGCGTCCACAGCATCTCGCCGTTCACCTGCCCGAACGCCCGCCAGATAGCGTGCTCGAGCCGCTTCGTGACGACCTCGTACGGGTCCGGGGTCGCGGGTCGTCGATGGTTGAGGAGATCCCGCAGTGCCAGCTTTACCGGCCGCTGGATGTCACTGAGACAGAACTCCGGATCGTCGTGGTGAAGGCCCGCGAGCTGTAGCGACACGGGGGCGCCCAGCCGGCCGAGCTTCTGCGCCACGAGGACCGCGTGCTCGGCGACGCTCAGGTAGCCCTGGCACGCGCCGCCGTAGCGGCACGTCTTCGCGAGCGGCTCGGCGATGTCGTTCAGCGTCAGCGCGTGGTGGTCCGGCGCCGTCACGTCGAAGTACCGCCCCGAGGTCAGCTCGACCTCGAACGCGGTGGGGATGCGTGGCAGCCCTATCGCGATCCGCGCCTGGTTCTGGGTCTGGGTCATTGGGTGTTCTCCTTAGCGTTCTTCAGGGCACGACGTTTGGCGTGGTTCGCGTTGTTGACGGCGAGCACGCAGGTCTTGCAACGTCGCTGGCCATCAGGTCGGCCGTAAGTGTTCGACGGCGTGTACTCATGCCCGTGCGGACAGTGCGTCTTCGTGCGCTCGTGATCTCCGGCAACGCCACGCAAGACGTTCGTGCGATGCGTCACGGGTTCGAGATGTGCCGGATTGACGCACGACGTGCGTCGGCAAAGGTGGTCTAGGACCAGGCCGTCCGGGACGGGGCCTATCACCATTTCGTAGGCTTGGCGGTGCGCCCCGATCTGTCGACGGGGATTGTTGAGTCGGAACCGGCCGTAGCCAGCGGTGTCGATATAGCCACCCCAGAGCCAACAGTCGCTCATCCCGTTTGGGGAAAGGTCATCGGCCTCGATCACCTTGGCCCAGAAGCGGGCGCGTAGCGGTTCGGGCGTCTTCCCGTGGGGTAGCCTCGTCAGCGGATCGCCGTGAGCCCACCAGGCGACGTAGTGCTTTCTGCACCAGTCGCGGCAGTAGGCCGGTCGGGTGCAGTCATCGACAATGCATTGAGCCTTAGTCATCGACGTGCCTTGGCGCGCGTTTCTGGAACTCCTCGAAGGTCTTACCGTCACGACACACGAGAGCCAGGTCGTCGTGTTTCTGCCGCGAGCCGTTCTTGCGAGTCGTGACGTACGGATCATGTGCAGCCCCGGCAAAGGCGAGAGAAAAGGACTCCCGTGAATAGGGCTCCGGCTTCGTGACCTCGAGCAGCGCACGCACGGCGTCGAAACGGTCGTCGGTTAGGCGTGCTTTGGGATGGCCACACACGCCGCGCCACTCTCGCGTTATTTCCTCCACCTCGGCGCGGCGCTCGTAGGTGCCGCGGTCGTTGTGGATCTGCGCCATGAGGTTGCGGACCCGAGCTCGCTCGCCGCGGCGTTCGCGCTCGATGTCCGCGAGCTGCCCTTGCAGCGTCACGATCCGCTCGAGGGCCTCCGTCAGCGACGGCATCCGCCCGACGAGTTCGCCGTCGGCGCTCACCTGCCACAGCTCGTCCTCCTGGGCGACAGGCGTCATCGCTCCATACACCAGTCGTAAATCTCGAGGTACTCGTACCGCTCGGCCGGGTCGTCGGGCTTCGGGGTGTAGCGACGCTCGCGCTCCACGAAGCCGCCCGCACAGACGGGGCAGGCGACCGTCGTCGTGAAATACCAGCAGCCTTTCCCGGCGTGGCGCAGAGACTCCGCCGTCGGGTGGCACAGCGCGTCCTTGACCTTCCGCCGTGGACGTTCACTTTCACCCGATAGAGGCAGAGCGCTCATGCCGTGCGCTCGCGGTACGCACCGATCCGGCGTGCCGCGATGTTGGCGTCCTTGAGATCGTCTAGCGCTACGCCCCACTAGCACACCTCCAGAAGTCGTTTGGTGAAGCTGACCGACCAGCGGTACCGCGCCCACGCTTGGCGCTCACCGTCCTCCGCCTCGAGCACCCGGACGGGTGTCACGGAGCACCCAGCGCGCTGAGCATCCGCTCCTGCGAGCAGCCCTCGAAGCAGGCCACCGACACACGGCCGCGCTCGTCGGCATACAGCCACACCCGATGATAGCCGCACACCCAGCAGTGCTCTACCGTCCACCAATCCGGCTCCGTCGGGTGACACCGATAGCCGAGACCCTTCACCCGAAGTGCCTTCAACACTCGGTCAATCGGCGGGAGCGGCGGGGCCGTCCCGCGGCGGCGAGAGGCGAACTCGGGCGAATCCTCGGCGAACAGGTCGGCCCACCGTAAGCCGAGCGCGGCAACGACCTCCGCCGTGTCACAGCCCGTCCTGCAGAGCAGCACGGCGCGCCCGTCTGAGCCCTCGGCGACCGTGAGGGAGGGTGAGCGATCCTCATGCGCCGGACACAGCGCCGAGAACCTGTGCTCCGGGCCACGCGGATTGCAGTCGCGAGCCTCGAGCGCATCCCACACCGTCTTCAGAGGGTCCACGTAGCACCACCTCCGCTAACGCTTATCCTCTTTCCTACGGTTGTAAGAACCCTAGTAGTAGTAGGAAAAACGTCTGATTGTATAAGGGCGCGAATCACGAGCGGGCCTCCAGTCGGGCACGCTGAGCCACGGACAGCCCTGAGCGAACCTCGCGCTCCGCGATCTCGCGGACAGGTGAAGCAAACGGGTCGCCTGCCTGCATCACCGCGATAGTGGCCGTCCGATACGCGGCCTCGACCGCCTTGCGATACGCGAGCTGCAGCCCGGATGGGCCTGAGCGGCGTTCTGGACGGCTATCTACGACTAGCTTTCGCCGTTGGTCGAATCCCCTTGCCTTGCAAGTCGGACGGCAGTAGCGCGCGTCTGAGCGCTTGCCCTCGAGCGAGTTCTCGCAACCGATACGAGCACAGACCCTCACGAGTCCCACCCGCGGTCGCGACGGATCACGGAGTACAGCCAAGGCGGCAGGACGAGGTGCTGCGGCTCGTATGGCGCCTCGGCCTGCGCGCGGAACGCGGACTCGAGGCGGCGCCGGAGACGCCACAGGACCGGCGTGCCGAACGTCTTGCCCCAGTCCCAGAAGCTCGTGGACGCCCACCCGCCGCCCTCCCACTCCCAGTCGTCGCGCCAGTCGCGGAAGTCCTCAGAGTCGTCGAGGTAGCTGTCACGGACCCGAGGGCCGGCCTGCTCGATTAGCGGACGGCGCGCCGCCTTGGGGACGGCACAGTCGACCCAACCGTGCTGCGGCGCCGTCGAGGGCGCTTGCGAAAACGGATCGGGCATGGCCTAGCCGGTGCCCTGCTTGGGACCGAACTCGACGAGGTAACGGACACGCTGCGCCAACGGCAGCGGGTAGTCCGTGTGGGCGTAGCGCGGCACGCCCAGGTCGTCAAGGTAGGCGTGGGCGGCCGAGAGCTCCGAGCGCGCGAGGGTCAGCTCGTCGACGAGGCGCACGGCTCGCTCGGCTATCGGCTCCGGGGCGATGCTGACGACAATGGGCCTAGACATCAACGGGCCTCCAGTGGAGATTCGTGATGCGACGCAGGGCGGGAAACAGACCGACACGCTCGACCGCGAACGCGATCTCCTCGCGGTACATCGGCTCTAAGTAGGGGCTGAGGTCAAGGCGCTCGTCGTCGTACATCCGGTGATGGCGGGCGCAGAGCGGCACGACCGCCCGCGGGTCGTCCTGGCCCACCGTCGTGAGAGAACGGTCAATCAGGTGGGCGGGCTGGAGTGCGAGGGGTCCGCCGCAACCCGCCGAGCCCTCAGCGGCACAGCGGTCACTAGCCTTCACCTTGGCGCGCTGCGCCGGCGTGGCGGGGGACACGGCTCGCCGGCGTGGCGTGCCGATACCGTTCGCCCTCTGGCGGTCACCGGGCTGCGCGAGCGGCGTCTTGCGGCGAAGGGGTGCCGAGCGCTTCATGCTCTCACCCGTTCACCCGAAAGCGTCATAGCTCGGCCAGCCATTCACGAGCCGTCGCCTCGACGCCGACCGGGACCAGCATCGAGAGGATGATTGGGTCTTGCGGGTGAGGCCAAGACCGCCGTGGATCGACCGCCCACGACGGGATATCGGGTTTCGGCACCGCGTCGCTGATCTTCCAGAACCGCGACTCCTGCTCACCGCTCTCGAACACGATTCGCACTTCCATCACGGGCCGGTCGAGCACTCCCATCAGCCACCAACCTCGTAGTCGTAGCCCGAGCCACGCTCGCGCAGGTTCAGCATGGCGGCTGAGGGTTCGTCGCCCGAGCCGTGGCAGCGTTCGCAGGTGCAGGCGCGGCGCGGATCGTAGGGCCGGTAGGGAATCGCCACCGACCCTTCGCCGTGGCAGACACGGCACTTCTGACGTTCGCTTTGCCCCATCACTGCGGCTCCAGTCCGAGTGCGGCGCGCAGCACCGAGCGAGCCAATGCGCGCTGGGTTTGCTTCCAATCCTCAGGCTGCCGAGCAAACAGCCCCGCATTTCCGGCGGCCGTTCCAAGCGTGCCGCTAGCCGCCCGCTCAATTGTCTCGTCGCTGAATAGCTCCTTGACCGGGACAACTTCAAGGTCGCCACGGAACCGATCTGCTCTGTCGCTCAGCCCCACGACCGGCTCAGCAGGGCCATCAGTGTCACCCGACAGCGTGAGACTCATTTCGCGGCCTCGCGCGCTTCGCGCCAGCGGTCGTCCGCGAACGGCGAGTCCATGTCACGGCCCCCGTCCTTGAGCCTCAGCAGGCCCTCAAGCGCGACCTTGCGCTTCAGCGCAGCGTTCGCCCAAGCGCCCAGGATCGCCATGTTCGTGCGGTAGAGGTGGTTCAGCTCGGCATACTGGTCGAGGCTCACCACGTCCACGTCCGAGCCGTACTGGCCGACGCCCTTGATCCGCCACGAGCGCGGCTCGATCAACTCAGGCGTGAACTCAACCGGCGTCGGCTCTCGTTCGCTTTGCCCCACTAGACACACACCTCTGGAATCGGAGGAACACTTGAAGCCCACACCTCAACACCCTCCACGTCCCCATACACCTTCCACGCCACCGGGATCGTCTGAGCGTCATCGCGGTACACGACACCGGAGAGGGCGTCCTCAACCGCCCTGGCGAGCTTGAGCGCGTCGGGGCGGTTAGTGTGGAAGTGCGGGGCGTCAGTCTTGAGGGTGCCATCCGCGCGGCGATGCGTCTTCGGGCGCTTCAAGGTGAAGCGCATCCGCAGGAACACCGCACCGTCGGGAAACAGGGGCAGCGAGGGCTCGACGAGCATCTCCCCGAACAGCTCGGCGAGTGCTGCGCTCGTGACTTCCTGCTTCCACGGCTTCGACGCCGGGTTGGCGTCCACGACAATCGCGCGGCCACCCACCACGTAGGCCTTCTTAGAGCCCGCCGGGCGCGGCTGTCCATGCACCACGAAGTGAACGGTCACGAGCGTCCCTGGCTCTTGAGAACCGCCATGCCGACGTTCGC
This sequence comes from Polyangia bacterium, assembly GCA_035648655.1. Classification (GTDB taxonomy): domain Bacteria; phylum Myxococcota_A; class Polyangia; order Fen-1088; family Fen-1088; genus JADGRB01. The sequence goes on from DASRLC010000193.1 coordinate 13,311, forward strand.
GCGGGACTCGAGCAGCCGCG
>DASRLC010000194.1:0-2870 GCA_035648655.1 Polyangia bacterium
ACCCTCGCCCGCCGACCGGGTCGCGGCGAATATCCGACGGCTCGAGCGGCTGGCCCGCTACCGGCTGGCGAAGCAGCTACCGGACGGTCGCTGGCAGGTGGCGCCCAATTTAGTCAGCGAGCTTGAGGCACGCGAGCGGACACACCCGCGCCACGTGCTTCGCGTCGAGCCCGTTCGCGTACCCCCTCGGGAGCCAGCGCGAGAGCGCGTCCTGGACCCAGCGATCGAGCGCGCGGACCTCGGACGAGCCCAGGCCAACCAACTCGGTTTCACGTACGTGAGCGAGCCATCGACCTTCCAGGGCCGCGTTTTCATGTGCGAGCCAGCGCCGTCTGGGCGCGAATTCGTCCGGATCGTCGATGAGGCTCGGCGCCAGTTCACGCTCATCCCCAAGCCGCCAGATGTGGAGCGGCTGCTGGGACGGCGGGTCGTCGTCTCGCGCGATCGCGACCAGGGTCTAGCGATCCAGCTCGGCCCGGAGATTTCCCGATGAGCCCCGCCCCGCGCGGGACTTCGAACCGAACCACCCACATTGGAGGACGCCATGGAAAGCACCAAGAAACGAGTCGGCCGGCCCAAGTCTGAAGCTCGCACGGGACCTCTGGTCCTGGACGAACCCGAGAGCCGCCAGAAAACCGAAATAGAGCTCACCACGCCCACGGCCAGCCAGTTTGCCGAGTACGCGGCTTGGGTTGAAATGTCGTCGTCGCTGAACACGGTCGACGCGAAATCCAAAACCGTCGAGTTCGCGTTGCGCGATCTATTTCGGCGGGATCGTCTGTGGCGAGAGCGCCAGGCCACCGTGGCGCGGGCGGCGTCCATTGCACCGGTCGCGGCCACGCCACACCCGGTCCCCGCGTCCCCCTCCCTACCGCCCGCGCCTGCGGCGCGACCGGTACCGACCGTCGCCGGGGCGCTAGTCAACCGTTGATCGCCCTGCACAGCATCAAGGAGAACCACGATGGACAATGCACCACCAGTCTCAGATGAAGACACGACACGTGTGTTCGTGCTCCCCGGTACCGACGCAAGAGAACCTCGCAGCCGGGCCGGCGGCAGGAGCGGGCTCTGGCGCCCCGAGGATGTGGCGAGATTCCTGCAAGTCAGTAGGTCGTGGGTCTACCAGAAAACGGAGAGCGGCCTCCTGCCAGTGATCCGCATGCCCGGCAGCTCGCTCCTACGGTTCGAGCCGGACACGATCCGAGCTTTTGCCCGGGGTGACTGGATCCCCGCGAAAATTCCAACGGTCCACCCCGCCAAACGGCGGAAGTGACATACGCTCAGCGGAGGACGACCATGGCTGAACCGTTTACGAAATCGGGAAAGTGGTACAGCGCCTTCAAGGACCGGCATGGCCGGTGGCGCTATCTTGTGCTCAAGGCGACGACGAAGGCGGACGCTCGCCGCCTAAACGCGGCGCTAGAGGTTCGCGAAGACCGGATCCGAAAGGGACTGGATCAGCCGGCACCGGAGAACGCCGACGCCACCTTCAGCGAGCTGTTGGCCTGGTGGCTGGAGCACCGACTCCGGCGCACGCGGTCTTTCCGACGGTGCGAGGGTACCGTGCGCCGCCACTTGCTCTCCTCGAAGCTGGCCCGGCTCGCGCCCTTGGAGGTAACGCCCGGGAAGGTGGACGACTTCCTTTCGAACAAGGAGGACGAAATCAGCGCCTCCAGCGTGAACCATCTGCGCGCCTATATCAGAACCGCGTTCAACGCCGCTCGCGCGGCCGAGCGGTTCCACGGTCCAAATCCCGTCACTCGCGATGTGAAGAAGCGAAAGGTCCCGAGACGCAAGCCCCTCTATCTCCAGCCCGAATGGGTACCACTCATCCTCGACGCGGTCCCCGAGCGCTGGCGAGGCGTGTTCGCGACCGGCATCTATGCCGGGCTCCGTAAAGGCGAAATCGTCGCGCTGCAAAAGATCGACATAGATCTCGGCGCCGGTCTTCTCTTCGTGCGCCGCTCCAACGGCGCCAACATCACGAAGGGCGGCCACGAGGACGGCCTCCCCATCGCCGAGGAGCTGCGCCCTTACCTCCGCGAGGCCCTCGACACGTCACCGAGCGAATGGCTCTTCCCGCGCCCGGACGGCAGCCGACATCCCGACAACGTCGATCTCGTTTCGATCCTTCGCACGGCGCTCCGGAAGGCCCAGATCGTCACCGGCTACGTGCATAAGTGTCGTCGGCACGGCTGCGGTCACTCAGAAGACGCCGCCGACGGCGATCTGCGCCGCTGCCCGAAGTGCGACATGAAGCTGTGGCCGGTCGGGAAAGTGATCCCGATGCGCTTCCACGACACGCGCCACACCACCGCATCGCTGCTGATGATGTTCGGAGCCAACCCGGCAGCCGTGCAGCGCATCCTCCGGCATTCCGACATCCGCGTGACCATGGACGTCTACGGACACCTCGCGCCCGGGTACCTGCGAACCGAGATCGATCGGCTCTCGTTCCGACCAAAACCCGACGGATTTACTTCACCGGTACTTCAAGACGCAGCGAAGGGCGATTTTGCCACCTTGCCACCCTCCCCGCCGGCCAATGATTCCAGTGAGATAACTCAGTCGGGGCGAGAGGATTTGAACCTCCGACATCCTGCTCCCAAAGCAGGCGCGCTACCAGGCTGCGCCACGCCCCGTTTTGGCGTGAGTCTACACGACGGGCGGGCGGCTGGTGCAGCTCGATCGCGTCGGATCAGCGTAGGTCGATCTCGTAGGGAAGGCGCGCTTCGAATCCGACGCCCGAGCCGGTGGCCACGAACGGCGCCAGTAGGCGCAGCGCCGCCCGCACCTCGGGCGGCAACAGCCGAGCAACGGCACCCGCCCCACCGGCCGCCGCCCGAGGTGCGGGCGGCGCTGCGCCTACT
>DASRLC010000195.1:0-11334 GCA_035648655.1 Polyangia bacterium
CCCCCCCCGTGCCATTGGATCCGCCAGAGCCTGGGTTTCCGCCAGTCGCTCCAGCGTGGTTGCCGGAGTTGCTGCAGCCGCTGCTGGCCACCAGGCTCGCGAAAGCAACCGTTCTAACAAGTCCGATGAATCTGATCTGCATAAGACCTCGCCGACTGTAACTGTCGGTTCGATGGAAGTTTTGTTCATCTTTTTTCTTTTTTTTTGAGTCTTTCTAGAACTCCGGCCTTCGCCGACACTTCCCGGTAGGGGATGATGAGTAACTCCGCCGCGCAGGCGAACACGAGTACACCGTGACCGACAGCCGCCGCAGCCGACAACCGAACCGTTCGGACCAGATAGCCGAGCGCGTTCAGCTCGAAGAGCGACTCTTTTCGGTGAAGAAGCGCTTCTTGGCCATGTACAAGATGGCACATGCTGGACACATCGGCAGCTCCCTGTCATGCGCCGAGATCCTGATCGTTTTGAAGTACGGGTGGATGCGCGATCGGGACACGTTCCTGCTCTCCAAAGGGCACGCGGTGGCGGCGCTCTATTCTCTTCTCGCCGAGGCAAACATCATCGATCCGGGCGAGCTCGATTCCTTCTATGGCGACGGGACGCGTTTTCCCGCGCTTCCACCGGTCAACACGCTCGAGGAGATCCCGTTCGCCACAGGTAGCCTAGGCCACGGGCTGTCGCTGTGTGCCGGCATGGCCCTGGGGGCGATCCTCAACCGGAGCGACCGGCGTTTCTTCTGCCTCACCTCCGACGGCGAGCTCGACGAGGGGAGCACTTGGGAGGCGGCGCTCTTCATCGCTCATCGCAAGTTGACCAATGTGATATGGCTCATCGATCGCAACCGAATCCAAGGCACCGGCGGGACCGAGGAGGTGCTGGCGCTCGAGCCGCTCGACGCCAAGCTCGACGCGTTTGGCTTTCATGTCGTCGCCGCCGACGGCCACGATTTCACCTCTCTGATGGCCGCCCGCGACGCGTGCACCCGCGCTCTGGAAGGTCAGGGACGACCGGTCGCCATCATTGCCAATACCGTCAAGGGCCACGGCATTCGACACATGCAAGACACCGTGGCTTCGCACTACCTGCCGATGGACGACGCGCAATACGCGGAGGCACTCAACGAGCTGTCGATTGCGCACGCGGGCGCCCTGGCGAAAGCCCGCCATGCGAGATGAGTTCGCGCGGACGATGATCGCTCTCTTCCGAAAGCGAAGCGATCTGGTGTTCCTCACCGGCGACGTCGGGTACATGGCGATCGAGGGGATTGCCGAGGCGTACGGCGAACGCTTCATCAACGCAGGAATCGCCGAACAGAACATGGTGTCACTGGCCGCAGGTCTCTCCCGCGAAGGCCATCTTGCCTGGGTGTACAGCATCGCCCCTTTCGTTACGTTTCGTCCATACGAACAGATCCGCACGGACGTTTGCCTCCACGAGCTCCCGGTCAAGCTGGTCGGCAACGGCGGTGGATACGGTTACGGCATCATGGGGGCGACCCACCATGCCCTCGAGGACATCGGCGCCATGCGGGTCCTGCCCAACATGCGGCTTTACTTGCCGCTGACCAGGCCAGACGTGTCTCAGGCCGTGAGCCTGATGGCCGAGGATCCCCACCCCAATTACCTCCGGTTGAATACGGCCGCCGAGATTCCAGGGGGCGTCCCTCCGTTCGCGCCGTGGCGGAAGATCAAGCCGGGCCGGCGATGCATTGTCATTGGAATAGGGCCGGTGGTGGGAAACCTGTACGAGATGGGCGATGAATCATTGCTCGATGACCTCGAGATCTGGAGCGTGGGGATGTTGCCCCTCGACGGCATTCCGGCCGACCTCATCGCGAGCATCGAAGGAAAGCAACGTCTGGTGATCCTCGAGGAGCACTATCGCGCTTGCGGAATGGCAGAGTCCTTGAGCTATCTCCTTCTGAAGCAGGGCGTCTGCCCGCGCTCCTTTACCAGCCTTCATGCGAAAGGTTATCCAAGCGGACGGTACGGCAGCCAGCGCTGGCATCAGGAAGAAAATGCGCTCGCCGGTCGAGCGTTGCGCGCCCATTTGGAGCGGATCGTCCGTGGCTGACCCCCGGGCCCCACGGATGTCGGCCGTCGTCGTCTGCTACAAGGACGCGCCGGCGATTCCTCTGATGTACCAGCGGTTGTCCGCCGTGTTCTCGGCTTTGGCCGTGGATCACGAAATCATCTTCGTCAACGACGGCAGCCCCGACGACACAGCTTCGATATTGGAGGCACTGACGGCGAAGGACCGCCGTGTGCTGGCCATCGAGCATTCGAGAAACTTCGGCTCACAGAACGCGTTTCTGAGCGGGATGGAGATCGCCATGGGTGACGCGGTGATTCTTCTCGACGGAGACCTGCAGGATCCACCGGAGGTGATCCCCGCCCTTTATGAGAAGTGGCGCCAGGGGAACGACGTAGTCTATGGCCGCCGCTCTCGGCGCGAGATGCCAGCACTCATGTCGATCGCCTGCAAGGCCTTCTACCGCGTCTTCCGGGGCGTCTCTTATATTCCGGTGCCCCTCGACGCGGGAGACTTCTCGCTGATGGATCGAAGGGTCGTGGATCAGTTGCTCGCGCTTCCCGAGACCGACCAATTCTTGCGCGGGCTTCGCGCGTGGGTGGGGTTCAAGCAAACGGGCGTCGACTACCTCCGGCCCGAACGCGCATTTGGACGCTCGACCCACAGCCGGTTCAAGAACCTCTGGTGGGCCAAGAAGGCGATTTTCTCGTTCAGCTTCGTTCCCATCGAGGTCCTGGGCTATGCGGGTGCCACGATGACCATCCTGTCGTTTCTGGCCGTCATTTACCAAATCATCGACTGCGTGCTTCATCCTCAGGTCCCGCATGGCATCGCCACCGTCGTCGTTCTCATCGCATTTTTTGGCAGCCTCAATCTCGTCGCGATTTCGGTGGTCGGGGAATACCTCATCAGAACATTCGAAGAGGTCAAACGCAGACCTAAGTTCATCAGAAAGGCGATGTGGCACGACGGAGCTAGGTTGAGCAGCGCGGCCGAGATAGAGAGTTTCGTGGCGCAAAAGAGGGCGGCGCGACAGTCGACGGAGACCGGTGCAGGTTAAGAGCGTTCTGATTACGGGTACGACCTCCGGACTGGGACGCAGCCTTCTCGAACATTATGCCCAGGCCGGCGCGAGGGTGATTTCCGTGAACCGACGGCGAGTCCCGGAGCTCGAAGATCGCCATCCGTTTGTCCGCTTCGAGTGCGTGGATGTTCGTTCGGCGAGGGATGTCGAGAAGCTGGTCCTCGACCTTTCGGCGTCTGGTGAGTTGCCGGACGTCTTCGTCCTGAACGCCGGAATCAATCGCCTGGACAATGGTGCGGCGTTCGACTTGAAGCCTTACCAAGAGGTCGTTGATACAAATCTATACGGCGTATTGAATTTCGTTGGGCCGCTAACCCATCTACCGGCCCTCCACGTCGAGCGACATGTCGTGGCGATCAGCTCCATGGTTACCTATGCGGGAAACCCCTATGGTCTTGGGTACCAGACGAGCAAGCAGGCGCTGACCACCTGCTTCGACGTGTGGTCCCACATGTACCGGGGAACCGGCTTAATTTTCAAGCAGGTCATCCTGGGCCCTGTTCACACCTCGATCTATACGATGAGCGAAATGCTTCCCCGAGTAATGTCCCGAATCAAGACCCTTTCTTCCGCATCGCTCGACAGTACGGTCCGCGCCATCTCGCGGTTTGCTCGGACCCGCAAGAAGAAGCTGATCCATCCCTGGCGGGCCTTTGCGGTGTTTCGGACGATGCGGCTCGCGCGCTGCATCGTCCCTGGCTTCTTCCGCGGGCGCAGGACGTTCGGTCGATAGATGAAACCTTCCTTTCGTCGGCCTCCAGTTGCTCGGTGATGTCGCAGCTACAGCCTATCCGGTGCGGCCGAGGTATCCCCGGCCTGAACCTAAGAGCGCGCGTTGGACGTCTTCGGCCGGGGCGAAGGCCGTAAGCGCGTGGCGTGTCCATCGCGGTCCAATGACAGCTCCCGCATCGCCTCGCCCCTCCCAGCTCAACCCGGGCTCGAGATCATGGCCCGCCATCCGTACGCGTCGACCCGGCCAGGAGCAGCGCCCCGCCCTCGATCCGCGCGATCTCGTCCGCCGCCAGCGCCCGCCGATACAGCATGACATCGTCGAGTTGGCCCGGGATCATTTCCGAGACAGCGAAGTTGGCGCCATTACCATTCCCGCTAAGGACGACCGGATTGGTCTCGGCAGCGAACGGTCCGCTGATCGCACCGCTGTTCACCTCGGCGCCATTCAGATAGAGCCGCGCGGTAGTTCCATCGTACGTGCCGGCCAGGTGCACCCAGGTCTGCTGCGGCACCACCTCGCTGGCCACGATGTCGAGCTGATTGCCGGTCGTCGTCGTGATGTAGAGGCCGGGATGCAGCGCTGCGGTGAGCGAAAGGTGGTAGTGCTGCCCGAAGCCGGTCCCGATCTGGCGCGAGATAACAGTCGCGTATTGGTCGACGGTCCCGTCGAGGTACACCCAACCCGCTACCGTAACCTGGTCCGTGATCGAGTCGATCGACGTCGACGCGGGAACGTTGACGTAGCCCTTCGCCATCGGCGCCAGCGAGTCACCCTCGGGCCCCCCCGCCACCCAGGCCATCGAAGGATCCAGCCCCGTCAGTATCCCGTCGTTACCCCACGGCGACGAGTCGCGGGCCGTCGCATTGCCCGGCGGGTCGTTGAGGCGCCAGAATCCGACGAGTCCGTCGAGCAGACCGGCTGCACACCCCGGCCCGCCGCCATCGGGACAGAAGACGGGATCGACGACCAGCAGCGTCCGAGTCGAGCATCCCGTGGCGGCCAACGCCAGGGCGACGAGGGAACAGCGGACCGTGACGTTAGAACCTGGCAAGTAGTCCCCCATGCACAAACAGAGTAGCGCCATCCAGGTGCGCGGCCTGCGAAGAACCAATCTCCACCGTCACCGCCGGCCGAAACAGCAACGCATCGGCCTCAACGACCGCGGAGAGCCGAGAGGCGAGCGCGAACGCCAACCCTCCGCCCGCCGCGACGATATCGGTAAACGCCCGTGCGTCATGGGCCGGCGCCACCGACGGCATGGCGCTGTTCCCCTGCGCGCTCACCTCTTGCCAGCCGACGCCGGCCGCCAGCATCGGCTGGACCGACCGGCCCGCGCGGAAGAACCGAGTCACCTCCAGGGTGATCAGGAACCGGGTGATCTGGGCGCTTCCCTCCGACCGGCTCACGTGCGCGCCGGGGCCGAGCCCGCTTGCCGCCAAGCGCAATCCGAACGCCGACGGCCGACCGAGCGTGACGGCGAGCCGCGGCAGGACGAACGCCGGACTGTCACCGAGGTCCCGGATGGCGCCGACCCCGAGGTCGACTGCAACGAGAGGCTCTCTTGTCGGCGCAGGTGGCGGCGTGACGACCACCGCGGGCGGCGGCGGGTTGGCCGCGACCACCGGCGGCGGGTTGGCTTCCACCGCTCGCTGCTCCGGCTCCCCCCCGTCCAGGTGGGCGAGGAGCTGGATCTGGATGGCGGTCGCCAGTGCCATCGCCCTGGCCAAGTCGCCGCAGCTTTCCTTTCGCGACGCGAATGTCCGCTCCCCCTCCCACTCGTCGTTGGCGTCCCGCCATTCGACCCGACCGCTGAACCTAGGGCCGGCTTTGAATAGCCGGACGACCAGGTGGCGTGAGGCGCTCTCCCTGAACGGATCGCGCCCGAGCTGGCGGGCGATCTGCCGCTCGAAGTCGGCTGCGCTCGGGCAGTCATGAAGCGCCAGATCGGCCTGGTAGTCGAGCGAAACCAGCACCTCCGCGGCCGCCCGGGCCGGCCGAACCGCCATCAGTGTCGCCAAAGCCAGCTCCGCCACGAATGCGAGCGATCGAATCACCGACACCTGCACGACACCAGGATACGACAAACCGAAGCGCGCTAGGTTCCACTGGTGCGCGCTTCGCCACCTCGATAGGGCCGATCGGCCTATTGCGGCGGCCGTTCGCGGCCGACCATAGTGACTCCCGAACGGCGATCGAGGAGAAGCCCCATGCAGTACAGGATAGGAGCCCAGGTTCGCACAACGTTGCTCGTCGGCGCGGTCCTGTTTGGTGCATGTTCGGACAACGGTAGCTCGCCCGGGAGCGGCGCCGGAGGCACCACTTCGGGCAGCGGCGGCGCAACGTCCGGAAGCGGCGGGTCACTCGGAATGGGCGGCAGAGGGAACGGGGGCGCTGGCGACCGTGGCGGCATAGGCGGTGCGCCGGCCGGTGGCGCATCTGGCGGCGCCGGCGCGTCGGGCGGCACGGGACTTCCGGGCGGCGCGAATGGTCACGGCGGCGCCGGCGGCAGCCTCGGGAAGGCTGGCACGAACGGCCAAAGCGGCAGCGCAGGAGCAATGGGCGGAGGTGCCGGAACCACCGGCGGCGCTGCGGGAACCACCGGCGGCGGCGCGGGAACCACCGGTGGCGGCGCGGGAACCACCGGTGGCGGCGCGGGAACCGCCGGCGGAAGTGCGGGAACCGCCGGCGGAAGTGCGGGGACCACCGGCAGTGGGCCGGTCACCTGTCCGTCCCCACCTTTGAAATCGGGAGATTCGAATCAGACCATCCAGGTCGGGTCCGCCAGTCGGACCTACATTCTGCACGTCCCCTCGACCTACACTGGCAACACGGCGGTGCCGCTCGTCGTGGACTTCCACCCATTGGGTGGATCGGGCTCACAAGAGGAAGGCAGCTCGCCGTACAAGGCACAAACCGATCCCGAGGGCGTCGTGACGGCGTACCCGAACGGGGAGAGCGGCCCCTCGGGTGCCGCTTGGAACGTGGGGCCGTGCTGCGTGGCTAACGTCGATGATGTGGCCTTTGCGAAGGCTCTAGTGGCGCAGGTCGAGACCAAGGCGTGCATCGATACGAAACGCGTCTACGCGGTTGGATTCTCGATGGGCGGCGGAATGTCCCACTACATCGCGTGCCATGCGGCTGACATCTTTGCCGCGGTCGCGCCCGCGTCGTTCGACCTCCTGAAGGAAAATGAGGATGGGTGCATGCCGCCTCGGCCCATCGCAGAGATCTCCTTCCGGAGTAGCAATGATCCGGTCGTGCCCTATGCGGGCGGCGCTTCCTCGTTGGTATCCGGCATGCCGATCACATTCCTCGGAGCAGTGGGTACGTTCCAAAAGTGGGCTCAAATCGATGGCTGCACGGGATCGCCCACGGCCGCTGACACCAACGACTGCCAGTACTACACGAGCTGCGGCGGAGGGGTCCAGATCGGGCTCTGTACCATGAACACCGGACATGCCCCGGGCAACGCAAGCATCGGCTGGCCCTTCATCAAGAGATACACTCTGCCCTGATTCGCACATCGACGTAGCTGTCGGTCGCTACCGGCCAACCGACCCTCCGCGTTGGCGGGCGGTTCTATATTCCGTGACAAGCTGACAAGTCGCGGAACAAGTGTCCTGTGGGATGGGGCGGTTCGTTTCGAAGCTTCGGCAGAGACCGATTGCCGCTAGAGGTCGTTCGTCGACTCGTTTTGAGGACGTCCAACGGCACCCTCGGCGACCCGATGACTTGTGGTTCCGACGGTGGGGGAATCCGCGGTCCGACCGCAGTTTTTCTCACAATCCGGGACCGATCGCGACAGGTGCTCAGTGGGCAATAAGTGAGTCATTTGCGCCTCGTCCAGCGAGCCGCTGCGCCGATAAGATTCGACGACGCGTGTCTCGACGCTTTCCAGCAAGAGCTCGACTACGTCCATCGCTCGTTCCGGAGGCTCGGTACGGCGCCATCGGAAATCGAGGATCTGGCGCAGGATCTGTTCGTGGCCCTTCGTCGTTCTTGGAGCGAATACGACCCCAACCGTCCGTTGCGCCCCTACCTTTTTGGGTTCGCCTTTCGGATCGCGGCGGCCTACCAACGGAAGCGAAGGCGTGAGGTGGCGTACGGGATCGTCCAGGTCGAGGACTCAGGTCCAGGGCCGGAGGGTGCTCTGCAGTCGAAGCAAGCACGCGCGGTGCTACTGTCGGCGCTCGAGCGCATCCCCCTGCCGAGGCGTGCTGTTCTGGTGATGCACGAGCTCGATGAAGTACCAATCGCGGAGGTGGCCTCGACGCTATCGATACCTATTTTTACTGCTTATTCGCGGTTGCGCAAAGCCCGTCGAGAACTCGAAACGGGGATTCGACGCCTGATGAGAAAAAGGGACGCCGGGTGAGCTGGTCGAATGCCGAGCTGTCGCCTGCCACGCTCTCGCTGCTCGCTCGCGAGCGAGAGATCGGAGTCCTGCCCGCCGCCGCCCGTGCGCGGGCGCTGGCCCGAGCGCGTGCCGCGTTGGCCGCTGGAGTGACCTTGCGACGGCCCCCGTCCACGGCGTGGTTAACGGTTCGCTGGACAGCCGTGGGCTTTGTCTGTGTGGCGACGGGGGCGGCAGCGTACGAGGTCAGCGCTCGAATGCAGCCATCTGAGCCACCCGTCGCCACCGCGCAGCTCGCGGATCCGCCTGGGTCCGAGACGAGCGAAGGAGAAACTCCCATAGACCGTGCGGTTACGTCGATCCTCGCGCGAACTCGGACGCCTCCTGGATCCGGGGTGGCCCGCGAGGAGCTGGGCCTTCTCCAGCGAGCACGTGTGGCGGTTGCACGAAAGGACTTCGAATCGGCGATGCCACTGCTCGAGGAGCACGCACGCCGCTTTGGAACGGGACGGCTGGCCGAAGAAAGAGAGGCTCTGCGCGTGAGAGCGCTTGCTGGTCTAGGCCGCGACACCGATGCACGGCGTGCGGCGGCCGCTTTCGCCAAACGGTTCCCTCGCAGCCCCCTTGTTTCGGCCGTCGAGCAGATGCCGGATTTGCCGCGGTAATCGCCACGAAGTCCGGTCCAAAGCATCGCCAGCTGCTTGGATAACGAGCAATTCCAGGAATGGCGCCATCGGCGCCGATGAATGGGCAAAGACTGATCCGAGCGGAATAGTCGGGCCGACTCCTTTCGATGACAACTTCGCCGGTGCATCGGCAATAGACACTGACAGCCGATTTACGGCTTTTGTCCACCACCTCACGGCCTGCCGATGCGGGCTACGGAGCGAGGAGCCACATGACCTATGGCATGCTGCGTCGATCTCTTCTCACCGCCAGTTTGATTTCTGGATTGGCATGCTCTGCCGGTTCTGGATCTACGGAAGGCGCCGGCGGCTCATCCGCGGAAGGGGGCACGACGAGTAGTGGTGGCAGCGGCCCGTCGGGCGGCAACCACGGCTCGGCCGGCAGCGTCGGCATCGGTGGTTCGATCGGACAGGGCGGCGGTGGTGGCGCGGTCATCGTCGGCGGACACTCCGGAACCGCCGGGGGTGCTGCGGGCTCCGACTCCGGCGGGCCCGCCGGCTCGGGCGGCAGAACTGGCAGCGCGGGAACGGCCGGTTCGGCGGGCCACGCCGGAACCGGGGGTGCACACGGCGGCACCAATGGCTCGGCCGGTACCAGCGGCTCGGCCGGCACCAGCGGCTCGGCCGGCACCGACGGCGGAACCGGGGGAATGTATGTGGGAACCAAGACGCCGGGAACAGCCCAAACGGGCGACATCACCGTCAATCCGGCCAAGACCCATCAGGTTGTTGACGGCTTCGGGGAGGCCGACGTCTGGCAAGGCTCGTCCTCGACAGCGATGCAGACGCTTCTGTTCGACCCGGTCAATGGGATCGGACTGACGCTGCTCCGGGTCGGTATCGACGGCACCAGCGGCCAGCCCAACATCATGGGCGCCGCTGGGTATGCTGACGGTCAGGCCTGCGTCAAATACGCCGGCAGCGCGTGCAAGGTCTGGGCAGCGCCCTGGTCGCCGCCCGCCGGAGACAAGGACAACGGCAACGTCAACAACGGTGGGCATCTGTCGACGACCGACTACGCTTCCTGGGCCAAAGTACTCGCGGCGTTCCCCGCGTTCTACAAGAAGAACGGTGGAGTAGACCTCTACGCCATCTCGGCTCAGAACGAGCCCGACTTCGTGGCCAGCTACCAGTCGTGCATCTTCAATTCGTCGCAGATGGTCGCTTGGATTGACGTGTTAGGTCCAGCGCTGGCCGCGCTCAGTCCGCCAGTCAAGGTGCTCGCGGCCGAGCCGGACAACTGGGGTAACATCTGGGGCGGCGACGGTTACGGCCCTGCCATCATCGCCGACTCGATGGCCAACTCCTTCGTGGGACCGATCGCGACCCACGACTACGGCAGCACCAGCGCGGGGACGTATGCCCGTCCGGCGCCCCCCGCCAACAATACGCACCATGTCTGGGAGACGGAGTGCACACCGGGTGACACGGGACCGATCACGATCGCGACCATGATCTACGCGGCGTTCGCGACCGGCGACGTGAACGGGTGGCACTACTGGTGGACCGAGGCGCTGGTGCCGAGCGTGAGTAGTCCGCCCCCGCAGGTCTACGCGCTCGGAAACTTCAGCAAGTTCGTGCGCCCCGGCTATTATCGCGCCGATGTCACGGGCGCCCCAACGCCATCCGGCTCCGCGCCTCTGGTGGTGGCGTTCACGAACCTGTCGGACGGAACGGTGGCCATCGTCGTGGTTAACGGTGGCGGCGCCCAGAATGTGTCCTTTTTCGTCGCCGGTACGGCGTGGCCGGCGTCCGTCACGCCGTACGTTACGACCACGAGCTCCAAGCTGGCAGCTGGAACGGCGATTGCCGTCTCCGGCGCGCGGTTCTCCGCTTCTCTCGCGGGACAATCCGTAACGACCTTCGTTGGAAAGCCGTAACTGGCGACAGTTGCCCGCGCCGCAGCAGCTTTCCCCTGCGGCACGTGACTCGCCGCCACAAAACAAGTCTCGTCGAGACAAGAGAATACGTGGATATTCACCCGTCGACCTTCTCGTCCGCTAAACAGCTCTTCATACTGGCACTCATCGTGGCCCTCATTGGTTGCGGGAGCGCCAGCGACGGGGGTTCAGGCACGGCGGGAACCGGCGGTGCTCAGGCCACGGGCATCGGCGGCATGATGGGTGACGCCGGCGCGACCGGCGCCGGTGGAAGCGTTTCAACGGGCGGGACCCGAAGCCCGGCGGGCGGAAAAGGCGGCGGCGGCACAATGGGCGGTGGTTCGGGCGGCAGCGATGGAGCCAGCGCCGGCAGCGGCGGCGCGACGAGTGGCGCCAGCGGAACGAGCGGAGGGGCCGGGACCGCTGGTGCAGGCCGAGCTGGTTCCGGCGGAGCGACCACTGGCGGAGGAGCGGGGATCGGCGGCGCAGCCGGGATGATCGGAGCGGCGGGTGCGAGCGGCGCGGCCGGTCGCGGCGCAATGGGCGGGTCGACGACAGGATCGGGC
>DASRLC010000196.1:0-16416 GCA_035648655.1 Polyangia bacterium
CGCCTCGACGGCTACGAGAAGATCGTCGACGTCATCACCCGCGAGGAGGACGCCGCCGCGTAACAAGTCGTGCTACACAAACGCAACGCTGCATCTCGGAGAGGCGCCATCGCCAAATTCCACATCAAGCGGGACACGACCCCGGATCAGCGGCTTGTTCACTGGTCGTCGAGGGTGTCGCTCGCCGCCTGGCGGATGCCTGGGCTCGGATCACTCTTGGCGAGAGTTCTCAGCTTCTGCGCCACGGTCGCATCGGCGTGTTGTCGCAGGCCGTAGATAGCACCCTCCCGCACCAACGGGCTCGCGTGATCGAGCAACGGGAGGAGCACTGTGCGGACCGCATGGCCGAACGAAGTCCGGCCAGCGATCTCGGCCGCGAAGGTCATTGCCGGCGGCGAGAGCACATTGCCGGAGATCAACTTGAATAGCTCGCTCGGATAATTCGCTGCCAGGAACTCGAACATCGCCTCACTTATGTCTGACCAGCGGGCATCGACGGCCACGCGCGCCTCGGGCGACAGCAAGGCCAGGTACGGCGGCAAGGCACGGCCGCGCTGGAGGTCCAGGAAGGCGTTCCCTTGGGCCTCGCGAATCGTTTTCGCGTCTTCGCTGCTGCCAGCGCCAAAGTGGTCGCTCAACACGAACGGGGTGATCTGGGCTGAAGCTACCGTCATTGGTATCTCCTCCAAGTCTGTTCTTGAAGCGATCCGAAAAAGCACTTGTTCTTGATCTCACGAAGCGCATCGAGTTCGTGCCAGATTTGCGGGTCGCTGGCATCGAACTCTTTCACGGAGACGGCGTCTACGTCGAGAATGAGATCGCGCTCGTCGGCGCCGGGCTCCCGCGGGACCACCGTCTGGGTGATGGTGGCAGCGCGATTCGTTGTGAACGGTACTTCGACGCGCATGAAGAAGTTCCGCATCTCCTGGGGTAGAGATGGGCCGACTCGAGGATGGGTCAGCATGTACTCACCCAGATCGCCGGAAGCGGGCAATGTGAGCCTGTTGATGTATCGGAGGGCAAGGCGGGTCACCTTCTTGGGCTTCACTAGCGACGTGTACTGCTCCCAGAGCGGCTGCGCTTCAGCGCGCAGTACGGTCCACGACTCATAGCGCTTGATGTGGTTGACCGTGAAGCCGTTGATGCGGGCTTGAACGGCGCGCGTCTTGTCCGCGTTCCAACAGATCTTCCCGATGACGTTGCTCTGACTGCCAGCGACACCGGACTGTCCAGGGGTCACGGAAAAGAAAGCCTCGATGGCGAAAACGGGCGAGGAATCAGGATATGAGTTCGCTACCTGCGTGGCGAAAGCCTCGGTCACGTCGAGCTTCGCGTCCGCCTCGACATTGATGTCGAGGATCGCCTCCGTGATCGGCGCACGGTCAAGGTGCGGGTGGGTCTCCTCTACCATTGGTGCTTTCGGAGATGGAACCACTGGGGCGTCGGTCCGATTCCTAACACGGTCAGGGTCGTTAGGGCCAACAGGTTGGTCAACCCGCCGATGAGCCTCAAAATCCCCTTTTTCCCGCCCAGCGACCGCACACCCCGTCAAGAATAGCATCTTGGTAAACACAAGCGAAAAGTTGTGGGGATGCGGACCGCGGTCGCGCGTCTCCCCGTGGTATTCGATGACCCACTTCTGGGCGTCGCGGAATCGTTACCGGATCCCCGATCTCTGTGCCCCTGAGCATGTCCGTCGCGCTGCGGTAGCCCATGGTGGGCCTCTCGAGGCCGTAGGTGCCGTCTCGAAGTGGCCAGCGGCGGGGGAGGGTGTCGATGATGGCTAGCCGACGTTTCTTGGAGTTCCGGTCCGGGTGGCCCTAGGACGCCGATATGCATATACAGCATATGATCCAGGCGCATAACAGAAATGGAATGGGTCCGGAAAGGAGCGGGGATTCAAATGAAGACGCACAAGTGGAGCGACATCAAAGCTGAACGCTTCGACCCGGAAGAGGTCGCGCGAATCCGCAAGGAGGCGCTCCGGGATCTCCTCGAGGAGGATCTTCGAGCGCTGCGTGAAGGCGCGGGGGTGACTCAGGAAGAGATCGCCGAGAAGGTCGAGATGGACCAGTCGCAGATCTCGCGCCTGGAGCGGCAGGGTGGGGGGGATGCTCGGGTGTCCCTGATCAAGAGATATGTCGAGGCGCTTGGAGGCGAGATTCACATCGTTGCCACGCTTCGCGGGAAGATCGTTCGCCTTCCGGTCTGAGATGACGCCGACACGGTGACTGCGTCTGCGGCTCTCACACCGAGCTCGCCCAGCGACAGGATGGAAGACGTATTCCTCAGTGAGGCTCCTTCCGTCTCCGACGTCGAGGAAGTGACCGACTGATGCATGTCCCCCGCTTTCGAGCGGAGCTCGATGAAGGGTCCGGGGACGGTGCGATCGACATGTGAGCATCGCGCTAAAGGAGGCGATCGAATCGCGACCAATTCTCGTGGGCCGCGCACTTCACGGACCAGAAGACGTTCCGTTCGGCGAGGCGGCCGGGCTCGCCGCAGATCTCGCAGGTGACGACCGAAGCCTCGCCAGCTTCTTCGATCGCGGCCCTCATGTCGGCCGTCCCAAGCCGATCCTGGTACACGGTCAACCGCCCGAACTTTTCTTTGAGCTGGACGATTCGAAAGTCGTCACGCAAGTCTGCTGGCTGAGCACGAATAGCCGCTTCGAGCTGGTCGAGCAGATGCACCAGAATCTGACGCCAGCCCGTACGGCACTCGAGTCCCCAACGTGCCAGCGCCGTCGCCTCGATTGTGTTGAGTGGGTGCGATGGCCAGCGCATCTCGGACAGCGCCAGCGGATAGCGTGCCGCCAATTCTGTCTCCCAGTGGGAGTAGTCGCCGTCCTTGGGGAGGTGCATGGGCATGGATGTCACTGCCGCGAGGTGGATTCAGTTTGCCCGCTCGCAGGGGTTAATGGGAGCGGCTGGCATCACTAGTCGATGCTTGTCGACGAGCTCTCGACCTCGACACCTATGCCGCCCTCACGCTTCGTCGGCGGCCTGTCGGATAATTACTCGACTACTTCACTCCGTCGTCGCCGCCACTATCGCCAAGGATGACGGCTCGGCCCGCCGACTTCATCCTCTCATCCCCGCTCTTCGCCACTGCAGACTGCGGCGCGTCCAAATCGATCTCAACTCACCGGCGTGCCCGAAAACGTTCTCCCGGGAGCGGCGCGACTCGACGCCGCCTCCACCGACTCTGGACGTCAACCTGCCAGTCGCGCGTACCGCTCTTTTCACCGATGACACAGCCGCCGCTCGACTCCACGAGCTTACCGATTGGAGCAGCCGCAACCCTATCTCTTCCCTCCCGCCGATACGCCGACCGTACCGCCTTCCTCTCCGACAGCGCCGCCAGTGTCTACCCGGGGCACCGGAGGGGCAAGTAACCCAAACGCCGACCGATCCCTCGCCAGCATTGTCGACCGCGATAGAACGTCGACTCGACGTGCTCACCGCCGCCTCCGTCGCTGCGGCCACCTCTGCCCCGACTACCTCCCTCGGGATGTGAGCGTCCACTTTGGCACTCTCGTGCGATGGGAAGCGGGGCCGCGTCCGAGAGAACTCGCGGTTGCGGCACTACCCGCCCTCTATGACGCCTTCGCCGCGCACCGGGGAGGCCCCGACCGTCACCCACGCGCTGCGCCAGTTCGAGGCTGACGATGCGCGTGCCACTTGCTTGAGAACTGTCCGAAGAGTAGGCGCGGGCTCTCGCCGCCGAGCCGTGCGAACCGCCGCCGATGTTCAGCCGGGTCGTCGCCGAACCCGTCTCCCGAAGTGCCACCTCGGCCGCCGTTGCGGTTACCGCCGCCCCCTCCCTTTCGGGCTAGCCAGATTGGCTCGGCGAAGGTCTTCAACGTCGCCAGGGTGCGGCTCACGATCTGCTCCTGGTGCAGGTCGACAATCTGCCGCGCGAGCATCCTTCCCAGCAGCCTTCGGATCGTCGGGGCCAGCCCCGCGATCGCCTCCCGAAGGCCAACCTATTTCGTTAACCGCGGCGCCGTCGGTAACCCCTTCAGGATCTCTTTCGCGGTCTCCATCGCGGCGCTGCTGAACTTGAAACTCGGCTTCGGCGCCGCTCACGTCTTCCCTCGCCATTTTCTTGCGACCAAGTTCTCGACCGCCGATCGGAAATTAACCCTCGGTCGAAGCATTCGTAGGAGAGAAAAGCCGAGGGCAAGATAAAGGGCCTGCTACGCGTTCCGCGTAACTGGGCCAAATGAAAAAGGAAAACGTGCTACGCGCGGGACGGCGGTGCTAGCACCGATCGCTCATCGCTGCGACATCACGAGCTTTTTCTTATAGCACCGACGGTTTTTGACTCCGCCGAGTGGGGCCGCCACCGACGGAGAAGCGCGGTGAGCGACCTCTTTTCGGTTTTTGAAGGGCTTCGCGGCCCGTAGATGAACACCGTTCCCGCCGATTCCCGCGTGCAGCCGAAGAGGCCTCGGGAAGACGATCTAGACGCGTCGGTCGCGCGGCGACGAGGCTGTCGGCCGGCGCATTTCGACGACCCCACAGGGCGCGGTCGGCGGCCCAAGCAACTCTTGGTCTCCATGATCCGAAATCATCGTCGAACGGCATTCGTCCGCTCGACAGGCACATTTTTCGATCGGTTGGCCGAGAACCCTGCCGCGAGGAGGATGCTGTCCATGCGCCAGTCGAACCAGGATGTCGATGATGATGCCCCTACCCTGGAGTTTGTGTTGCCACCGGTACGGCCGATTGCCGTTCCGAAAGTGACCCCCCAGCGCGATGGCCTTTGGGATGCGAACGACGTGGCCGGCTATCTCAAGGTCAGTCGTTCGTGGGTTTACCATCGCGCCGAAGGAGGGCAGCTGCCGCACCTGCGCATCGGTGGATTGTTGCGGTTCGATCCCGAGGTCGTTCGGGCATTCGCCAAGAAGAAGTGACACCTATCGCTCGGAGGTTTTCATCCGAGCGACTACTCTGAAACGGAGAGGACGCGATCATGGCGTACGTCTACAGGCGCGCTGAGAAGTGGTACATCGGCTTCCGCGACAACCGTGGCAAGTGGCGCGGGCAGGCGTGTAGCGCTCGGACGAAGACCGAGGCGAAGCGGATGGCCGATGAGCTCGGCCTCAACCACGAGCGTCAGCGCCTCGGCATGGAGCCGCTCCCCGCTCAGGACGGCGGGGGAACCTTCGGTGCTCTGCTCCAGTGGTGGTTGAAGACGTACTCGGCAGAATCGCCTTCGCATGACCGGAACCGGTCGACGATCGAGAAGCACTTCCTCGGCGCCGAGGTCGCGGAGCTACGACTGCAGGACGTCACGCCGGCTGTCGTGGAGATGTTCCTCCAAGGAAAGGCGGGCCAGCTCGCCCCGCAGACCGTGAACCATCTCCGCCGGTTCATCCTGACGGCTTTCAACCGCGCTCGCCGCGCCGGCCGCTGGGCCGGCGTCAATCCGGCGGCGGAAGTGAGGGCGCGCCGCGTGCCAAAGCGCAAGGCCGACTTCCTGCGCGCGGACGAGGTGGGCATCGTCCTGGCCGCCACGCCGAGCCGCTGGCGCCCGCTGTTTGCGACGGCGGTCTACTCCGGGCTTCGCAAGGGCGAGCTGCTAGGGCTCAGGAAGAGCGACGTCGATATCGCGAGCCGCCTCATCATCGTCAATCGTTCCTACGATCGCGACACGACCAAGGGCGGTAGGGCGGAGGCGATTCCGATCGCTCTGGAGCTGATGCCCTACCTCCGCGACGCGGTGAAGACATCGCCCTCCGAGTTGCTCTTCCCGGACCCGGAGGGACGCATGCTGAGCCGCCACACGCCACTGGAGGACGTGCTGAGGCGCGCCCTCGCGCATGCGGGCATCATCGAAGGGTGGGAGCACGTCTGCCGCAAGCAGGCGTGTGGCCACGCGGAGCTCGCGCCTAACGACCAGCTCCGGCGCTGTCCGCGCCATGGCATGAAGCTCTGGCCCAAGGCGAAGGTCCGGCAGATTCGTTTCCACGACCTGCGCCACACGACCGCCAGTCTCCTCATGATGGCGGGCGTTAACCCGGGCGCCGTGCAGCGAATCCTCCGCCACAGCGATCCGCGGATCACGACCGAGACGTACGGGCATCTCCAACCGGACTACCTGCGCAGTGAGATCGATCGGCTTCGCTTCAACACGGAGCCGGCGAACGATCCGTCCAGCGGTTCGCAGCCGTCAGCAGCGCTTAGCCAAAAGCTTCTTACAACCTTCTTACAAGCCCCTCGATCGGCGTCCTCAGCCCCGTCGGACGGGGCCGGCATTCGCGAAGAGAATCAAGAGCTTACAGTAGCGGGGTGGACGGGACTTGAACCCGCGGCCTCCGGCGTGACAGGCCTGATGGTACGGTACGGGACGGTACGTCAGAGATCCCAAAATCCGCTAAAATCACCGAGTTTCGCCTGATTGTCTCTGCAGCTCGTACCCTCAGATTACATCAGAACCTGCATGTTTTGGAGTACAGATGGAGTACAGAATTTCTTGGCGGCCGACTGCGAGATCGGCGTCATTGAGGGCCCTCCCACGCCAGCTCCCGGTCGCGATGCTACCGCCGAAGGAGCAGAAAATGGCCCACCGTCGCCGCTTACTAAAAGGGCAGAGAAAAAGGGTTATGCGGTGCTCAACAACAAGCCGCGGAAATCCACCGGCGTCTCCAAACCTCGCGTGAGGGCCGGCGCCAGCAGTCTCGATCAAGGAGTTGGTCGAGCACAGCTCGATCACTGTCCACCACCGCTACATGCTCTGTCTGGGCATGGCGGTCTCCTCTGCTCGACGGCGCCCAGGCATCGCTCCGATTCGGCCCCTCATCCAGCCGTTCTGGGCGGGCGGCTGGTGATGACCACCAAACGCCACCTGCCCGCCTGGCGTGACCTCGCGCTGTCGGGCTTTTCGAGCCCGAGCTGGCTCCGAACCCCGCCCCACCTTCACCGGCCGCCTCCTAGTGAACGTTCGTCGGACCGTTCAGTAAGAACGCCGCCCTGAGGTTCAGCTCGGCGCCTTTCCGCGAATGTCGGACGATCGATACCCCCACCCATCGCTGATGACACGACCCCTGCGGCGAAACGCTGATCGCGGTCCCCTCCTGCCCCGGATTGAGAGGGCCCCAGTTGGGATCATCCGTCCACACGTCGCACGGCGGGGCACGGTCGGCGGTCGGACTGAACTGACTGTCGCAGATTCGCGTGGGTTGGGCGGTGGCGCACGTGGCGCCGAGGTAACGCAACTCTGGAGCCCCACCGAGCGGATTCGTAGGAAGTGGCACCACGACGTCGGAGGGCGTCTGGGGCTCCCCTCGATTGACGTAACAATTGGGGGAAGCCAGGATCTCGTCACAGCGCTTCGCGGTCTCGGCGGCGATATCGTCGAGATCGTCTAGATACTTGCGGGGGAAGCCCTCGGGCAGCGGTCGACGATGGCAGCCGAGTTGCGCGAGGCTCACGACGAGGATGAGCGAGGACAGCGATCGAGTCATGACGACCACAGGGTCAATACGCAGCGCCCGTTGATCTCGACGTCCACGCGTCGGTACTTCAAATCGGGCGTCTCGTCGAGATCGTGTCTGCTCGCTTCGACGTCGCCCAATCCTTGCACCTGAATCTTGTTATCTGGGATCGCCAGATCGCCGCCGAGGATATCCTTCAGCGCTTGTTTCACGTTCTTCGCTCGCATCTCGGAGAGATCCATGTTGCGCTTCGGAGTATCGACCGTATCAGCCTGCCCGACGATCCTCAGGGCGCTTTCAGCGGACTCTAACCAGGGAAGCCAGACGGCGGCGGCTGCCCGAAGAGTTCCACGACTCCGCAGTAGTGCGCTGCCGAGAATGAAGTGCGTCTCACTCCGGTCGGTCTTTTCGACGGCGTAGTTGATTCGCCGCGACGGCCTGCTGAAGTCCTTCGCGTCGAGTTCCTCGCCCTTCTGGAGGACCCGGCCCCAGCTCAGCGCGAACTCGGCGCCGACGCCGTCACGGCGTGCCCCCAGCCCTTCGAGGGGAGCGATAATCTCACGGTGATTTCCGCGCCCGACGAGGATAAGGGCCGCGTCTCGCTTGCCGACCCCGTGAGCTTTCCCCTTGACCGACTTCGCCGTCCAAACGCCTCCCTCGACGAGCTTGAGATCGCCCGGAAAATCCGCGGGTGTCCATTCGCCGAGCGCGGTGAAGGTGGCGTTCGCCTTGATCTCTGCTTCGCCTCCCTTGCCGAGGAGAGATCCTCCACCGACGAGCACTACCCTGTAGGTATGAGGGGGATCGTTCCGGAAGCTTGCAGCCGTCGGGGACCAGACGGTCATCGTCCCGTAGTACAGCTCGGCTCTGAGCGTGTCCCAGGCGCTGACGCCCTTGTGCTTCAGGCTTAGATCCAGGCGGTACTGGTTTGGCTTCGCTACCGCTCCGGATACCAGCCCGACCAAGCTTCGCAGATTGGACATTGGTCGGCTTTCAGGCGAGGAGCCAATCTCCGGCAGGTTCTCGATCGCTTCGAGCGTCATGTCCTCTATCCACTGCAGTGCCGACTTCTGACTGTGTTGGATCGCTACCTTCTGGAGGGCGAGCAGGCGGCGCGCATAGTCGCGCGCCGTCTCCAGTTGGCGGTGCCATCGCCCCGGGCTCAGGAGGCTGCCTACTTGACCGTCGAAGTCGTCAGCGGTGAAGACGCTCTGGGCACGGGCGGCGGTCTCAGTCGATGAGGCGTTCTCGTAGTACGCGCGGAGACACGTCTCGATGCGGTCGGACGCCAGACCCTCGGCGAGGAATCGCATCTGGGCATCGGTGAGCGGGGTCCGTTCCGCCTCCTCAAGCATCCTTTTCGCCACCGGCCCGTTGCCCCCGGCTTCTCCGTACACCTCGATCAGCGGTTCGAGCGCTTCGTCCAGGAACGTCGAGCGCCGCTCCCGGATGCGAAATCGCTCCCCCGTCAGCGACGCCGCTCCGTAGTCCAGCAGGAGGTCCGCGCCGTCCACCTTGAGCGAGCCCCCGTTCGCGTCCGCGTCGGTGACGGCGAACCCGCCGCCCAACAGATCTCCTCCGAAGCGATAGTACCGAGGTGCTCCATACGACACATCAACCAGCAGAGCCTCGATGTGCTTGCCGGCCTGGTTGACGTGCAGGAGAAACGCGGGCCCGGCGGAGTCTCCCGCGGCGCCGGCGTTCTGATAACGGCCCGTGATTCTGGTCGGCTGCACCTCGGACGCGGGATCGGCCAGACGCCGGTCGGCGCGCGCGACGCGCAACACGTGGCGAGCCGGGCCGGGTCCCATCGCACTGGGTTTGCCGGGATGGCGCGCGTAGTCCGGGTGCTTCGCCTCATAGCGAAACTGGTCGTCGGGCGGAGGGTCCTGATCGGTGTGCGGGTCGCCCATCAGCCGTCCTTCGCGCCAGAATGTCCCGAGGCTTGTCCGACCGGCAGGGATCCGTCATCGACCGTCACGCCTGAGCGATCTGGAAAGAGTGACTCGAACGTCTGACCGGTGAAGATGTCGACCAGGCCTTTGGACCCTCCTCCCTGGTGCTGGAGGGTGTAAGTCGGTCCTGGGATGATCCCCGGAAACTCCAGGGTCACCACGTCGTCTGCGCAGACTGGATCGTTCGCGGCAGTCTTGACGATCTGGTACTGGCCATCGTCGCTCTTCAACGTGAACCGCTGTTTGCCCAGCGAGTCAGGATCGTCCCCGAACCGCGGAATCTCGACCCAGAGGGTCCTGAAGGTCGGGACGACCACGCGGTATACGGTCCCGGTCTCGAGTTGGAGAGAGGCGCCAGGCGGATAGGCATGTTCGCTTTGGCCCGCCTTGGCCGGCTTGCTGCGCTTGAAAGTGCGGCACTGTTGGTCGATCTCCGGAAGCGCCAGCTTGCATTTGCCTTTCGCCAGTTGCGTGACCGTCACGGAGCCACCCCACAGGAATCTATCGTCGATCTTCTGCCCGTTCGGGGTGGTGAGTTGGAACCTCGTCTCGACGGGCTGGCCGAACTCGTCGACGATCTGAACCGAGATGGTCGCCTTGCCTTCTTTCTTGTCGGACTTTTTGACGACGTTGCTCGGACCAGGATCTCCCGCGGCCGGTCCGGACATCGCGGACATCCACACCGCGGGCGGGGTGTTACCCGGTTGGGCGAGGTGGTTCTGCGTCAGCATGTCCAGGTGCCGGACGACGGGCTCACCCTCGATGAAAACGTTGGGCGAGAAGCTCTGGAAGTACGCCTTTCCTTGCACGGTGTGAGAGACGACGCCTCCGCCCGTGGACTGCGCGATTTCGTTCCCGGTCGACTTGGCGAAGTAGGAGGACTTCTTACCGGTCGGCTTCCCTCCGGTCAGCACGGTCGCCGCGCCACCTTTCAAATCAGGTGCTTGCACCGTGTTCGGAAGCGGCGTCGGGACCGGCCCGGCGGGAGGCGTGGGCGGACACAGGCACACGTCCGGGAAGGCGACCGATTGTCCTTGGCTGCCGCCATAGACGACGGCGCGGCCGTTCGCGAACACGTTATCAGGCATGCGCCCTCCGCTTCGACCGTCTTGGGTACGCGACCACTATGGCGGCGCCGCGCCAGGTGTCTTCACTCGTGAACAGACAGACGCCGGGACCGGCGATCACCCGCTTTTCGACGAAGAACGCGGTGGTGGCGAGCGCAAGGAGACCAGCGGCGGCCCCCGTCTCGCCCGCCGACAGGCCCGGCATGAAGGTCGCCTCACCCGAGAGACCGGCAAGCGGCGCCCGGCCACGAGCGAGCGCCAACTCCTCGAAGTGGCGATGCGGTCCCGAGCGATCGTAGACGAGTCCGGCGAGCGGCGGCAAGCGTTGTGACTCGCTGGCCTCGGCGAGCGCCTCCCCGGCGGCCAGCGCGAGCCCGCGCCCCGTCAGCGGCGCGTCGGCGTCCGGGCGCGCGCCCGGCTCCTCGGACATGCCGAGTCCGACCACCGTCGCCAAGACGTGGTCCCGCGGATCCGCGGAGAACCGCAGTGCTACCGCCGCCTCACCAGGAATGACGCCATCCGGATTCCCATCGTGGATGACGGCGCCCTGCCTGATGAGACGACTCAGCCGGTCGCCTGTCACGAGGCTGTCCACGCCGAGCACGTAGCATTCGCTCGCGCGCCCAGCCGTGAGAAGATCCCTCGCAATCCGGAGCCCATCGCCGATCCCTTGCCGGCCACGCTGGATCACGCGACTGGACCCGCGCTCGATGGGAAGCGCGGCGTCAGCCTGGAGAATGGCACCGAGCAGTTCCTGGGGTTGTGCCCTCAAGTCCTCGGGCGCGGGCGCGATCACGATCAGCGGCGCCGGGGCACCGCCGTGGTCACCGACGCATTGGAGCAGTGCCCCGAGCGCGAGCGCGCCAAGCCGGTCGGTGCCGGTCGGGAATCCTTCCAGCGGGACGATCGCTCCGCCGAGGGGCTCGCCATCCGGTCCCGCGACGTCCAAGTCGTCGAACCTCTGCACCGCGGCCAGCACGGACGCCATGACCACGGACGTGCTCGCACCGTTCGCTGCGAGCACGCCGATCGCGCCGATGCCAAGGCTCGTCAAGGCGGTGCCCCTGCCGCGTTTTCCCGAAGAGGGTCGGCGGCGCGAGAGTGCCCGCCGACGACTATCCGGCGCAGCGAGGCGGCTCCCGAGCGCAATCGGGCGTTCGCCCGCGCGATGAGAGAGAAGCGACGCTCTGCGGGCTCGATGATGATCGTGTCCACGACGGCCTCGTCTTCGACCAGATCTTCCCGCGTCACGAACTCGACAGGCACCTCGAAAGGCGGCAACCGGAACCGATCGTACGCTGCGGACGTCATGTTCGTCAGGGCGACCTGTTCACCGAACCGATAGCCGTCGAGTTGCTGATCCGTCGGCGCCACGTTGAAGAACGCGGGATCGAAGTCGTGGGGCAGGAACGGGGAGCGCTCCTTCTCCCAGACATCGTCGTAGGTTCCAGCGAAGGCAATTCGCGGCACCCAGTGGGCCGCGATGGGCCCGAACCCAATCGGCGCGGGCCGGCTCTTCCAGGTCGCGATGAGGTCGCCCGGATCTTCGAAACTCGGCGCCGGCCGGCCTTGTAGGCTCTCGATGCGAGTGGCGATCCCGGAGCCCACCGGATTCCTTCGCTCGATCAGCCGTGGGTCATCGGCGTCGGTTCCCCCGAAACAGCGCTCCCAGGTGATCGGCACGGTCGTCGCGGGCAGCGGATCCGAGGGCCCCGCGCCGCCGAAGGCGCGCGGAAGCCAGACGCGATCGCCGAAGACGCGGACGATCTTCCTGATGCGCGTCCCGACTTCGAGGCAGGTGTCGATCTCCGTCATTGGCGAGGGGAAGGCCATCGTCCCGACCAGCAAAACGTCGGTCCTTGGTCTGGGAGGTCCCATCTCGACTAACTGGTCGTCTTCGTCAATCGGGACGGGCGTCGTCGGAACGGCCGCACCGTCCCCCTCCCAGGTGAAGGTCGCCTTGACGATGGCCGTGACGCGCCAATGACCCTCTGGATCGTGACCGATCGTCTTGGCCACCGCGTGACCGGTCAGATTCTCGAAGGCGCGCACCGCTACCCCGCCGCGATCAGTTCAGCCGGATCGTATGCCCCTGGAGCCGGGCGACGCGCGAACCACGTGTCGCCACGTCGCATCCGCGCACCCGGATGCGCCCGTCGGCTTTCAGGTTCACCGTGGACCGGCCGCAGCGGAGCTCGATCGCCTTCGCCGCGGAGACCACGACGGTCTCGGAGAGAACCTCGGCGTGCTCAGGTCCCGGAAAGACGGCCCACAACGAACCGCCCCGCTCGCCGAGCGTGGCCTCGGCCTCGAGCGGCCCGACGGCCAGCGCTGCGCGCAACCAGCCGAGATCGATCCCGTGCGCACAGCGGCACTCGACGACGCGTCCACCCGCGATCTCCAGCCTCGCCCGGCCGCTCGCCAGGAGCTCGATCACTAGCCCCTCCACCACCACCCGCCCGGCCGCGCGATCAGGGCTTCGCTCGGGCCCGAGGCGAGGTTTCCGAGCAACCTTTGCGTCCATCGATGCGGAGACTAACGCAAAGTCCGGTAGGATGCATGCAGAGGCACTTCCCGGATGGCATCGCGTGCTCGCTCCAATAGCCCGGCCAGCCTACTGTTCGAGAGGCTGTTGCCGCGCTCGCGGCGACAGGATTGGGCTCGCGATCTGGTCTGGTTTCAAATCGACGATCTCAACGGTCTCTTCGACGGTCTTCAGGGCGAGGACGTCTCATCTGATCGGGTCGTCCGCGCGCGCGAGCGTGCTGACAACGTTCTGATCGCCGCGTCCTGGAACGAAGAGATGTATCGCGAGCAGGCGTGGGCCTTCGTGCAGGAGGGACTGGATCGTCCCGAGGACGCGTTCGGCCCCGCACTGCTTCTGGGCGAAGCGACAGCCCTCTCTTCAGAGGGGAGACGGTGGCTCGCCGGTCTTCCTGCCGCAGTCGAGCGTACGATCGTGACGATCCGGCCTGATCAGGCCGGACTACGCAGCGGCCTTCCGAAATAGAGCCAATCACTGCCGCGCGGGAGTCGGGCTTGGCGTAGCGCGTTCTGCCAAGCTGCCGCGATCTCAGTCGTCTCTTTGGTTGGAGCGCCGAGCAGGAGCGGCCTGGGCACGCGAACTCCGGTCCGAACCGAGAGCTCGAGCGCGATCCACTCCTGCGAGAGGATAAGCTCGCCCGGGTCCGCCAACCGTTCCAGTGCCCCCTCCACGGTCCACGGGCACCCGCGCAGCAGTCGCACCGACCCCGAAGGATAGGGGGCCGAGTCTCCGACGATCGCTCGCTTGGCTTGGTCGACCAGATCCTCGCCAACGGCAGCCTTGAGCGCTTCGAGCCGAGGCAAAATACCCGCAGCCCCGAGATGGCCCGCGGCAAGCGTCGCCCGCGTCGCCTCGGGGCCGCCGTGCTCCGCGAACTGCAGCAGGCGCTCGGCGTCCGATTCGGCCCCCGCGATGGCCAGCGCATCGACGACAGACGCCCCTGCCTTGGGGTCGGACTCGATCCGCTGTCTGACCTCGTCGAGAGCGGCTCGTTCACCGAGAACGACCGAGGCGAAGGCCAAGGCGTCGCCTCTTTCCGTGGTGTCGCGGTTCGATCCATCTCTTAGCAACGATGCTCGGATCGCGAAAATCTCCTTTGCATGCTCCCTCCGCCCGAGGCGACCGATCGCATAGGTAGCGGCCGCCGCGGCATCGTCGCGCTCGTCCCTGACGATGCCGATGAGATCCTCCGGCGATAGAGCGCCCCGCTCGGCGAGGAAGGGCACGAGGGGCGCCCGAAACGACTCGTTGCCTGGTGAGGCGAAGAGCTCCCGTGCTTTTTGCAGTAGGCTGTCCGAAGCCCCGACGCGAAAGGCGTCCACAAGCAGTCTGGCGCTCGGCCCGTCTCGGCAGGATTCCCGGGCGGCTCCCAGAGCCATGGCAATCGCAACCGGGCCGCCGAGGTGGAGAAGGGCGATGACCGTTTCGATCGGCTCCGCTCGCGATGTCATCTCGCCGAATTCCTCGACGCCGGCAGGGCTTGAATCGACGGCCCAGCTCAGCGCCAGCGCGCATCGCGCCAGTTCGCGTTCGAGTCCCGCTAGATAGTTCCACGTCGTCCCCGTGTCGTCCAGGCAGGTGAGGCGTCGCCTGTGCAGCGCGGAGATCCGCGAACAAAGGTTCGAGACGGTCGCTACGCTGGCCCCGTGTCCTGTCGCGGTCTTTGTCGATCGATGATCTGTGGGTTCCGCAAGCGCTGGCATGCCCACTATCCGCACAGGCGGTGGAGCGATCGAGGTCGCATCGGTGATCTCGGCGCGGGGCGGCAGGACCGGGTTGGGCTCAGAGACCCTGTCCTTGAAAAACGACGGCGTCGCGAAAGGAGGGGGCGAAAGGTCCTCGGCCGCCAATGGAGCCACTGCCGAAACGTTTTCAGCGACAGGCAGGTCGCCGACAATCGGACGCCCCGGTGTCGACAGGAGGGTCCCGGTTCGAGCAGATCTCAGATTTTCGAGCGCTGCCAGGGCAGTGTTCACGCCCGCGAGCTGATCCTGATCGCCCTTCCGTTCCGAGCCACGTATAGCGTGCGCGCAAGCGCCGAGCTCGACAACAGCCGACCGGATCTCACTGCTGGCGACCTCGGGACCCGAGAGGGCTTTGTCCAGATGCTGAATCGCCCGTCGCAACCGCCGACCGACCTCCACGGAGGTGCCACGCCGACGGAGAAGCGGGCCGAGGTTACGTAGGGCATCGCGAGCCTGACTCGCGATGTCCACTCCCTGGTCAGTCGTGGCCTCGGCCATTCACCCGGCTCTGGCTCATCCCGTCTTCGACTGTCATTGACCGGCAGCCGCGGTCAAAACACACCCCCGCAGACGACCCCCGCGGGCCCGGGAATGCAAGAGAAGGAGACCGCGGTCTCTGCGCCGGCGCTCTTGGGGCGTGACGTTAGAAAGAGGACCGCTGATGTCACAGCGAGGACGCCGCCCACCGCGTAGCCCGCGATGCCCCAGTGCTTGTCCGAGCTCCACGAGTCGTGGAGGCTCACGCATTGGGCTTGGGTGTTTGTGCCCGTAGACATGATCGATCCGTCAGGCAGGACACCGCAGCCCGAGTTGAACTCAGAAAGGTTGCTGGACGACGCGAGCTGGAAAGCGATGCCCCCGCCCAGCGCCGCCACGCCAATGCCACCCGAGATCCAGGCGGCCGTGCGCAGCCACTGTGTGTTCGAGCTCACAGGGGGATTCGCTACCGGCGTCATGCCAAGACCGATTTGTGGCCCGGCCGGAGACACCGGCGGAGAGTCATTGGCGGTCTGGGGAGGCGGCACTGCGGAGGCCTCGTTCTTGGGAAACGTGGACGTCTGCGGAGGTGTCGGTCCGCCCGCAGCTGGAGCTGCGGTGGTCGCCGTATCCGGCCCCTTATTTCCTGCCGCTATCTTCGACTCCATCTCCTGGATGTATCGTTGAGCGTCGGTCCGACTCGGAGCGTTCGGCCCCGTCTCGTTGAGATACCGTCGAAAGAAGAATGTCGCGCGATCGAAATTCCCCAGGTGGCGATGCGCCAGTCCGATATTGAAGAGCAGGATGGGCGACGGCTCGATCTCGTACGCCTTGCCGAAATCGCTGACAGCGTCCTCGAAGTTGCCGAGGTTGTACTCTCGAATGGCGTGTTCGGCGTGGGCCTTCGCTTCCCGGCGCCCCTCCGCCGCGCGCGCGACACCGGACCCAACAACGGCCAGAACGGCGACCAACAAGCAAACGATTCTTCGGTTCATGCTATTGCCCCGATACACTCGGTCACTACTCCTTGATTAGGGTGTACGGATCTTGATTATCACCCGGGGAATGCGAGGGCTTCCGCTTGTGAGGCGGGTGCTTCCGACTTGACGTCGGCGACTCGGTCTTCTGCGCGCTTGGCTCGTCACTCACATGCGGACCGGCCACAGGGCGCGTGGGGACTTCG
>DASRLC010000197.1:0-2661 GCA_035648655.1 Polyangia bacterium
GACGGGTTGCGTGCGCGCAACGATACTGCGCGCCAATGCACTACGGAGCAGCGCAGCTCGAATTCCTCAAGCGACTCGGGATGTCGCCGGACGGGCAGCAGCTCATAGGGCTGATCCAGGCAGAGATCGCGGCTTGCAATCTGACGCTGCGGACTTCGACAGGCGAGCAACTCTTGCGTGAGCAAGGCAAGGCGCTTTTCCTCGACGAGTTCTTGCAGAAAATGACAGAAGCCAAGTCTGCTCAGACCGTGCCAAGGCGACCCACGCCTAGCGGCCAGTTTGGTTACTGAGGGAACCGCATCTTGCATCCCCGACGAACCCCAGTCACTTCTGTGTCTCTGGATCGTGGAGAAATGAATGCCGGTTTCATTGAGCCCCGAAACCCGTGTCCCTCGACAGGTTGCTGAACGAGCGGCTCGCGCCCTCGAACGGTACAAGCCCGCCGAAACGGACCCGTTGATTCCTGCAGCCCCTGCCGACCCGGCCTCGCCGCCAGCCGCAGCCGCTGCCACCACTGTCGACTCCCAGGTCGATCCGCGCCACGCCGACCCCGCCTACTGGAAAGCCCGCTTCGACGTCACGTCGGGGCTGCTGTCCAAGGAACGCACGGATCGGAGTGCCGAGCGGCTCGAGCTGAATCGGCAGAATGCCACTCTGCAAGAAAAGCTACGTCAAGCCCCGACAGCCAGTGCCCCCGCCGCGATCGATCTCTCGAAGTTCTTCACTCCGCAGCAGATCGAAACCTACGGCGAAGAGCAGTGCCGCGTCATGGCGCAGACAGCCACCACCGCTGCGATTGCAAGCGCTCAGGAACTCATCACCGCCGAGGTTCGGCCGCTGAAAGAGCAGAACGAGCGTCGCGAAGCCGAGCAGAAGGCTGATGCCCAGGCCAGATTCGAGGACACGCTCACCGCAGCGTGGCCTCTCTGGCGCGCGGAGGATCTCGACCAGAAATGGCGGGATTGGCTCGCGGAAGAAGGCGACGACGGAGCCGTGCGTCAGCAGGTGCTGAACATTCACATTGCGAATCGCGACGTTCCAAAGATCATGCGCATTCGCAAGGTGTACGAGAAGCTCCAGACGCCGCCTGTGCCCGTACCCACGCTCGCCCCTTCAGGCAGCGGGGCAGCACCGACGATCGATGCAGAACCGCCGACGCGCGATGACGTGAGCGCTTTGAGTTACCCGCCACCCGCGGAGATCAAAGAGTTCTACAGACGCTCGGCTCTAGGCAAGGTGAAGGACGACGAACGGATCAAGTTCGAGGCTCGATTGAAGCTGGGGCCAACCGCTCGTCGCCAATAAGCGACGGATGGTTGAGAGAACCACCATCTTTGGAGAGCTGAAATGACTGGAGTTGCACGAGCGTCAGGGATTCCTGACTATGGCCCGTCAGGGACCATCAATTTCGACCCCGAGCTGTACAGCGGCAAGTTGGTCGAGAAGTTCTACAAGACCACCGTGTTCGGCGAGATCGCTTCGACGGACTACGAGGGCGACATCGCGGGCTACGGTGCCTCGGTGAAGATTCGCACGATCCCGGATGTCACGGTCAGTGACTACGTGATCGGCGCAGGCCTCACGCCGCAGTACCCCGGCAACAACAGCGTCACGCTGTCGATCAATCAGGCCAAGAGCTTCAACGTCGCGCTGTCGACGGTGGACTCGCGGCAGTCAGACCTCGATCTCGCGGACGTGTTCGCGAACGACGGCTCGATTCAACTGAAGATCGCGGCCGACGCCGACATGCTGGTGACGATCCCGGCCGAGGTTGCTGCCTTCAACCAGGGACCGAACGCCGGCCAGGACAGCGGCAACATCAACCTGGGTACGTCTTCGGCGCCGGTTGCGCTGACCAAAGACACCGTGCTGGACTTCATCGTCTCGTGCGGTCAGGTGCTCGACGAGACGAACGTCTCGGACGAGGGTCGCTGGATGGTGCTGCCGCCCTCGGGCATCGCGGCCATCAAGAAGAGCGACCTGCGCATCGCGTCGTTGGCCGGCGACGGCGTGTCGATCATGCGCAATGGCAAGGTGGGCGAGATCGATCGCTTCACCCTCTACCAGTCGCGCAACCTGCTCACGCAGTCGTCGCCCGGCGCGGCTCAGTACGTGATGTTCGGCCACAGCGCCGGCCTCACGTTCGCGAGCCAGATCGTCGAGTGCCAGATGATCGACAACCCGAACGACTTCGGCTACATCATCCGGGGCCTCATGGTCTTCGGGTACGAAGTCATCGGGCCGAACTACGTCGGCACGGCGGTTTGCGCGTTCAGCTAATCGCAGTAGGATCGGGGCCTCTGTGCCCCGGTCTCTCTGCGTGATGCGACGCCCCTCGATCCAACAGGAGAATTTTCGATGAAGATCAGTAACCCCTACGTCAAAGGCATGCCCGTGCTGGTGCCGCCCGAGACGATCCAGAAAGAGCAGGCGCAGGCCAGCAAGAAGGCGCGTGCCCGCTACCCGGACAAGCCACTCGGCCCCGGCCTCGGTGATCCCGAGACCGGCAAGCCGTTCCGGCGCGCCCTGACCCCCGGCACGTCGCCGACCGGCTCCTGAGCCGCCGTAGATGATGACCTGACCGGCGCTTGAGGCGCCGGTTTTTCGATCCGCCCTCGTGGTGAGGACTGATCGCAAAACCTCACCGGAGAAACGCGATGG
>DASRLC010000198.1:0-5082 GCA_035648655.1 Polyangia bacterium
GCGCAGGCCGACGCGCCGGCCGCCGACGCCGCGCCTTGGCTGTTGCTACGCGCCGACAAGACCTCCGACCGGGGCCTCCTGTCGAAGGTGACCTACGTGCAGCGGGTCGACACCAAGAAGGGCAAAGCCCCCGCCACCAAGTGCGACGCCACCCAGGCCAACAAGGAAGCCCGCTCGGACTACAGCGCCGAGTACTACTTCTACGGAAGCTGAACGTCGACCGGGGGCGCGTCCTCGACGGGCGAGGAGCGAAAGGCGATGGCCATGCGGTTCCAGGCGTTGATGGCGATCACCGCCAGCGTGAGCTCGGCCAGATCTTTGTCGCCAAACTCGCGCAGCGCCTGAAGGTAGAGTGGGTCCGAGATGTGGTCGGGGCCGAGCCGGGTGACGGCCTCGGCCCAGTCGAGCGCCACGCGCTCGCGCGGCGTGAAGAACGGCGCCTCGCGCCAGACCACCAGGCCGTCGATGCGCGCGTCGGTCTCGCCCGCGGCGCGCAGCGCCTTGGCGTGCATGTGGACGCAGAAGGCGCAAACGTTGACCTGGGAGACGCGCAGGTAGACCAGCTCGACCAGCTTGGCGTCCAGGCCCGAGGCGCGCACGTGGGCCTGCACCACGGACAGCGTGCGGTAAATGTCGGGCGCGATCTCTCGGTAGCGAATTCGGGTGCTCATGGCCTCCAGCCTACCCGGGAGCCGTGGTGTTTCCCAGCCGCCGCCCACGGGTGAGCAGCGCATCGCGCCCGCGCGCCCGCCGCCGATGCCCGAGGCGAACGTCGATCTCCGGATGCCGCGCCCCGCCGTCGAGGCGGGCCCTCGGCGCAACATGCAACTAAACGGTTGCATATCAATTCGACCTCCGATATATACGCAACCAGAAGGTTGCACATGTCCGACACCGATCGCATCGAGAAGAAGATCCACCTGCGCGCCCCGCGGGCCCGCGTCTGGCGCGCGCTGGCCAACGCCGAGGAATTCGGCACCTGGTTCCGGATGAAATTCGAAGGGACCTTCGCGGAGGGAAAAACCGTGAAGGGGCAGCCCCTCTACCCGGGGTTCGAGCACAAGAAATTCGAGCTGGCCATCGAGCGGCTCGATCCGGAGCGGCTCTTCTCTTACCGCTGGCACCCGTATCCCATGGACCCCGCCGTCGACTACAGCACCGAGCCCCCCACGCTGGTGGAGTTCCGCCTGGAGGACGCCCCCGGCGGCACGCTGCTGACCGTCGTCGAGTCGGGCTTCGATCGCCTGCCGGCCACCCGACGCGCCGAAGCCTTCCGCATGAACGACGGCGGCTGGACCGAGCAGATGAAGAACATCGAGCGCCATGTCTCGGGCTAACACCGCCGGCCCGGCCCCAGCCCGGGCGGCCCCGGTGTTTGCCGCGCTGGGCGATCCGACCCGCCTCGGCCTGGTGGCCCGCCTGGGCGCCGAGGGGCCGCTGTCGATCGCCCGCCTCAGCGACGGCGCGACCGTCACCCGCCAGGCGGTGAGCAAACACCTCACCGCGCTGGCCGGCGCGGGGCTGGTGCGCGGCGCCCGGCGCGGCCGCGAGCGCATCTGGCGCCTCGAGCCCCGCCGCCTCACCGACGCGCGCCGCTGGCTGGACGACATCTCCGCCCAGTGGGACCAGGCGCTGGAACGCCTGCGTGACTTCGTGGAGGACTGAACGCGGCAGTCGGCCGGGGTGCGCAGCCTACGCCCCGGCCGGCGGCGTGTCACACTCAAGGGGTGCGGCACGAATCGGCCCGGATTCCTTCGGCGCTCGAGATGCGGACCATCCGCTTCGAAGAGGTGGGCGCCACGCTGGATCTGATCCGCCGGGCGGTCGAGCGCGGCTGCCGCCAGTACTACGATTCCGCGCAACGCGCCGGCGTCTTCGCGGTCTACGCCCAGAGCCTGTTCGTCGAATGGCTGGGCCCGTTCGATTCGGTGGCCGCCGTCTCCGGCGATCGCCTGGTCGGGTTCGCGCAGCTCGATCCGGCCAGCGCGCGCCTGCGGGCGCTGTTCGTCGACGCCGATCTCCAACAGCGCGGCGTGGGCCGCGCGTTGCTGGCCGAGATCGAACGCCGCGCGCTCGGCCGCGGCCTGCAGCGCCTGCACGGCGCGATGTCCCTCAACGCGGTGGCCTTCTATTCGCGCGCCGGCTTCCGCCCCTACCCAGCTCCCGAGCGCCTGATCGCAGCCGGCGTCACCGTGCCGGTGGTGCGGATGGAGAAGACGCTCCGCACGCTCACGCCGGCCTGAAACCGCTCCCCTGCCCGCCGTCGGCGTCGATCCAGGCGCGCGTCATCCGCGCCGAATCGAACGCGAACCCCACCCGCCCGTCGCGGTCGACGCAGATGATGCCGCCCTCGCCGCCCTGGCGCCGCACCTCGGCCAGCGCCTGGCGCGCCGCCTGGTCGGGCGCGGCGCCCGCGCGCAGGGCGTCGACCGCGACCTTGGCCGCCACCGACTTGATGAAGGCCTCGCCGGTGCCCGTGCACGAGGCGGCGCCGGCCCGATCGTCGGCGTAGGTCCCCGCGCCGATGAGCGGCGAGTCGCCCACCCGGCCGCGCCGCTTCATCATCATGCCGCCGGTCGAGGTCGCCGCCGCCACCCGCCCGTCGCGATCACGCGCCACGCACCCCACGGTGCCGTTGCTGCGCAAGGCCGCCCGGCGCGCGACGGCGGCGCGCCATTTTTCGCGCGCCCGTTCGGTCACCAGCGCGTCGGGCGGCAACCGCTCGAACCCACACTCGACCGCAAACTCTTCGGCGCCGGCGCCGACCAAGAGCACGTGCCCGGTCCGCTCCATCACCCGCCGCGCCAGTTGAATCGGATTCCGCACCGAGCTCACGCCGGCCACGGCGCCCGCGCCTCCGTCGCCGCACATCAACGACGCGTCACATTCGACCTCGCCGTCAATCGTCAAGGCGGAGCCGATCCCGGCGTTGAAGAGGGGATCGTCCTCCAGCCAGGCGACGGCTGCGACCGCGGCGTCCAGCGCCGACCCGCCGCCGAGCAACACCTCGAACCCGACACGCACGGCGGTCTGGCAACCGGCAACCACCCGCGCGCCTTCCGGGTCGTCGCCGTCGGGGAGATCGCCGGCGCCACCGTGCACGATGAGAGAAGGTTGCATGCCGCCCGTACCCTCAGCTCGACGTGGGCTGGCAGGTGTTGGTGGTCGAGTCGCACTGCAGGTTCGGCGCGCAGGGGACTTGCTGGCCGAAACAGGCTCCCCCGACTTGCACGACCGGCCGGCAGGTATTGTTCGTCAGATCGCAGTAGGCCACGTCCACCTCGCACAGCCCGGAGACGCAGGGGCCTGTGCTGGGCGGCAGCCGGCAGACGCCGCAGTCGCAGGCCAAGCCGGAAAGGCAGCCGGTGATCTGGACCCCCTCGACGCAAGGTCCGCCGATGTCTTGCGGCGTGGCGCAGACGCCGACGCCACCGTCGCCGGAGAGTCCCTGGCAGACGAGCCCCGGAGAACAGAAGCGGGTGTGCGTCTCTTCGTTGAAACCGTTCGGGCTGGGTGGATCCGCATCGCAGGCCTGTCCGGCCCCCACCAACGAGGCGCAGGCGACGGACTGGAAGTCGCCGCACGAATCGGCGAAACAGTAGCCCCCCACGCAGAACGGCCCGCCGAAGGACGGCCCGCCGTCGCCGCTGCAATCACTGTCGGTGGCGCAGGGAACCACCGGCGTAAAGGCCGGGGGAAGCGCCGAGCAGCCGGCGCCGCCATCGGCGGCGGTCCCACCATCCGCCGCGCCCGCGTCGCCCCCACCAGCGGCGCACGAGAAGACGCCGACGCAGGCCGGAAGGCCTTCGAAGAGCTCCTTCGTCACGCAGCCTTCTGCCTGCAGCGCCTCCAGGCAGGCGCTCTCTCGCTGCGGGTCGTAGATGACCTGGCCGGCGGCGATGGCGTCATACTGCACCGGGGTCGGGAACGGGGTCTCGAGCACGCTCGACGTGCAGATGGTCTGGTTCGGAGCCGTCGTACAGCTTCGAGAGAAGACCCACTGGCTCCCTTCGGTCATTTGCTCGACACATTCGCTGACGACGTAAGACGCCAGGGAAAAACATTTCGCCAGGTAGTTGCAGCGCACCAGCGCCAGTGCCCCGGCCAGGCGATCGATGGGCACGCCGCCGTCGTACGAGACGTGCGCCGGCACGGCGGCCGGCTCGCCGGCGTCGGAAGGACCGCACCCGAGTGGCGCGCCGGCGTCGGCACCCGCATCGTGGGCGGCGGAGCTGCCGCCACCGCAGGCCGGGAGCGCGACGGCAAGGGCGGCTACGGCGGCGAGCCTGACCATCACGGCGCCGACCGCGGACCGACGCGGGGGCTCGGTCGGACACCCCAGGCCAGACCCTCGAGCCACACCCCATCCTCCGACGATCGTCATGCCAGGCATTGTAGGGTCCGAACGGGCGATCGCCAGTACCGCGCTCACATGCGTCGAAGGGGCGGCAGCGAGCCGACCCAGCCTCCGCGGGATCGCGTGCTAGCGTTCCGGCGACGCCTATGACGACCATGGCAACCGATCGACCATCAACCGCGCGCACGACAGGCGGCCTGGTCTCCAAGGTCCCGCACGTCACCCTGGCCTTCTGGGTGATCAAGCTGCTGGCGACGACGGTGGGCGAGACGGGCGGCGACGCGCTCTCGATGACGTTGAACTTGGGCTACGCGGTCGCCAGCCTGATCTACGTGGCGTTCTTCGCGGTCACGCTGGCCATCCAGGTCGGCTCCGCGCGCTACCGCCCGCTGGCCTACTGGGCGGTGGTGGTCGCCACGACGACGGTGGGCACGACGATGTCGGATTATTTAGACCGCACGGTCGGGTTGGGGTACGTCAAGTCGTCGATCGCGCTGTTCTGCGGGGTGCTCGTGGTGCTGGGGATCTGGCGGTGGGTGACCGGCCGGATCGAGTTCGAGCGCATCACCGCGCGCCGGGACGAGATCTTCTATTGGCTGACGATCCTGATCTCCAACACGCTCGGCACCGCGCTAGGCGATTTCGTCGCGAGCACGACGGGTTTGGGATTCGAGCGCGGGACGCTGGTGTTCGCCGGGCTGCTGGTGGTCGTCGCGGCGGCGCAC
>DASRLC010000199.1:0-4443 GCA_035648655.1 Polyangia bacterium
CAGACCACACGCATGGCGCTCTATGGGCTCATCGTTCGACGGTGGCCGCCGATAGCCGCCATCCGCGCGTCTTGGCGCCCGCGTAGCACACGCCGTCCCGTTCCATCCAGCCGCGACCGGAGCACGTCGCGAGCTCGCGAAGGCTGCCCACCTTGGCCAGACCGTAGCCGAGCTGCCCCTCCGGCGTGTTCGCCCAGGACGCCGCTGCGGCGGTATTCTCGTACAGCTCTCTCGCGACCTCGCGCCCATTCGCATAGCCTTCACTTCGACCGTTGCTGTGTTCCCAATGGCCGATCATCGCGATGCATCCAGTCGCCGCCACAAACCAGCAAGCCGCCCACTTCCACCACTGTGCACCGGCTGCTCTCTTGGCCGATGCGGTGGCAGCTTCCGCCACCGCGAAAGCCAGGGCCTTCTTCGTGTCCTCCGCAGCCGCGCGCGCTTGCGCGACCGCCGTTTCCCGAATGTCCTTGGTGGCATCTTTCGCAGCCGCCGCGATGAGCGCTGGAAATGTCTCGTAGAGCGTCTCGTAGTGTCCGAGCACCATCAGCAACAGCCAGACGGCGTCCGTGGCCTTGAGCTTCAATGCGTCCCTGACCCGATAAAGACGCTGCCTCTCTTTGTCGCCTGGCTGCCTTCCGAGGAGCAGCGCGAAGCTGTCCTCCAGCTCACTCACGAATCACCTCGGAAAGCATCGCCTTGCATTCCTCCCGCCATCGCTCCAGCTCCATCCGATCTCCGAGCGATAGCTCGGCGCAGGCTTTCGCGATCGTCAACCGTCCCTTGTTCATGGCGTCCGTGACCCGGTCCGCCAGTTCCGGGAAATTGAGCGACTTACCGCCCGACGTTTCAATCGTCCCTTTCATCTTCGAGGCGTTGTACAGCTCGAACTTCTTCTCGGTACCCAGATACATGTTCCGGACGACGTGTACCTCTGCCTCCGGCAGTACCTCCGTGAAGTCCAACAGCAGCTCCAGACTTTCCCGCTTTCTGTCTATCAGCCAGAGCACGATCAGCTTCCTTTTCAACTGCGGGAGCGCCTTCGCGAGGGTCTTGCCGAAGTTGCTGATGCCTGTCTGGTTGCGTGCCCCAGTGTTGATGACGATGGTGCTCTCCGGTTTGCGCTCGACGAGGTTCACGAGATCGATCCATCCTTCGCGTTCGTCGAGGTTCACCAGCTCTGCACCAATTTCGCCGCTGTACGTTTTATATACGTCAGGCACCGACGTATCCGTTTCGACCAAGAACGGCCGCCCATCCGTCACGCTCACATAGTCGACGAGCGCAACGGACAAGAGCGACTTGCCGACACCGCCCTTGCCGCCGCCGATGAGAAGGATTGGTCTCTCCATGATTATCTCTCCTTGCTAGTAGCTGTCTTTGTCCTTGATCAGGAAAGCATCTTTCCCGCCGCGGAGGGCCGCCGGCGCAGGCGTCTCGGCTGCCGCCGCGTCCACCATCGGTGATGCCGGAGTGGCTTTGACTGCGGCGACACCGGCTCCGTCCGGCGCCGAGACGCCTCCCAATGCCGGCGGAGTACCCTTGCGGGTCGTCTTCGGCGTCGCGCCGCGTGACGCGTCCGCTTTGGCCGCGGATGCAACTTCGGTAGTGGCAGGCGCGTTCGCGCCTCCCGCTACCTTCCTTCTCGGGCCGGCTCCCTTGCCGCGCTCCCGCGTGGCCTTCGCACGAGACAGATAGCTCTTCAA
The DNA here is from genome assembly GCA_035648655.1 of Polyangia bacterium. Lineage (GTDB taxonomy): Bacteria > Myxococcota_A > Polyangia > Fen-1088 > Fen-1088 > JADGRB01. The sequence goes on from DASRLC010000199.1 coordinate 1,707, forward strand.
CGTCGGCGTCGACACCACGAGGCCGCCGCCCTTGAGCATCTCGGCGATCTGTTCCAACGAGTAGCGGCGCCTTTGAAGGCCCTCGATCTCCCGCGCCAGCAACTTCACTGCTTCCTGCTTCGTGGTGTCCACGCCCGCGGCCGGTGCCTTCGGCACAGCCTTGAGCGTTGACCGGAGCTGTTCAACTTGGTCGCGTGACAAGCCCATAGGTCACTCCTTCATCGCCGCATAGACCGGCCCTCGACTGAGCTGCGTCCCGACTTGGACGCCCCAACCGCTTTCGGGGCCCTATTTACTTATCGTCCGCAGACATCGAATCGTTTCCTGTTTGGCGAAACAATTTCGATGTCCAACCGAAAACCACCTCGTGAAGTCTGGCTCGTCGCCGAAGTGGTCGGACCAGCAGCTTTCGGTTCTCTACTTGTCGTCCACAGACATCGAATTGTTTCGCTGAACAGGAAACAATCTCAATGTCAGGACCGATAACCATCTCATGAAGTCTGGCTATCTCGCGTGCCATCGATCCAGAGGGGTAGGACGGGTAGCAGGATGGGGGCTTGTCCGGACACATGCGGCTGGCGCCGCACGTGCCCTCCCAAGCCCCGCTTCGCCCCGCCCGCTCGGCGCTTCGCTTCTCGCAGACAGGGCTGCGCCAGAGGCAGAGCTACTCGGCGCGTTCGCTTCTCGCAGCCGGTCGATCGGAGGCGCCGATGCCGTTTCGTAGGAAGGGACCGACGGGCCTGACGGCCCGCCTCGACGTGCGGGTCGCCCCCGGCGAGAAGGAAGACCTTGGCGTGAACGCTCGCGATGCGGGGTTCACTGTCGCCGAGCTGGTCCGCCTGCGCGCGCTGGGGCGTCCGGTCGTGTCCCGAACGGACGCCACGACAATCCGAGAGCTGCGGCGCCTCGGCGGCTTACTCAAGCTGGTCCACACCGAAAGCGGCGGCGCCTACCGCCAGCAGACGGCCGAGCTGCTTACGATGTTGCGCGCCGCGGTCCGCAAGCTGGCGGGCGGGCAGTAGGGGAGCAGGGACGATGATCGTCAAGAGGATCCCCACGTCCAAGCTCGCGTCGGCCAAGAGCAAGGCCCACAACGTGCGCGCCCTGGCCGACTACATCGCCGGCCCCAAGGCCGGCGGCGCCGGTGAGAAGGTGGAGCACCGCGGCGCCTTGAACCTTCTCAACCTCGATCACGAGGGACAGGTGCGGGAGATGATCGACCTGGCCGAGTTGGCCAAGCGCAGCCCGCAGCCCGTGCAACACTGGATCTTGAGCTGGCGGGAGGGAGAGCAGCCGACGTCAGCCCAGGCTGATCAGGCCGCCGGGATGTTCATGGACGAGATGGGCCTCGCCGAGCACCAGGCGATCTATGGGTTGCACCGCGACACGGAGAACTGGCACCTGCACCTGGCCGTCAACCGCCTCCACCCCGAGACGGAGAAGCTTGCCACTGTGAACAACGGGTTCGACCACGAGGTCGCCCACCGGGCGATCGCCCGCGTCGAGCACGCGCAGGGGTGGCAGAGGGAGGAGCGCGGTCTGTTCCGGGTGCAGGAGGACGGGCGCGTTGAGCGCGCACGACCGCGCGACGAACGAGAGCGAAAGCCGTCCGGCCGCGCCCGTGATTTCGAAGAGCGGGTGGGCGCGCGGAGCGCCGAAAGGGTGGCCATCGAGGACGGAGCGCCCGCTATTCGCGCGGCTCGGAGCTGGCGGGAGATGCACGAGGCCCTGGCCGAGAAGGGGATGCGCTTCGAGAGGAAGGGCTCGGGCGCGATTCTGTGGGTCGGCGATCAACCCGTTAAGGCAAGCGGCGCGGGCCGCGACTGTTCCATGTCGGCGCTGCAGAAGCGCCTCGGGGAGTTCGAGCCGGCGAAGGATGCCGCCCGCGCGAAGACTCCTGCCCGGGCACCAGAGCCGATCATGCCGAGCGCTCACGGCTGGAGGCAGTACATCGAGGCACGCAGCCGCCACTACGGGGAGCGCGTGGCCAAGCGGGAGCAGAATGCGGAGCAGCAGCGGGAAGAACGGAGAGGCATGGCCGCCCGGCATCGGCAGGAGCGGACCGAGATCTTCCGCGGGTCGTGGAAGGGCTGTGGGGCTCTCCTCAACGCGACCAGGAGCGTGCTCGCCGCCCGCCAGGCGCAGGAAAGAGCCGAGGAGCGTGATCGCCAAAAGCTGGAGCGCGGCGAGCGGCACAGGGATCGCGGGCGGTTCCCGAGCTACGAGGAATGGCTGCGTAAAAGAGGTCACGAGCTCGCGCAGGAGTGGCGACATCGAGAACGACGGCCGGCCGGCATCGAGGGGCCGACCTTCGAGCGCCCGACGCCCCAGGACATCCGGGCATTCGCCGCCCTCGTCCAAGGTTGGCATGTCCACTATCGTCGCGTTGGCGAGCGCGGCTCTCCTGCCTTCACGGACCGGGGTAAGGAGATCGACATCTACGACAGCAACCGACGGGAAAGCGTTCTCGCCGCCCTCCAGCTGAGCGCCCAGAAGTGGGGCGCGTTCACCGTTCGCGGAAACGAGCGGTTCCAGAAAATGTGCGTCGAGTTGGCCGCAGAGCACGGCTTCAATATCGCGAACCCCGAGCTCCAAAAAGCCATCGCCGCGGAGCGAGAGCGGATTCGCATGACGAGAGGAGAGGGTGCGCCAGACCGCGAACACCGATCGGCCGAGATCCGGGAGGCCCGAACGCCAGCGGAGGTCTATCGGCGTCACTTCGCGGATGTCACCCGGC
>DASRLC010000200.1:0-6245 GCA_035648655.1 Polyangia bacterium
AGATGAAGCGAAGGGGTTTCGGCTGGGCGCGGTGGAGTAGCGCGGTCGTATACGGCGCTTGGGGTCTATTTGATGATTACCAAATCCGTTACGCGACCCGTGCGAAAGCAGCACCGAGTTGAAACGGACCCATAACCCCGAACAACAGTCGGCATCCACGGTTTCGACAACTGGAACTACGCCACGGGCTCTGGTTCGCCATGGAATTGGGTTTTGGATCTGACCACGAATGCGACGCTCGCTAACGACGTGTATGCAGTCGGCGAGCACACGACCTGGGGCTCGGCGGGAGCGCCGGCAGCCAATATCAAAGCAGCGGCCAAGGCGGCAGGAAAGGCAATTTGGGACACCGAAGAGCACGTTTACGAGCACGGATTTCAGTGCGAGATGGACGTCACGAGGGCGTATATTCAGAACTACACGCAGAGTGGGATTACCAAGACCATCTACTGGTACCTGATTTCTGCATTCTACCCGGTCGAGTCCTTCTACGACGTCACCATGGCAGTGGCGAGCAACCCTTGGAGTGGTGCCTACACGATCAACAATGCCCTCTGGGGCTACGCGCACATCACTCAGTTCGCGCAGCCAGGCTGGCAATTCCTGGACCATGCTTCGGGAACGCTGGCGGGTGGCGGTGACTACGTCACACTCCTTTCGCCGAACAAGACCGATTTCAGCGTCGTCGCCGATACGTCCGGCGCGAACGCGGCCCAGCAGGTCACGTTCACGCTGGGCGGCCTATCGCCAAAGTCCGTCAATGTGTGGCGCAGCGACGCCAACGGGCAGTTCCAGCAGCAAGTAGCGATTCCCGTTTCGAACGGTTCCTTCAGCATCAGCATGGAAGCGAACGCGATCTACTCGTTGACGACGACGACCGGTCAGACGAAGGCCTCGGCCCCGGCTTCGCCGGCAGGGGGCGCATTTCCGTTCCCCTATTACGAGAACTACGATCACTATGGTGACTTCGTCGCGGTCGGATATCGTCCTTATTATCACGCGGACATCGCCGCCACGTTTGAGCTCGCGGAGCGCCCGGACGGAACCGGGCAGTGCCTGCATCAGGTAGTCGCCCAGCCAGCGCAGAGCTGGGCGCCCGAGCCATCTGGACCCTTCACCATCGTGGGCGACGGCGCGTGGAAGGACTATGAGGTCAGCGTCGACACGTCCATCGAGACGGCGGGATGGGCGTCGCTCATGGGTCGAATCAGCAGCGTAGGCACTGGGTATGGAACCGGCTTCCAGGCTTACTACTTGACGCTGGATACGACGGGAACATGGGGCTTCTATGTCGGCGCCGGGGCGAACGGCAGCAATACCGCGGAAACCTCGACGTCTCTCGCGACTGGAAAGGCGACCCTAGCGGCGAGCTCTTGGCACAAAATGAAGCTGGTCTTTTCAGGCACGTCGATCAAAGGACTGATCGACGGAACGCAAGTGTTCTCGATCACCGACGGAACCTACAAATCCGGGCAAGTAGGACTCGGCACCCAGAGCCAAGCCGGGAAATACACCACCGCCTATTTCGACAATCTTATCGTCAACGCCGTCGGTGCCGCGGCGCCATTGCCGACGCCGTTCGTGCAGGATGGTCAGAATGGAATCGGTGGTGGCGCGGCGGGCGGAAGCGGCCAAGGAGGAGCTGGGGGGGCAGGCGGCACGGCCGGAATGGGCGGCGGTGGTGCGAACGGCAGTGGCGGAATCGCGGGCATCAGTGGCGGCCTCACTGGGAGCGGTGGAGTCGTTGGCCGCGGCGGCGCCGATGGAACCGGCGGAAGCAGCGCGAACGGTGGCGCCCACGGAACCGGCGGCCAGCCGGGCACTGGTGGCGCGACCGGTAGCGGCGGTAGCGCCGGCATCCATGGCACGGGCTCGGGCGGTACGACCAGCGCGGGCCCTAGTGACGGGCCTGGGATTGGTGGCACCGGGACGAGCCCTGAATCTGCGTCGAGCGGCTGCAGCTGCGCGCTTAGCGGAGGCGCCGACAGTGCTCATGGCTGCCTGGATGCTGCCGTCGCACTGGGGCTCGCGCTACTGGTCCACCCACGGCGGCGTCGACGTGCAAATAGAGACTGACCCCGTTGCGCCGCGAATGAGGTACCCCGGCGCTAGAGGGTTCGCAAAGGAGTCCATCGATCCCTCCCGCGGAGCCACCGGCAGGTGGCGGAGAGCGTCGGCGCGAGCGCCGAGGCCGTGGGGAAGACGGTTCGGCGGCCGAGGCGGTGGGCGTGAGGAGTTGTCGGCCAGGCGAGCGTCAGCGACGCTTCGCGGCCGGCCAATAGTCACATCGACCAACCTCGACCGACAGTCGCGAAACCTGCTCGCTTAGGACGGGGTTGGTGAATCAGGCTGAGCACGGACGGCCCTCCCGGCACGGAGCTCACAAAAGGCAATCAAGGAGCGAATGACGCGCCCGCCCACCTGCTGGGACGGCAGAGAAGTTTTTATAAGATCGGCTGACCCTCGAAGCAGGATGCCGTCACTGCGGGTCTGTACAAACGCGGACAACTGTCACGTTAGTCATGGACCGCGAGAACCACCGCCGCGGAGCTGCACGAATAAGGTGCCGCCGACGCGTCACAAAAGAGGCCACCGTGAAGATGAGCACTATGCGACCTTCGGCAAAGGCGGTCGCGACCGTCATTCTGGCGCCGCGGCGCGCCAAACACGCTGACAGATCGGCGCACGCCCTGCGTGCGTCATGCCGCCCTGCATTCGACGACCGCCGCCCGAACGACTGGCGAGTTCGGTCTTTTGAGGCCGCAGTTTAGGCATGGCTGTGCAAAAGAGAACCTCAAACGTCAAGGCCCGGTTTGGGTGGGGGGTTGCCGCTCTCTTCATGGCGGCCGCTTCGAGCTCGGCCATGGCCGCTACAACCAAAACGCTGATCGACTATTTCCAGCCCACGCCGATCATCTGCCCACTCACGTCGAACACTTGGGGTGCGGCAGGCGTCCTCCCGCGCGACGTCTGCAATGGCCTGGAAGACTCGACGAATACGCAGTGGCAATATTGGGACGGAAAGATTCTCCGAGGCGTCGACGGAAAGTATCACCTATATGCTGGGCGCTGGCCCCAAAACAAAGGATTCGCCGACTGGCCAAACTCTGTGATCGTTGGATCGGTCAGCAACGGCTCGCTCATCGGGTCCTATATTCCCAGCGCGACCACGCCGTTCAGCGGAAAAGAGCAGAACGTCACGGGTATAACCCTCAATAACGGCACAAACGTGTTGCTGGACAGCCCGGGGAAGATTTACGAGTCAACCTCGTTAGCCGACCCATGGACATCGGAGGGCACCCTTCAAGTCACCGCGAATGGCTCGACGATATCGACGGCGACGACGGAGAATCAGAGCATATGGCAGAACGCGGCCGGTGGCTTTCTAATAATCAGCCGTACGTTCCAGGAGATGACGAGCGCCACGAACATCCTGGGCCCCTACTTGATTCAAGCGACCATTCCCAGTCTTCAAAGTCAGGGCTATGAAGACCCGGTGGTCTGGTGCAGTGGCGGGCAATACCACCTCGTCGCCAACATGTACAACGCCCGCAAGGCAATGCACTTCACGTCGGCAGACGGCATCACGAAATGGACGAACATGGGACTGGCCTATGATCCGACTACCGACTTCATTCGCTACACCGACGGGACCATCAACCACTGGTATAAGATTGAACGTCCGGGTGTGTTCATGGAAGCCGGCCACGTTGCGGCGTTCACCTTTGCGGTCATCGACGTGGACAAGACTCTGGACTTGGCCAACGACATTCACGGGACGAAAATTATCGTAGTGCCTTTCGACGGGGTAACCTTCGATCAGGACAATCCGGGACCCGGCAGCGCCGGCTGCCCCGCCGACTCCGGGACGGGCGGCACCGGCGGTACAGGGGGAATGGGTGGCTCCGCTGGCGGAAGCGGAGTGGGTGGCGAATCCGGCAACGGAGGGACCAGTGGAGGTCATCCCGGTTCGGGGGCCGCCGGCGAAGGCGGAGGTCGCGGCGGCTCGAGTGGCGGTATCGGCGGTTCGAATGGTACCGGCACTGGTGTAGGCGGCGCGAACGGGGGGACTCTAGGGTCGACCGGCTCAGCGGGAATCAGCGGCGGTCTCGCTGGAACAGGCGGCGGTCTTGCTGGATCGAGTGGTGCGGCGGCAGGCATAGGGGGGGCCAGTGGGCCGATTGGCATGGCGGGGGCAAACGGCGGTGCTGGCGGCGAGAGTGCCATTGCGGGCAGCGGTGGTAACGCCGGTGGGCCAGGGACGGGCAACGACGCATCGGCGTCTGGCTGTTCCTGCGCCGCCGCCGGTTTTGCGACGAGTGGCGAGAACGTCTGGGGTGCGTTTATCTTACTCATCTTCGCCTTCGGAAGCTTGCGGCGCCGCCGCGCCCCATTGAGACAATCCACCGTGGATCGTCCGCCTCGCTGACAGCTACCCTTTACGCCTAGGCCACATGGAGAGCATTCGATGTGTTCGTAAGTCTCGCCCCTCAGACGTGGGCTCAGCCTGGCACCTGAGGCAGAACGACGATTCCAGCGCCGACGGATTCGTAGTGCTGATTCCCGACGGCCTGGTCCTATATTCACGCCCGACCACAGCTCTGCCTTTGAAGGCGGGATCGAACGTAATTTACATCCACGCGCCCGGCGCGACGACCCTCGACGCGGCGGATATCGACGCGATCAATGTATTGCCACAGGGAACGGGCGCACCGCCGCTTGCCACGCCGGTGATGTCGGGGAACTAGGGTTGGTCGCGGTGCCGCGACGTCATCTTCGAGGGGCCACCTTGCAGTAGCTTTCTATTTTTGAACCCTTTTACTGACGGAAGCCGCGATCGATGGATACGCCGGCGAGGAAGCGAGCAATGCAGATCCATGTTCGAGAAAAGGCGCACGTTCGGATCAAACGTCTCGCGATCGCTTTGGTGCCATTCTGCCTGGCCGCCTGCGGTACCTCAGTGGGTGGCGCCGGTAGTGGTGGTAGCGCAGGCGAAATGGCTGGGACAGTCGGAACCAGCCAAGGTGCGGGGGGACTAGGCGGAGCTTCTGTCGGAAGCGGTGGCATCGGCGTCGCGGGATTCAGTGGTGGAGGTGGAGCGAATGGCTCGGGTGGTATGGGTGCCAAGGGCGGAGTAGGCAGCACGGGCGGGACTTCTGGCGGAAGCGGGGGTCTTGGTGGCATCGGCACCGCGGGAATCAGTGGTAGAGGTGGAGCGAGTGGCTCGGGTGGCGCGGGCGCCAAGGGAGGAGTGGGCGGTACGTCGACCGGCGGCGTTGGCGGAGAGCTCTCCGGGAGCGCCGGCAGCGGCGGTCATGGTGGCATTCAAGGGTCGGGACCCGACTCTGGAGTGGATGGCTCATCTCCGGGTGCCGCGATCCTTTCGGTCTGCCCAAACTGCAAGCCGATCTTCGACGGCACGAGTCTGAGCGGCTGGGTTCAGGTACCGGCATCTCAATGGTCCATCGTGAACGGCGCGATGCACAGTACCGGATCTGCCAAATCGGCCAGGGGATTCATTTACACGACCAATACGTACGGAGACTTTCGTTTCATCTTCACGTCCAGACTCATCCAGGACCCCAATGACAATCCTCCCCACGTTCCATGTGTGCTTTTTTGGGGCGAGTCGCTCACGGCGGACGCAATGGAGGCCCTTCAGGTTCAACCTCCGAAGGGTTATATGTGGGACTACCGAACGACGGGCCCAACTGCGGGCAAGAGCCCAGACATGTATGAAACGCGCATCGCGGGGGCACCGTCGCTCAACGATATGCAATGGAGCCAGTGCGAGATGCTTGCCAGCCAAGCGACGGGAACAATGCGCTTTGCTTGCTGTCAGATTACAGGCAGCGCACCCTGCAAAGCGTCGGAGATCGTCGATTTCAAGGATCCCACTGCCGGCCGCCTGTCCCCGCTGGCACTCCAGGTTCACACGGCCGGCATGGTTGAGGAGTTCAAGGACCTCTACGTTGAGTCCCCCGTGGCTGACCCGACTAGCCTCGTGACGACTCACTGAGGACGGTATGAAGTCGCTCTCGATATCGCGTCTCGTTGCTGGCGCAGCGCTCCTGATGGCCGGCTGTACGTCCGGGCTTTCGGGCAGCGGAAGCACGGGAGTCGATGCCTCGTCGGCGAAGGGCGGTACATCGGGAAACGCGGGTAATCAAGGCGCCGGCGGAACCCTGGGAATCGGCGGATCATCGGGGTTCGGTGGGATGCCGGGTGAGGGGGGAGCCGCAGGG
>DASRLC010000201.1:0-8346 GCA_035648655.1 Polyangia bacterium
TATCGGACCTTGGTGCTCGATCCGCCTCTGCGGGCCCGCCTGCGGCAGCGGCTGGGGTACCCGCCGGCGCGCGACCGCTACACGATCTTCGTGGCCCAGACCCAGGGCAAGGTGGATGGATATGCGGTCATCGACGACGAAGTAGGCTTGCACCAGCCGATCACTTTCGCGACGCGCCTGTCGACCCGCGGTATCATTGAACGGGTGGAGATCATGGTCTACCGGGAGCCGCGGGGTGACGAGGTCCGCGACGCGCGCTTCCGCAAACAGTTCGAGGGCAAGACGGCGCAGGACCCACTGCGTCTCGATCGGGACATCGACGCCGTGAGCGGTGCGACGATCTCGTCGGCCTCGACGGCGGTGGCCGTCCGGCGCGCGGCGGTGCTGGTCGAGGAGCTGATGGCCGAGGTCTCGGCGCTGGCCTCGACGGCGAATGCACCGCTGTCGGCGTCTCCGGCCGGGCTGGGCCAGACACCGCGGCGGACCACGGTCAGCCGGTGAGAGGCCGCGCCGTCGGCGCGCCGCTGCTCCGCGCCTGCTTGGGCGCGGCGATCCTCCTGTCGGCGGTCGGCGGGATCGCGTGGGCGGCTGGCGCGGACGACATGGCCGATCCGCCGGCGCCCGGCGCGCCGCCGCCTGGGCCTTCCGGCGCGCCCCGCGTCGATCCGCCGCCGGCCACCGGTTCGTCCGCCCCGACCCGTATCGATCCGCCTCCCGCCGCTGGCAGCGGCCCACCCGCACCGGTGGGCGACGCGGACGACGAACCGATGCCGCCCGCGATCCCGACGGCGCCGTCCGCGAAACTGGGACCGCCGGCACCCGCCGCGCCACCGGGGCCTTCGTCCAAACCGCCCGCGACCTCGGTTCGCCCACCGAGGCCGCCTTCGCCGGCCTTGGCCCCCATGCCCGCCCCAGCCGCACCGCCTCCACCGCCTCCTTCGCCGGGTCCGTTTCCCTGGCCGACCAGCCCGCCGTCCGCTTCCCCGTCCTCGGCAGCCACGCCGGTGCCGCCGGCGGCAACCGCCCCCCAGGCCGAACCGGTTGCGGCCGTCGCCGCCGCGCCGGCAGCGCCCGCCGCCCAGCCGGTCGCCGAGTCGCTGGCCCGGCGCACCCGGATCGGCTTTTACGGCCAGGCGCAGCTTTTCATCGACGCCGAATCGAACAAGACGGCCCGGTTGCCCGAGCTGGTCGTCTCGATCGCGCACCGCCCGAACGACTGGCTGCGAATCGTCGGCGCGCTCGAGGCCGACGATGCCAGCCACCTGGCGCTGCAACAGGCGTTTGTCGAAGCTTCGCCCGAGCCGTTCATCGGCCTGCGGGCGGGGCTCCTGATCGTGCCCTTGGGACTCGGCAACCTCTCACCGGAGCCGACGTCTTACCTGACGGTGGATCGCCCGCTCACCGATCAGTTGATCGTGCCGGCGGTTTGGCGGGAGCTGGGCGTCGGGATCTTCGGCGAAATCGGCCCCGGCTTGCGCTATCAAGGCCAGGTTGCCAGCGGGCTCGACGGGACCGGCTTCTCCGCCCAGGCGCCGCTGTGGGGCGGGCGCGGCGACGGCGGCAGCCTGGCCGTCCACGACGCGGCGGTGGCGGGTCGCCTCGAGCTGGTGGAGCTTCCGCCCGGTCTGGTCGTCGGCGGCGGCGGATATTACGGCAACGCCACCGACGGGGTTCGCAGCCTCTCGGGGGTTCACGTCGGCGTGATCGAGGCGGACGCCCGCTACAAGAAATCGGGCTTCGACCTCCGTGCCGAGTATGCCCGGCTCTACATCGTCAACTCCTACCTGGTGAACAACTATCTGGGCCTCCTCGGCCAGGACGCGGTGCCCGCGCGCGGCTACGGCGTCTACGTGCAAGGTGGCTACGATCTGCTGGAGCTCGGTGGGCTCGACACCCCGCAGGTGCTGGTGATGTTCGCCGGCTATGAGAACATCAACCAGCGCAGCCAGATGTCGCAGTACAACTACAACCCGCCGGCCATCACCGGTCCGGGACAGTTGGCGCCCGAGGCGCCGTCGCCGTCGAAATCGCTGATCCGGGGCGGCATCGACTACCGACCGCGACCGTCGATCGCGCTCAAGGCCGACATCCAGATCGAGGTCGGTACCGAAGGCGCGGCGCCGGCGGCGCCGGTGGTCGTGGCGGGCGCGCCCGGCAACCCGCGGACGCTGGGGACCGACGTGGCCGCCGCCGCGCGCGGCGGTACGCGGATCGGGCTGGCCTTGGCGGTCAGCTTCTAAGGCCGCGCTTCCGGCTACAGATTGTTCCGGCGCCACCTTCCCCCAGCTTCGAGAAAGAGCTTCGAAATGCGGCAATTCGCTTCGTCCGGTTTTCGCCTCTGGAACTTGGGCCTCGACGCCAAGATCCTCTACACGTCGCTACTACGCGGGCGAGGAGGATCGTCGGCCACCTGTTCTTGGCCACCGGCCTGGGTGATCGGGCCAAGCGGGCCTGGCTGGTGATCGCCTCCCTGAGCGTGGCCGCACACCTGGCCACCCCTTGGCTGGTTCGCTACGCCGGCGCCGGCCTGGCGCCGCTCCACGCGGCGACCGGGCTCGCGCTCACGCTGAGCATGTCGGTTTTGACCCTGTATCCGGTCCTGTCCATGTGGCGCGGCCCGCTTGAACGTGAAGGAAAATAGGGCGATACCTGCGCTCTGCCGCTCGTGATTTGTGTCACGGGCCGGAGATCTCATCGCCCATGCGCCGTCCCCCCCTCGTCTTCCTGCTGCTCGTCACCACCCTGCCGATGATGTCGGTGGGGACTAGGCGGGCGCACGCGGAGATCGCGGAGGTGGTGATCCCGCCGGCGCTGTCACTGGACCAGGCGCTGGCGCTGTTCCGGCAGCATGGCTTCGATCTGCTCATCGCAGACGCCCAAGTCGAGAGCGCGGGCGGCGACGTCACCGCGGCCGGTGCCATCCCCAACCCGACCGCCAGCGGCGGTTTTTATCGTTCGTTCTTCAACGACCACGCCTACGACTCCCACAACGGTTGGTCGGTGGGGCTCGCCGACTCGAACGCCATCGAGGACACGCTGTCCGGCAAGCGGCATCTGCGCGCGCGGGTGGCCGAGGCGGCGCTGGCCGCGGCCCGGATGCAGCGTGTGGACGCCCAACGCACCCTCGAGCTGCAGGTCAAGCAAGGGTACTTTGCGGCCCTGGTGGCCACCGCCGCGCTGGAATTCGCGCGCCAGGTGGCGGTCACCGCCGACGACACCTTCCAGCTCAATCAGGTCCGGTACAAGAGCGGCGCCATCTCGGAGGTCGATCTTTCCAAGACCGAGACCGCCAAGCTGGAGGCCGATCAGGCCGTCGACAGCGCGCTGTCGACGCTGAGGCAGAGCAAGGTGGCGCTGGCTTTTCTGCTCGGGCAGCGGCACGGCTTCTCGGACTTCGCCGTCGATCGAGAGCAGCTCCGGTTTGCGGTGCCGGCCGGCCTGAAGGACGCCACCGCCGAGAGGTTGATCGATCGGGCCTTGCAAGCGCGCAGCGATCTGCGGGCGCTCACCGCGCAGCGCGAGCGGGCCGGAAGCGGCCTCGCGCTGGCCCGCCGCCTGCGCTTCCCCGACATCGGGGTGGGCGCCGAGTACCAGCGGCAGGGATCGGGTGATACGCCGCCGGGCGCGCCCCAGGCCATCACGCCCCCCACGCTGGAGCTGAGCCTGACCGCCGCGTTGCCGCTCCTTTACCAGCAGCAGGGTGAGATTCGAAAGGCCGAGGCCGATGTCCGCACGCAGGATCTGCAGCTCGCCAAGATCAAGGCCCAGGTCGTCGCCGACGTCGAGACCGCGTTCGGCAGCTACCAGGCCTCGCGCCGGCTGGTCGAACGCATGGAGGGGCGTCTTCTGGATCGGGCGCACCGCACCCGCGATCTGGTCGAGCTGCAATACAAGAAGGGGGCGGCGTCGCTGCTGGAGTACCTGGACGCGCAACGCACCTATATCGCCATCAACCTCGAATATCTCCAGGACCTCAGCGGTTACTGGGGCGCTGTCTTTCAACTGGAAGCGGCCGTCGCGTCGGAGCTGACCCAATGAGGATCCCGTACGTCACCCTTTTTGTCGCGTCGCTGGCCGCGCTGGCGCCCGCTTGCCGGAGCGCGCCGGCCAGCCCGGCGCCCACGCAACCGCCGAACGGCGAGGTTTGGCTGACCGAGCAGCAGGTGGCCGATGCCCACCTGACCATCGAGCCGGTGGCGATCCACGCCGTCGGCAACGACGTGGTGACCAGCGGCAAGGTGACCTTCGACGATCTGCGGGTCGCGCACGTCTTCTCACCGGTCACCGGCCGCGTCTCGCGCATCCTGGCCGATCCGGGCGCCCGCGTGAAGAAAGGGAGCCCGCTGTGCGCCATTCAGTCGCCGGACGTCGGCAATGCCTTCGCCGATCTCGGCAAGGCCGGGGCCGACCTGACCGCCGCCCAGCACGACTTCCAGCGCCAGAAGGAGCTCTTCGACGCCCACGCCGGATCGCAGAAGGACTTCGAATCGGCCGAGGACAGCTTCGGCAAGGCCAAGGCCGAGATGGAGCGCTCGCGCCAGAAAGCCCGGCTCTTCCGCGGCGGCGGCGCCGACGCGGTCACGCAGGAGTTCATGCTCCGCTCGCCCATCGAAGGCGAGGTCATCGCCCGCAACGTGAACCCGGGGGCCGAGGTGCTGGGGCAATACTCGGGCGGCAGCGCGGTCGAGCTCTTCACGATCGGCGAGTTGGATCGGGTCTGGGTGATCGCCGATGTCTTCGAGATGGATATTGGGCGGGTCAAGAAGGGCGCCCCGGTCTCGATCAAGGTCGTGGCGTATCCGAACCAGGTGTTCACGGGCGTGGTCGATTGGATGTCCGATCTGCTCGACCCAACGGCGCGCACCGCCAAGGTCCGCTGCGACATCGCCAACCCGGGCCGCCTGCTCAAGCCCGAGATGTACGCCACCGTCAGCATCGGTGTGGCGGGGCAGAACGCGCTGGCGCTGCCGCGATCGGCCATCCTCCGGATCGCCGATCAGACGGTGGTCTTCGTCGAAGAAGGATCGGCGCCCGATGGGCGCAAGCGGTTCGTCCGCCGGATCGTGGCCCTGTCGGATGACGAGGCGGGTGATCTGGTGCCGGTCACCCATGGCCTCACCGCGGGCGACCAGGTCGTCACCTCGGGCGCGATCCTGCTCTCCGGAATGCTCTAGGGACGATCGATGATCCAGAAGATCGTCCGCTTCGTTCTCCGGATGCCGGCCTTCGTCGTGATCCTGGCTGGCGCGATCGTGGCCCTGGGCCTGTATTGCTACAGCCAGCTCGACATCGAGGCCTACCCGAACCCGGTGCCGCCGATGATCGAGATCATCACCCAGCCCTCGGGCTGGAGCGCCGAGGAGGTCGAGCGCTACGTCACCGTGCCGCTCGAGAACGGCCTCAACGGGATGATCGATCTCGACCACATCCGCTCGCAATCGCTGTTCGGCCTGTCGGACGTGAAGTGCTACTTCACCTGGAACGCCGACTACCACCTGGCGCAGCAGCGGGTGCTGAACCGCCTGGGCTTCGTGACCCTGCCGCCCGGGATGACGCCGCAGCTATCGCCCTGGAGCGCCATCGGCGAGGTCTACCGCTACGTGGTCCGCGGCGACGGCTACTCGCTGGCCGATCTCAAGACCGCCGAGGACTGGATCCTCGAACGTCAGTTTCGCCAGGCGCCCGGCGTCATCGACGTGGTGGGGTTCGGCGGCGAGACCAAGGAGTACCACGTCGAGGTCGATCCCTATCGCCTCAAGGGGCACGGCCTCACGCTGAGCCAGATGGTAAATGGGCTTTCCAATTCGAACCAGAACGTGGGCGGCCAGCGGCTCACCATCGGTGAGCAGTCGTACGACGTGCGCGGGATCGGCATCTTCCATTCGCTGGGCGACATCCGCGACGTGGTGCTGACGGAGCAGAAGGGGACGCCGGTGCGGGTGCGCGACGTGGCCGAGGTGACCGTCGGTCACGCGCCGCGCCTGGGAATCGTGGGTAAGGATCTGGACCCCGACGTGGTGCAGGGGACCGTGCTCATGCGCTACGGCGGCGACTCGCTCAAGACGCTGGCCTCCGTCCACGAGCGGGTCGACTACATCAACCGCTACCACGTCCTGCCGCCGGGCATGACCATCGAGCCCTACTACGACCGCGCCAAGCTGGTGAAGCTCACCACCCACACGGTGCTCGAGAACCTGCTCATCGGGATGATCTTGGTGGCGCTGGTGCTGTGGCTGTTCCTGGGGCATGGGCGGGCGGCGCTCATCACGGCGCTCAACATCCCGCTGGCGCTGATGGTGGCCTTCATCGGGATGGTGGCGACCGGGACGCCGGCCAACCTCATCTCGCTGGGCGCGGTCGACTTCGGGATCGTCGTCGACTCGACGGTCATCGTGATGGAGAACGTGTTCCGCCACCTCTCGGCGCCCGGCAAGCGCAACGCCATCGAGCGCATCTTGTTGGCGGCCGGCGAGGTCGGGCCGCCGATGTTCTCCTCGACGCTGGTGATCGCGGTGGCGTTCATCCCGCTCTTCACCTTGAGCGGCGTCTCCGGGATCATCTTCTCGCCCATGGCGCACACCTATGCCTTCGCCATCGGCGGCGCGATCGTCTTGTCGCTCACCCTGACGCCGGTGCTGGCGGAGCGGGGGCTCAAGCTCGGGACGCTGGGCGACCACGAGCAGGACAACTGGCTGATGCACGCGCTCAAGAAGGTCTATCTGCCGCTGTTCGATTTCTCGCTCCGCAACAAGCGGACCGCGGTCGCCATCGGCGCCACGGTGGTCGGGCTCAGCCTGCTGGGCGGGTTGTCGCTGGGGCGTGAGTTCATGCCCAAGCTCGAGGAGGGAAACTTCTGGATCCGCGCCACGCTTCCGACTTCGATCTCGCTCGAGCAGTCGGCCAAGTACGTCGGCCGCATGCGGGCGGTGATCCTGGGCTGCCCGGGGCAGCAGGGATCGGTCGAGCCGTCCCAGCCGACCCCCTGCGATCTGGAGCACCGGGCGCGCCCCGAGATCACCAGCGTGGTCTCCCAACTCGGGCGTCCGGACGACGGCACCGACGTCTCGGGTTTCTACAACATCGAGCTCTTCGCGCCGCTCGAGCCGTCGGACAAATGGCGCCGTGGGGTCACCAAGGCCTCGATGACCAACGATCTGTCGAAGGAGCTGTCGCAGTCCTTCCCCGGCGTCATCTTCAACTTCTCCCAGATGATCTCGGACAACGTCGAAGAGGCGATGTCGGGCGTCAAAGGCGAGAACACGGTCAAGGTCTTCGGACCCGATCTGCAGGTCAACGAGAACAAGGCCAACGAGATCGTCGACGTCATGTCGACCGTCAAGGGGATCGAGGATCTGGCGCTCTTCCCGTCGCTCGGCCAACCCGACGTGCGCATCACACCCGACCGCGCGCAGTGCGGCCGTTATGGCCTCAACGTCGGCGACGTCGAGGCGGTGATCCAGGCCGCCATCGGCGGCCAGGTGGTCACGCAGGTCTACGAAGGCGAGAAGCGATTCGACCTCACCATTCGTTGGGCGCCGGCGTTTCGAAAGGACCTGAAGGCGATCCGGGAAATCCTGGTCGCGACGCCCGACGGTGCCCAGGTTCCGCTCGGTCAGATCGCGTCGATCGTGAAGGAGGAGGGGCCATCGCTCATTTACCGCGAGGACAACCGCCGCTATGCGCCCGTGAAGTTCTCGGTGCGCGGGCGCGATCTGGCCTCGACCATCGCCGAGGCGCGGGAGAAGCTGGCCGCTCAGGTCAAGCTCCCCTACGACACCCACCTCGAATGGGCGGGCGAGATCAACCAGCTCAACGAGGCGACCGGCCGCCTGATCCTGATCATTCCGATCACGCTGCTGGTGATCGCGATGCTGGTTTATTCATCGGTGAAGAACTGGAAGGACATGCTGATCGTGCTGGCCGGCATCCCGGTGGCCTGCACGGGCGGCATCCTGGCGCTGCTCATCACGCGCACCAACTTCTCGATCTCGGCCGCGATGGGCTTCATCTCCATTTTCGGCGTCTCGATCCAGGACGCGCTCTTGGTGGTGACCTACGCCCAGCGGCTCTGGAACGAGGGGCACGGTCTGGAAGAGGGTGCCCGCGACGCGGCCGAGCGCTGGCTGCGCCCGGTGCTCATGACCACCTTCGTGGCCATGCTGGGCCTGACGCCCGCGGCGCTGTCGCACGGGATCGGCGCCGACACGCAAAAGCCGCTGGCCATCGTCGTGATCGGCGGCGCGCTGATCCTGGCGATTATCCCGCGTCTCATTCAGCCGCCGCTCTTGGTGCTGGCCCACATGCGCGAGCGCCGCTGGAAGAACCGCGACCCCTACGCCCCCGGCC
>DASRLC010000202.1:0-5530 GCA_035648655.1 Polyangia bacterium
ATGCGCCGCAGGATGCCTTCCTGTTCTCCGCCACCGTGGCCGAGAACATCGGCTTTGGGATGCACGATCCGGGGGCGGATGGGCCGGCGCGGATCCGCCAAGCGGCGGAGGCGGCTGGCCTCGCGCCCGACATCGCCAGCCTGCCCGACGGCTACGACACCCTGGTCGGCGAAAGGGGCATCACCTTGTCGGGCGGGCAACGGCAGCGGGTGGCGCTGGCGCGCGCGCTGGCGGCGGCGCCGCAGATCCTGATCCTGGACGACTCGCTGTCTTCGGTCGACGCCCAGACCGAGCGCGAGATCCTGACCCGCCTACAGCCGATTCTCGACGGACGCACGTCGATCCTGATCTCGCACCGGGTGGCCGCGGTCAAAGACGCCGACCAGATTCTGGTCCTCGATGGCGGCCGCGTCGCCGAGATCGGGACGCACCGAGCCCTACTCGACAAAGGCGGGGTCTACGCTTCCCTTTATCGAGATCAACTGGCCGCCGCGGCGCTGGCGCAGGTGGCATGAGCGCGACCGCGAAACCGCCCGTCGCCGGTCGCGCGCCCGCCGAAGAGCTGCTCGGTAAGGCGCTCGACCACACGCTGCTCAAGCGGATCTTTGGTTACGTCTGGCCCTACTGGCGGCCGCTGAGCGTCGCCGCGGCGCTGTTGCCGGTGGTCTCGCTGTGCGAAATCGTGCAGCCCTATCTACTCAAGCGCGCCATCGACGAGCACATCGCGATCGGGCGCTTGGCCGGCCTCGACCACCTAGGGCTGCTCTACCTGGCGGCCCTGCTGGGACAGTACGGCGCCGGGTTTGGACAGATCTACCTGACCCAGGTCATTGGCCAGCGCGGCATGAACGATCTGCGGGTGCGCCTGCACCGGCACGTCCTGTCGCTGTCGGCGTCGTTCTTCGATCGTACGCCGGTCGGGCGTCTCATGACCCGCCTCACCAGCGACGTCGAGGCGCTGAGCGAGATGTTCGCCTCGGGGATCGTGAGCCTGCTGGGCGACGTGATCCGCCTGGCCTTCATCCTGATCGCCATGGTGGGCATCGATTGGCGGCTGGCGTTGTTCTCGATGGCGTCGGCCCCGCCGCTGTTTGCCATCGCCGCCTATTTTCGCCGCTGGGTGCGGGACGCCTTCCGCGAGATCCGCCTCGAGCTGGCCCGGATGAACTCCTTCCTGCAGGAGCACCTGTCGGGGATCAAGGTCGTGCAGGTCTTCGCGCGCGAGGGCCAGGTCTACGGCGAGTTCGACGTCATCAACGTCGACTACCGGCGCGCCAACGCGCGCGCCATCACCGCCGACGCTGCGCTTTATTCGATCGTGGAAGCGGTGGGCGCGGTGGCGGTGGCCGGGCTGCTCTGGCACGGCGGGCGGCGCATCGCGGGCGGCACGCTCACCATCGGCGTGCTGGTGGCGTTCGTCGAATACCTGGGCAAGTTCTTCGCCCCGATTCGGGATCTATCGACCAAGTACACCATCATGCAGCAGGCCATGGCGGCGGCCGAGCGGGTCTTCCAGCTCCTCGATACGACCGATCTGGATGCGGTCCGCGTTCGGGCGCCGGCCCTGCTTCCGCCGGCGACGCATTCTTTGGACGCGGGTCCGCTCATCGAGCTCGATCACGTGACGTTCGGGTATCGGCCGGATCGGCCGGTGTTGAACGACGTTTCGTTGTCGATCGCGGCGGGCGAAACGCTGGCGGTGGTGGGCGCGACCGGCGCCGGAAAGTCGACCATCATCAAGCTCTTGCCGCGCCTTTACGACGTGCAGTCGGGCGCTATCCGGGTGGGTGGCGCCGATGTCCGGACGCTCGATCCGCGGGCCTTGCGCCGCCGCATCGTGGTCGTGAGCCAAGACGTCTTCATGTTCTCAGGCACGCTGCGCGCCAACATCGCGCTCGGCGATCCGGCGCTCACCGACGAGCGGATCTGGGCCGCGGCGCGGCGGGTGGGTGCCGATCGGGTCATCGGGTCCCGCCCGCAGGGGCTCGACGCGCCGGTGCTCGAGCGCGGCGTCAACTTCTCGGCCGGCGAGCGCCAGCTCTGCGCCTTCGCCCGGGCGCTGGCGCACGATCCCGAGATCTTGATCCTCGACGAGGCGACCGCCAGCGTCGACCCCGAGACCGAGCGGGTCATCGAGCGCGGAATCGGCGAGCTGCAGCGCGGGCGGACGTCGATCGTGATCGCCCACCGCTTGACGACCGTGCAGCGGGCGACGCGCATCGTGGTACTGCACCACGGCCGCATCGCCGAAGAAGGGACCCACGCGGCGTTGTTGGCGCAGGACGGGATCTACGCCCGGCTCTACCGGCTCCAGATGGTGGGCCGGCATCCGGCCGTGTCGCCTTCGCCGCCGACCGCCAGTCTCGACGCAGCCCAATGAGGACGGGCAGTCGCGTGAGCGCCGACGGACTTTGCACGGCTGTGCCCGTCGCGGGGGATGTAAAGGACCTCTCTAGGGGCTTTTCTGAGGGGTCGGGCATCGGAGGCCTTTTCCCCGTATCATTGGCGGTTCCCGCCGCATGTCCTCCAATTTCCGTGAAGACCGAGCCGCCCGCCTCGCCGACGAGGTGGGCACGATTTACAAGCAGGCCGGGCTGGCCTTTGCGCTCTGCTATCCGAGCCCGTACGCGGTGGGGATGTCGTCGCTGGGTTTTCAGACCATCTACCGCGGGCTGAACGCGCTGGCCGACGTGTGCGCCGAGCGGGCCTTTCTGCCCGACGACGCGCGCGCTGCGGTGGCGTCCGGTGAGCCGCTGCGCACCTACGAGTCGGCGCGTCCGGTGGGCGACTTCCCGGTGGTGGCCTTCTCGCTGGCCTACGAGCTGGAGCTGGCCGGCCTGACCGACTGCCTGGACCTGGCCGGCATTCCGCTCTTCGCGGACCAGCGCGCCGCGCGCGCCGACAAGTTCCCGCTGATCGTCATCGGCGGACCGCTCACCTTTTCGAACCCGGTTCCGGCGGCGCCTTTCGCCGACGTGATCCTGCTCGGCGAAGCCGAGGAGACCATTGTCGAGCTGGTGGCGGCCATCCGCGCCGAGCCCGATCGCCAGCGTCTCATCGCCGGCCTGGCCGCGCGCCCGGGGTTCTACGTCCCTTCGGTGCACGGCGCGCAGCCGCCCGCGGTGGCGGCCGCCCACGACGCGCTGCTGCCGGCCTATTCCCAGATCCTGACGCCACACACCGAGCTGTCGAACATGTTCCTCATCGAGCCCGAGCGCGGCTGCCACCGGGGGTGCACCTACTGCGTGATGCGGCGCTCGACCAACGGCGGCATGCGCCTGGTGGCGCCGGCGCGGGTCAAGGCGCTGATCCCGGCGGGCGCCCAGCGGGTGGGCCTGGTCGGCGCGGCGGTCACCGATCACCCGGGCCTGCCCGAAATCCTACGCCACATCGTCGACGGCGGTCGCGAGGTCGGTATCTCCAGCCTGCGCGCCGATCGCCTCGACGACGAGATCGTCGGCCTGCTCAAGCGCGGCGGCTACCGGACGCTCACCACCGCCGCCGACGGCGCCTCCGAGCGAATGCGCGACGTCATCGCGCGCAAGACCAAGGAGCGGCACATCCTGCGCGCCGCCGAGCTGTGTCGCGCCCATGGCATGACACAGTTCAAGCTTTACATGATGTTGGGTCTGCCCAGCGAAACCAACGAAGACATCGACGAGCTGGCGCGCTTCGGCCTCGAGCTGGCGCGGGCGGCGCCGCGGGTCATCTTCGGGATCGCCCCCTTCGTCGCCAAGCGCAAGACGCCGCTCGACGGCGCCCCCTTCGAGGCCATCGAAGTCATCGAGGCGCGGTTGGCGCGGCTGCGCGCGGCGGTCAAGGGTCGGGTGGTGTTGCGGCCGACTTCGCCCAAGTGGGCCTGGGTCGAGTACCGGCTGGCGCAAGGTGGTTTTTCGGCCGGCCGGGCGGCGGCGGTGGCGGCGCGGGCCGGCGGGCGGTTCGCCGACTGGAAAGCCGCGCTCCGCGAGGTGCCGTTGCCGCCGGTCACCAACCGCGGGGCCGATCAGCCCTCGACGGCGGCGATGGCCTCGATCTCGATCAGGGCGCCCCTCGGCAGACCGGCGGCCTGAACGGTGGCCCGGGCCGGCGGCAGGCTCGGAAAATAGCGGGCGTAGATCTCGTTGACGGCGCCGAAGTCGCCCAGGTCGATCAGGAAGATGGTGGTCTTGACCACCGACTCGAAGGAGGCCCCGCCGGCGGTGAGCACGGCGCCCAGGTTCTCGAGCACCCGCTCGGCCTGAGCCCGGACGTCGCCCGCGCCGACCATCTCCCCGCTGGCGGGATCGAGCGGGATCTGCCCGGAGCAGAACAGCAGCCGCCCGGCCGGCGCCGAGACCGCTTGCGAGTAGGGACCGATGGCTTTGGGCGCGCCGGCCGTCGTGACGATCTGCCGAGACATGCCGGCAGAATAGCGCAACGACGGCAGCGCAGGCCGGTGGGCGTGCGACGCGCGCGGATTGGCGTTGCGATCCCGTCGAGCCGGCCCGTATCCTGACCGCGTGCGGCCGGACGGCAAGAGTCACGGATATCGGCCGCGCGCGCGCGGACCAGCCCGCCCGTCGGCCGAAGCGGTGACCAGCGCCAACCTGATGGGCGAGGTGCTGGCCCGGATGGGCGGCAACGGCCGGGCGCTCGAGTTCCGCGTCTTCGAGTGCTACACCCGGACGGTCGGCGCCGGCCTCGCCGCCCGCACCCGCCCCGAGCGGCTGGCTGGCACCACGCTCATCGTGCGGGTCACCTCCGCCGCGCTGGCGCACGAGCTGACGCTGCTGCGGGGCGAGATCCTGGTCCGCATGGCAGCCGAGATCGGCGCCGAGACCGTGACCGAGATTCGCACCCGGGTCGGGGTGCTGGATCCGGTCGCCGGTCGTTGAATCTGCGTGATCCGATGGATTGCCTGTAGATCTTCCTTCGGTCTTCCGATCGCGAACAACGGCGACGGCCTTCGCGCCGACGCCGTCGTCGAAGGCCGCCGGCGCTACTTCTTGCAGTCGTCGCTGCCGACGGCGATGAAGTCCTTGCCCAGCTTCATCTCGCCGGTCCAAAGGAAGGCCTTGTCGCCCTTCTTGGTATAGGTCTCGCGGAACGAGACCTTCTGGCCCATCATCGAGCCGTCGCCCGAGAAGACCAGCTTGTCGCCTTCCCAGCCGGCCGAGCTCTCGGTGATCCAGCCGCCCGTGTTGTCGACGCCGATGCTCACGAACTTCTTGCCGACCGAGTCCCAGCCGACGAAGCCCTTGGCCTTGATCGGGGTCGGGTGGACCTTGGACTTCTTCTGATCGTACTCGAGACCGATCCAGAAGTTGTCGACGTCTCTCTTCATCTTGAAGGATGACTTGTAGTCGTGCTCGGGGCCGAACGGGCCGGCCGGCTGCTTGCCCGCGCACTTCCAGCTCCCTTCGAAGTACTTGAGCTGATCGAGCTCGGCGGCGGGCTTGGGCGCCGGTGGCGGGGTGGCCGCGGCGGCGGCCGGGGCAGCGGCGGGCTTCGCAACGGCGGGCTTCGCGGCGGCGGCCGGCGCAGCGGCCGG
>DASRLC010000203.1:0-8653 GCA_035648655.1 Polyangia bacterium
GGAGCTGACCGCTCGGTTCGAGAGCCGAAAGCTCGACGCGCTCGAGCTGTCGTCCTCCGAGTGGGACCGAATGGCCGCCAGCTCCTCGACCCAGGTGCGCGCCGCGCTGGAGCACGCCGCGCGACGGGTGCGTGACTTTCACGAGCTGGAGCGCCACCCGTCCTACGAGACCAACGCCGGCGGGATCCGCCTCGGCAGCCGCGTCGATCCGCTGTCGCGGGTGGGCATCTACGTCCCGGGCGGAACCGCCCGCTATCCGTCGACGGTGATCATGACCGCCGTGCCGGCGCGCGTGGCCGGCGTGGGCGAGATCGTGATGACCACCCCCGGCCCCTCGCCCGAGACGCTGCTGGCGGCGCGCATCGCCGGCGTCGATCGGGTCTTCGTGATTGGCGGCGCGCAGGCCATCGCGGCGCTGGCGTATGGCACCGAGAGCGTCCCGCGCGTCGACAAGATCGTCGGCCCCGGCAACGCCTACGTGGCAGCCGCCAAGCGGCTGGTCTTCGGCGACGTGGGGATCGACTCGATCGCCGGCCCCACCGAGCTGGTGATCGCCGCCGACGACAGCGTCGACCCGAGCTGGATCGCCGCCGATCTGCTGGCGCAGGCCGAGCACGATACGCTGGCGGTGCCGATCCTGGTGGTGCGGGGCGCCGAGGTCGCGCGCCGGGTGGCGGCTGAGGTGGCGCGCCTGGTGGCGCTGCTTCCGCGGCGCGCCATCGCCGAGCAGTCGCTGGCGGCACAGGGCGCGATCTTCGTGGTCGACAGCGACGGCGAGCTGGCCGACCTGGTCAACCAGTTGGCGCCCGAGCACGCCGAGCTGGCGGTGCGCGACGCGCGCGGGCTGGGCGCGCAGATCAAGACCGCCGGCGCGCTGTTCCTGGGCGCGCACACGCCGGAGCCGGTGGGCGACTACATCGCCGGGCCCAGCCACGTCCTGCCGACGGGGGGTAGCGCCCGCTTCGCCGGGCCGCTGTGCGTGGCCGATTTCGTCAAGCGCACCTCGATCATCGAGTACGACGCGGCGGCGCTGGCCGCGCAAAGCGACGACATCACGGCGCTCACCGCGGTCGAGGGGCTCGACGCCCACGGCCGCGCCGTGACGATCCGAACCCGCCGCTAACAGCTGCGGATGCTCGGACCGTCGCTTCTTCTGGTCATGCTCGCTTCGGTGGCCGCGCCGGTGGCCGATGCCTTCGCCGTGCGGCAGGATCGGCCGTTCGCCATTTGGGTCGAGCCGGAGCTGACCGGGCTTCTCGGTTCCAACTCGGGCGTGCTGCCACTCGGCCTCGAGGTCGGCGGACAGATCGGCCGGCGCGTGCTGCTGTCGCTGGCGCTGGCGCGCTTTCCCTCTGCGAACGTCGAGCGCAGCGCGGTCATGCTTGGGGGCCGCTTCTATCTCGGTACACGGGCCTTTGCGCCCTACCTGGCGGCGGTGGCAGGCTGGATGCGTGCCGGGGTCGACGACACCGGAGGCCTGTCCGAAACCCACCGGTTCGCCGCGGTGGGGGTGGGCGAAGAGCTGGCGCTGCGGGGCGGCTTATCGCTGACCGGCGACATTCTGGTCGGTCCCGACCTCGTCACGGACGCGCGCGACTCCAGCCAGACCGCCTGGCGCGCTTCGGGTTGGCTTCGCCTGGGGGTCGGATACCGCTTCTGAAGGGGCCGCCACCTCCGACGGCGAACGGGATCTGCGCCCGCCTTCCCGTGTTAGCGTCGCCCGGCCATGAATTTGGCGGCGACCTTGCGCGGAACGACCTATCGGTTTCGGGATCTCAAACAGGTCCTGGCCAAGGCCAACGAGGAGAAGTCGGGCGATCGGCTGGCGGGCCTCGCGGCCGAGAGCGTCTCGGAGCGCATCGCCGCCAAGCGGGTGCTGTCCGAGGTGACGCTGGCCGAGCTCCACGACCATCCGGTGGTGCCGCCCGAGAACGATGCGGTGACGCGCCTGATCCTCGACGATCTACAGCGGCCCATCTACGACCAGGTGAAATCCTGGACGGTGGCCGACCTGCGCGAGCGCGTCCTCGACGACACCACCGACGGCGCCGAGCTCTTGCGCCTGTCGCGGGGCCTCACCAGTGAGATGATCGCCGCCTGCGCCAAGCTGATGACCAACCTCGACCTCATCGTCGCCGCGCGCAAGATTCGGGTGGTCGTCCACGCCACCAACACCGTGGGGCTGGCGGGGCGCCTGTCGGTGCGGCTGCAGCCGAACCACCCGTCGGATTCGATCGATGGGATCATGGCCTCGCTGCGCGAGGGGCTCTCCTACGGCACCGGCGACGCGGTCATCGGCATCAACCCGGTCACCGACAACCCCGAGCAGACCGCGACCATCTTGAACGCGACCGGCGACTTCATGCGCCAGTGGCGGATCCCGACCCAGAACTGCTGCCTGGCGCACGTGACGACCCAGATGAAGGCGCTCGAGGCCGGTGCGCAGCTCGGCCTGATGTTCCAGTCGATCGCCGGCACCGAGAAGGCGTTGCGCAGCTTCGGCGTGACGCTGCCGCTGCTGGACGAGGCGCACGACATGACGCTCAAGCTCGGGCAATGCCAGGGCCCCAACGTCATGTACTTCGAGACCGGCCAGGGCTCGGCGCTCTCGGCCGAGGCGCACGAAGGGGCCGATCAGATGACGCTGGAGGCGCGCAACTACGGCCTCGCGCGGCACTACCGGCCGTTCCTGGTCAACACGGTGGTCGGCTTCATCGGACCCGAGTATCTCTACGACGCCCGGCAGATCACGCGCGCCGGACTGGAAGATCACTTCATGGGCAAGTTCCACGGCATCTCGATGGGCTGCGACGCCTGCTACACCAACCACGCCGACGCCGATCAGAACGATCTCGAAAATCTGGAGGTGCTGCTGAGCGCGGCCGGCTGCAACTTCTTCATGGGCTTGCCGATGGGCGACGACGTGATGCTGAACTACCAGTCGACCTCGTTTCAGGACGACGCGACGTTGCGGCAGCTCTTCGGGTACCGGCCCGCGCCCGAATTCGAAGCCTGGCTGGAAGAGATGGGCCTCATGCGCGACGGCAAGCTGACCGCCCGGGCCGGCGACCCGAGCCTGTTTGGATAGACAATGGCCACCTGGAAGGTATTCCCCAAATTTCCCGCGAGCGATTCGACGCGACCGACGATCGATCGGGCGCGTGTCGAGGCGCTGGTGCGCCAGACTCTGGCGCGCGAGGTCGGCGCGCATAAGGCGGCCACGCAGCAGATCGAGAGCGCGGGGTCCTTGCTGCTGGCGCCCGATCGCGGCGTGAACCTGGCCGAGCCGTACGATGCCCGGGTCATGCCGGGAATCTTGGCCGCCACGCCGGCCCGCGTGGGGGTCGGCCGCACAGGGACCCGTTACCGTACCAACACCATGCTGCGCTTCCGGGCCGATCATGCGGCGGCCAAGGACGCGGTGATCTCCGACGTCGATCCGGCGCTGCTGGCCGAGCTGGGTCTGTTCGAGCTGCACTCGCGCGCGCCGGACAAGGCGACCTTTTTGCAGCGCCCCGATCTCGGCCGCGCGCTCTCCGACGAGGCCCGCGTCGAGCTGGGCAAACGGATCGGGCGCGCGCCCACCTTGATGGTGATCTACGGCGACGGCCTCTCGGCCACCGCGCTCAACCAACATCTGCGCGAGTTCCACGGCGCGCTGCTGGCGGCGCTCGCGGCGCGCGGCATCGCGCACGCGCCGCCGTTCTTCGTACGCCGCTCGCGGGTCAAGATCATGGACGAGATCGCGCGTCTGTGCGGCGCGCAGGCCGCCCTGTTCGTGTGCGGCGAACGCCCCGGCCTGGGCTTCGCCGATTCGCTGTCGGCCTACTACATCTATCAACCGGCGGCCGGCGCCACCGACGCCGACCGCGAGGTGATCTCGAACATCAACCCGCGCGGCCGCGCGCCCGCCGATGCCGCGCGCGACGCGGCGGCCGCCATCGAACGCATTCTGCGCGAGAAGAAGTCGGGCGTCATCCTGAGCGGCGGGTGAAGCGCCGTGAAGCTCGAGCTGCCGCCGATCAAGCCGCGCGCGCTGGCCGTGCGCACCATCCCAGACGCCTCCGACGGGCTGGCCCGCGCGCTCGGGTTGCCGACTGCGCGCCGCGCGCTGGGAATCGTCACCGCCACCTCCGACGACGCGCTGTTCGCCTCTCTCGATCAGGGGACCAAGGCCTCGCCGGCCGACGTCGTGTATGCCAAGTCTTTCTATGCGGGCGCGGCGCACCCCTCGGGGCCGCTCTCCGGTGAATGCATCGGCATCTACGCCGCGCGCGATCCGGTCGAGATCGACGCCGCGCTCGAGGCCTGCCTCCGCTACCTCGAGACGGAGGCCTGGTTTTACGCGGTCGCCATCGCCGGCGAAGCGCGGCCGGTGGCGTTCTTCCCGCACGTCATCTCCTCGGTGGGCCGCTACCTGGCACCCCTGGCCGACGTCGAGGTCGGAAGCCCCCTGGCCTATTTGATCGCGCCACCGCTCGAATCGATCGTGGCGCTCGACGCCGCGTGCAAGGCCGGCCAGGTCCGGGTGGCCAAGTGGTTCGGCCCGCCGTCGGAAACCAACTTCGGCGGCGGCTACCTGAGCGGCGACCTGCCGGCCTGCCAGGCGGCCGCGCGCGCCTTCGCGGCTGCCATTGTCGACGTCTGCGGCGATCCGATTGCCCGGCGCGCGGCGCGCGGCGGCGGCGAGGCGCTCGGGACGCGACCGGTTACCGGCGCCCGCGTGGACACCGGGCGATTCCAGGCCCTCGACACCGGCGAGCGCTTCGCCGAAAAACCCGATCACCTGACCCACCTGGTCGACGATGCCTCGCTGGTACCGAAGACCCACCCACGCATCGTGGCGCGCGGGAAGCTGGATCTGCTGCAGTCGACGCTGCTCGACGCGCAGGTGGTCGCCGACGCCGACGGCGCCGCCGGCCTGGTAGGCGAGCTGGGCGAGATTCTCGAGCTGGCGCGGGCGCTGGTCGGCGCCGAGGTGACCGGACGCGCCGTACCCGCGCCGACGCTGTTCGGCCTCGGCGCCGACGAGATTCGCGCCGCCACCCATCACACCCTCGAGCTGTACGGCGTCCCGTTCATGTATCCGGACGTGCGACAAGGTCCGGTGGTGGCCAAGCTGGGCCTGGCGCGCGCGGTGGCCCGCGAGGCCGAGGTCGCCACGCTGCTGGCCTTCCCACCCGCGGGTGGTCTGGTCACCGCCGCCCCGACCCGCGCCGATCTCGCGCACGCGCTCAACCGAATCTCGTCCGCCCTCTACCTGCTCACCTGTCGTTACGTCGCAGGCTTTTACCGCGGGGCGCGACGGCCGCTCGGCCCGGTGCGGGGCTGGAGACCGCCGGCGAGCAAGCCCGAGAAGGATCGCACGTGACCTCCCGAGACAAACCAAGCGACAAACCGACGGATAAACCAGCCGACAGACACGCGGCTAACCAAGCCGACAGGCACGAAGAGAGGCAAGCCCGTCTCGTCGAGATCTACGACGACGAGATCCTGCCGGCCTACGCGGCGCGGTTCGCGGCGATGGCGTCGCGGGCGCTCGAGATCCGGCCCGGGCTGCGGGCCGTCGAGGTCGGGTGCACGACCGGGCACCTCACGCGCACGTTGGCGGAGCGCTTGGGGCCCGATGGCCATCTGACGGCGCTCGACGGATCGGCGGCCTTCGTCGCCAAGGCCCGGGCCCGGATCGAAGCGGACGGTACCGCGCATTCACCCGTGGCGCTGCTGGCCCGGCCGGGTATCCCGCGCACGCTCCCCCTCGACGATCACGCCGCGGAGCGGGTGGTCTCCAGTCTGGCCATCGCGGGGGCTGCGGATCCGGCGGCCGCGGTCATGGAAGCCGCGCGCGTGCTGGCCCCCGGGGGGCAGCTGGTCGTCACCGCACCGCTGCGCGGTACTTGGTCGGAGTTCTTCGATCTGTTCCGCGACGTCCTGCGCGAAGGCCGCAAGCACGTCAGCTTGGGCGCCCTCGACCGCCACATCGCTACGCTGCCGGACGGGCCCGCCGTCGCGGCCTGGTTGACGCGCGCGGGCCTGACCCAGGTCACGATCACGGTCGAACGCTGGGAGATCCTCTTCAAGAGCGCGCGGGAGTTCTTCTTCGCGCCGCTCATCGAGCTGGGACCGCTGGCGCGCTGGAAGGAGCTGTCCGGGCGGGGCGACGAGATGCAGGACGTCTTCTTCTTCACCAAAGAGGCAATCGACGTTTATTTCAAAGGGCGCCCGTTTGCCGTCACGGTGGTGGGTGCGGCGGTTTCCGGTTGGAAACCGATCGGGTCACAATAGAGAGCGCCCGCCTCGGGAACTCCGAGACGGGCGCCGGTTTATTTCGATTTCGTTAAGATATTAGCAATGTTCTGTTAACGATTTACGCGCCGGCCGCACCCGAAGCACCACCGGCTGCGGCGCCCGCTGCGCCACCGGCCGCGCCACCCGACGTTCCACCGGCCGCGCCAGCCGTTCCACCGGCCGCGCCAGCCGTGCCACCGGCCGCGCCGCCCGTGCCAGTCGTTCCACCGGCCGCGCCAGCCGTTCCGCCGGCCGCGCCAGCCGTTCCACCGGCCGCGCCGCCCGCGCCAGTCGTTCCACCGGCCGCACCGGCCGCGCCAGTCGTTCCACCGGCCGCGCCGCCTGCAGCGCCGGCGTGACCACCGGCCGCACCGGCCGTACCCCCAGCGCCTCCGGCGCCAGTTGGATTGTTGTTGTCGCTGCTGCATCCGCTCGAGGTGGCGACGATCGCCAAGCCTCCTGATAGCAACGCGACGACCAAGAGTTTCCGGAGGTATCTCATATCGAACGTATCCTTTCTGGGGGACTTGTTAGCAGCCGATTGGCTGCAATGAACCGACTTGTAACACAAGCCCGGCCCAACAAACAAACCTCACCAATCCGCGCGCGGATTATTCCGCGGGTCGCGCAAATCGCGGATTGGTGGGCCAGAGCGCCCGCGCCCGTTCGTAGAACGGCTCCGCGACCTCCCCGTCGCCGTAGCGGCGGGCCATCACGTCGCCCGCCGCAATCAAAAACTCGGCCCGCCGATTGGGCTCGAAGGCAGGATCGTCCCCCAGCGGTTCGAGGGCCACCAGCGCGTCCTCCCAGCGGCCGTCGGCGATCGCCAGCGCCCCCAACACCTCCAGCGCCTGCCGGCGGGCGGTATTCGACGGCGCCTCGGTGAGCACCAGCACCTCGCGCGCCCGTCGCAGCACCCGCTCCCGTCGCCGGGCCTCGAGACCCACCAGCAGGCGGGGTTCGAGGTGCATGCCGGCCCAGCTCTCGGCGACGTCGCGGATCCCAGCCTCGGGCGAATACGAAGGCCCCCGCGTCACGATCTCCCCCAACTTGGCGACGGCCGCCGCCCGCTGGCCGAGGTGCAGATCCGCCAACACCGAACGTGCCAGCGCCGTGGCCCGCGCCTCGGGCTCGAGCGCGGCGCCGTGCCGGTCGAGCAGCGCCTCGGTGGCCTTCCAGGCGTTGTCCCACTGACCGCGCTCGAAACAGATCTGGCTCAGACGTTCCAGCGTGGGGCGGAACGTGCCGTCGCGCGAATAGGAGCGGGAATACAGGGTCAGCGCGCGATCGACCTCGCCGGCCGCCTCGGCCGCCGCGCCCACCGCGAAGTAGCGCTCTGCCGCCCCGGTGATCGGCGCGTTGCGGGTCCCGATGTGATCGAGCGCCACCGCCGCCGCCTGCCAATTTCCGGCCGCCAGGTTGAACCGGGCGCCCAGATCGAAGATCCGCGGCTCATCGCGAAAATGCGGCGCCGCGGTCTCGAGCAGCGACACCGCCCGCGCCGGATTGCCCAGGCGATCGCCGTAGACCACCGCCAGCTCCAGCAACAGCGCACCCTTGCGCGCCGGCGAGGTGGCGAGGTTCACCTCGCTCTCGAGGAGCGCCGCCACCTCCGACCAGTCCCCCTCGCGCGCCGCCAACGCGCCCAGCGCCGCGATCGGCTCGGCCAACGTCGGATCGAGCGACATCGCGCGCCGGTACGCCTCGCGCGCGGCCGTGTTGTCGCCCGCCCGCGCGGCCGCCCGCCCACGACCGTAGAAGAGCGGCGCCGCGACCGGCGGCCCCAGCTTGGCCGCCCGCCGACCCAGCTCGTCGGCCAAGATTCGCGCGCGGGCCGACCCGTCGAACAGCTTTTCGAGCGCCGCCAGCGCCTCCATGTTGCGCGGATCGAGGTCGACGGCCAGGAGCGCATCCCGCTCGGCGTCGTCGGCGCGGCCGGCCGCCGCCAACAGCCCCGCCCGATCGACCAGCGCCCGGGCGCGATCGGCCGGCGAAGGGGCGGCGGTGGCGCGGGCCGTCTCGACCGCCAACCCGTGGTGCCGGCGTACGAACGCGCTCAAGGTGGGCGAATCGTCGAGCGGTCCGAGCGGCGATCGCCCCGCCGCCGTCAGATCGGCGTAGAGGCGCAGCGCTTCGTCGGTCTGGCCGAGCCGCGCGCGTCGGAGTTCCGCCAGGCGCCAAAGGAGCGCCGTGCGGGTGGCTTTCGCCTCGGGCTCGGCGCGGGCGTCGGCGCCGGCCCGCGCCACCGACCAGGCCAGCAGATCGGCGCAACGCTCCCAATCGCCGGCGGCCACCAAGAAACGCTCGGCCGAGGCCGCGGCGTGCCCGTCGAGCGGATCGACGTCGAGCACCGCCAGCCAAGCGT
>DASRLC010000204.1:0-6710 GCA_035648655.1 Polyangia bacterium
TCTTGGGACTCTCCGATTTTGGACGTCCGCGCCGCACCGGCTTGCCGCCTTCGTGCACCTCCGCGCGAGCGAACCATTCCTCGGTCAGCTCGGGAATCTCTTCGTAGTCGGCGGCGATCAGTTCATAGGCGTCAACCGCCTCCAAGTCGCTGCCGATAGTGCGTGCGGGCGTGGTCATTTGACCTCCCCATCGAGATCGAGCGCCGCGATGCATGCCGATCAAGGTTGGATCACATCCGGACGAATAGACGGCTCAGGTCGCGAAGTCGTCAACCTCCTGGTCCGCGACACGCTCGATGAGGATGAGCGGGGTCTCCCGCACCTCGTCGGTGTGGCGGATCAGGACTTCCCTCTTGCCATAGTGCTCGTCGCGTACCGGGCGGCGGCGGAAAATTCTGGGAACGTGGCCACCAGCTCGCCGTCGGCCACCAGGACCAGCCCGATCCGTGATCCCGCCTGAGTTGCGGAAGCATTCTCTTGTAGGATGCAATCTCGTCTCCAAGCGTGGCCATGGGAGCCCCTTCGCCGAGCGCTACCGAGTTTGTATGGCGCCGTTCGTCGACTGTGTCTCTGCGGCGATAAACTGCGCCCGATGCCCGACCCGCCGAGCCAGGGCGTCACCGGGGACACCACCACGGGCGGAGCGCGGTCGCGGTGTATGGGCCGTGGATGACCGCACAAAACGCCGTGGAGAACGGGACTTGAAACTTGACTCCGGCGGATTCATCCTGGCGTAGGAACGAATCATGGCCCGCGCGATCAACACCATTGCGCGGGCGCCTGGATTCGAGGGGGCGTGGATGACGGTCGTGCAGCTTCGATCAGCCAGGAATGAGTCCGGTCGGCATGACGAACTGTTCGAGATCATTCGCAACCGTTCATTCCGGCGGGGTCATTTCAAGCTCGCCTCCGGTATCGAGAGTGACCTTTATTTCAATATGAAAGCCACGATCATGGATCCCCGGGGGGGCTACCTGGTGGCGCTGGAGGTTCTCGATTTTGCCCACAAATGTGGCGCGGAGTTCGTCGGGGGACTGGCGCTCGGGGCGGTGCCGACTCTGGGAGCGGTCGCGGCCATCAGCTTCGCCGAAGATCGACCTCTGCGCACGTTCTTCGTCCGTCAGGAGGCCAAGGCGCACGGCACGGGAGAGCGAATCGAAGGATTGTCGCTGGGCGAATCGTTTGAGGGCAAGACCGTCGTCGTCGTGGACGACGTGGCCACGAAGGGCGGTTCGATCATGCAGGCCATTGAGGCGGCGCGTGAGTTGGGCGCCACCATCGACACCGCTTTGGTCATAGTTGACCGCGAAAAGGGAGCGGAGGACTATCTTCTCAGCAAGAATGTGAAGCTTTTCTCGCTGTTCCAAGAGCATCAATTCGTTTGAACACGATCGCGGCCAGGATAGCCGATTCAATTCGAAGCGCCGTTGAATCCCGACGCCATTTTTCAAAGCATACCTACGAAAGCGTGCGCAGCGAGTGCAATGCCGCCGCCGCGGGGGCCTCGCCTCTTGACCGCGTAATTTTCCTGGAGTGCGCACGCCTGAGCTCGTTGCTGGCTGACGAACTGGAAGCCGGCGCGATCCATTCCCAATACGAACCCTTCTGGGATGGGTATGCCGCCGAACTCGAAGCCACCATTCGTCTCGCAGGCGCCGGGCTGCCGGCCGAGGACGTTCTGATGAAATTGAAGGCTCACGCCGACGCCATTCACACGCCGACCGGCTCCGCGGCCAGGCCGCCCCTCGCCGCGAATACCCCTTACACCGACCGCTGACGTTTGGCCGCGGCGGACTTCTGTCGCGCCGTTCAGGCTATGGCGCCGACATCGATCTCACCCGAAATCAGCTTTGGTAGGAGCAGGTCGCGGGCGGCGCGGAGGCGGGCGTTTTGGTCGGTCAGACATCTGACCGCCGCGAACATTGGCGCCGCGACCCGGTCGAATTGGTCGATCAAAGGCTTGGGCGGCGCCGCGATCTCGAACTTCTCCAGAGCTTCGGCCCGAGCGCGCTGGCGACCGTCGGAGCCGCCCATTGAACCTATGGCGGCGGCCCTGAACCGTTCGGAGCGAGCCAGGAGCTGCACGAACGTCGCCGGCACGGACCGACCTCTCATCACGATGTACTCGGTCGATCCGAACGCGGTTTCGTTCGCCCCCAAGAAATCCACGTAGCCGGTTTTCCCATTTTCGAGGCAGGGGGTTATCCGCGCCAGCAGGGTGTCGCCGTTCTGAAATTTCGATCCCGAATTTCCGCTCCGCGTTTCCCACTCGGAAATGGCGATGGATGTGGTCGAGAGCGATCCCATCGGAACGAAGGTCTTCACGCCCTCCTTTTCCACACGTGTCCGCGGGTCGAACTCTATGAGCTCCCCAGCGACCGTCCGTTTCCAGCCTTCCGGTGTGCTCCCAAGATCGGTCTCGACGAGCGTCTCAGAATCATGCCCCGGATACCGGAACCGGACGAACCATTCCTCGAACAGCCGCCGCGCGATCTCCTCCAGGATCGCGATCCGCCGCTGGTTCGCTTCGATCAGGTCGTCGTAGGCTGCCAGCAGAGAGCCAATCTGACGTTGGGCGGCCAGCGAGGGCAGATCCGGCAACGCCAGTTCCCGGATGTCCTTCATGTTCAAATGCGCCACCGTCGCCCCTTGGGAGACTGCGCGAAACCGCGACTGGCAATATTCCGCGAGCAAGAAGTAGACGAGATAGTCTGGATCGATCAGCCGGGGGTTCGGCCGCGCCAGAACCGTGCGTTGACCCAGGCAAACAACTTGGCCCTCGCGAATGATCGCGGCGTTTCCGACCGGGGCTTCCCGAGCGATGATGATGTCGTTGGCCTGCGGTCGAGCGCGCTTTGTCCAAGCGGCATATGTCTTGGTGGAAACTCTGTTTACGCTGTCGAGCAGGAGACGCCCGCGCCCGACGTTGGGCGTGCGGATCGACGGTGCGCCTTCTGCGGTCAGCGGCGCGGTCTTATGCTCGCAATCGACGATGAACTCGCAAACATCGGAAAGCGCTCCCCTCACCCCAGCACTTCCGCCAAGTTCCCCGCGATCACCCCCTGCAACCGCGCCGCTTCGACGTTCAGCGCCTCCAACTCCTCGTGCAGCGCCTCGAGCTTCTCACGGAAATCCTCGTCATCGGCTTCGCCGGGCGCGACGCCGACGTAGCGGCCGGGGTTGAGGGACCAGCCCTGGGCGGCGATCTCGGCCCGCGTGGCCACCCGGCAGAGGCCGGGGACGTCGCGCCAGGCCAAGTCCGGGAACCGCTCGCGCAGCCATCCCTCCGAACCGAAAAAGAGTTCGGCCGGCTCGCCGCGCCACAGGCGGACGATGTTGCCGATCGCCTCGATCTGGGCGTCGGTGAATTCCCGCCGCGCCCGGTCGACCTGGCGGAAGATGTGGCGGGCGTCGATGAACAGGGTCTGGTCGCCACGCGGCCCTTTCGCCTTGCCGCGGTCGAGGAACCACAGGGTGCAGGGGAGGGTCACGGTCATGAACAGATTTGGGCTGGTGGCGACGATCACATCGACGCAGCCGCTCTCGATCAGCCCCCGCCGGATCGCCAGTTCGCTGCCCCGCGCGTCGCCGGCCGAATTGGCCATCACGAAGCCGGCCCGACCGGTGGCGTTCAGCTTGGCGTGGAAGAGGCTGATCCAGACGTAGTTGGCGTTGTCCACGGTGGGCACGCCGAAGGGGTAGCGGCCGTCGCGGTCATAGAGCTTGGACTTGTCGAGTTCGGAGACGTTGAACGGCGGATTGGCCATCACGAAGTCAAAGCCGCCCACCTCCTCGAAGATCGGCTCGCGATAGGCGTCGGCGTCGAGGATGCGGCCGGAGAGGCCGTGGATGGCGAGGTTCATCCGCGCCATCCGCCAGGTCTCGCGGGTGCGCTCGACGCCGAAAATGGAGAGCTCCTGGTCCGGCGATTTCTTGTGCCGGCGGACGAACTCGGCCGAATGGACGAACATGCCGCCCGAGCCGCAGGCCGGATCGAGGATGCGGCCGTGATAGGGCTCGAGGATCTCGACGATCAGCCTGACCACCGAAGCGGGGGTGTAGAACTCGCCGCCCTTCTGCATGGTCTCCTTGGCGAAAGCCCCCATGAAATACTCATAGACCTGGCCGAAGGCGTCGCCGGCGAAATCGAGCGGATGGAGGATGCGCAGCAGCTCGATGATCACCTCGTCGGGGATCGACTGGTAGTCCTTGGGAAGAACATCGGCGAGATCGGGGTTGTGGTCCTCGATGTCCTTCATGGCGTTGGAGAGCGCCCGGCCGAGGTTGGCATCCTCCGGCAGGCGCAGCAGGTGGGAGAACCGCGCCTCGGCCGGCAGAAAGATCGCCCCTTCGGTCTTGTAGTCGTCCGGTCCCGGCCTGATCCGGCTGCCGGCGCGGGGCGCGAGGCGCTTTTCGATCGCGCTGAACCGCTCGTCGGCGTAGCGCAGGAATAGGAGGCCCAGAACCGGCCGCGCATATTGCGACGGCAGCAGCCCGGCGTTGGCGCGCAGCTGGTCCGCCGCCCGCCACAGGTGGTTTTCGATCATCGAAAGATCGGATGGCATAGGGGCGCCTTCTCCAAGCTCAGGCCACCCGGCGCACGGCGACACCCAAGGCCTCGGCCGCCGCCGCCAGTCGCCGATCCAGCGTCAGCAGGCCATGGTTGTCTCGCCGACAGAGGGCCAGATGCAGGGCGTCGGGCGCCCTCAGCCCGAGGTCGAACCGACGCACGAATATGTCCGCGAGCCGGGCATCGGAACCCTGCAACGCCGAACCCGTCGCCGCGATCGCTCGCCAGGAATCGAACTCCCGCAGCAACGCCTCCGCGCCCGCGCCGGTCAGGTATTTCATTCTGACCAGGCGAGACAGCGCCGAGGCGACCTCCATGGCGGCGAAATCGCTGACCACGATGGCCTCGTCGGCGGCGGCGAGAAAGGCGAAGATCGCCTCGCTCCCGCTCTCATCGATGAGGGTCGGCACGAGAACGCTGGCGTCCAGGTACAGGCTCACACGCCCGGTTCGTCGTAGATCAGGTTCAGCAGTTCCACGGAGTTGGGCGCCCCCGGCGGCAGGGTGACACGGGCGGCCAGCAGGCGCTCCAAAGCCGCCTTCGCCGCCTTCGGATCGTGGCGACGGGTCGGACGCAACTCCGCCACCGGCTTGCCGTGGCGGGTGATCACGACCTCCTCGCCGGCCATCGCCCGGTTGATCAGGCGCGGCAGACCCGCCTTGGCGTCCGCCACGCTGTAACTGCTCATCGACACCTCCAGGCTTATGGACATATCAATGGTCATTTTAACTCAAATGTCCATCTGGTTCGGACCTCCCTGTCTATGGCGGTGCGAAAGTCATGCGGCGCGGACCCAGTCACCACCGACGGCTCCGCCTCGATCTGCGTCCATCTGTGTCATCTGCGGATGAATCTCGCGCTTTGCGCGAAGAGCTTTCGTGGTTATTTCTTCCCCGCGGCCCGCTCATCCCTTCGCGCCTTGACCCGCAGCCGCAGGGCGTTGAGCTTGATGAAGCCGGCCGCGTCGCGGTGGTCGTAGCCGCTCTGGCCTTCCTCGAAGGTCACCAGATCCTGGTCGTAGAGCGAGAAGCGGCTCGATCGTCCGACCACGGAGACATTGCCCTTGTAGAGCTTCACCCGCACCTCGCCGGCGACCATCGCCTGCGAGTGGTCGATCGCCGCCTGCAGCATCTCCCGCTCCGGCGAAAACCACAAGCCGTTGTAGATCAGCTCGGCGTAGCGCGGCATCAGCTCGTCCTTGAGGTGGGCGGCGCCCCGGTCGAGGGTGATCGATTCGACGCCCCGGTGGGCGGCCAGGAGGATCGTCCCGCCGGGCGTCTCATAGACCCCCCGCGACTTCATGCCGACGAACCGGCCCTCCACCAGGTCGAGGCGCCCGACGCCGTTGTCGTGGCCGAGTTGGTTGAGCCGGGTGAGCAGGGCGGCCGGCGACAGGGCCTCGCCGTCGATGGCGACCGGGTCGCCACGCTCGAAAGCCAAGGTGAATTCGGTGGCGCGATCCGGCGCGTCCTCCGGGGCGATCGTCCGCATATGGACGAACTCGGGCGCCGGGACGGCCGGGTCCTCCAGTACCTTCCCCTCCGAGGAGGAATGCAACAGATTGGCGTCGACGCTGAACGGGGCCTCGCCGCGCTTGTCCCTGGCGATCGGGATCTGGTGGTCCTCGGCGAAGGCCAGCAGGGCCTCGCGGCTCCTGAACGCCCACTCCCGCCACGGCGCGATCACCTGGATGTCGGGCTCGAGGGCATAGTAGGCCAGTTCGAAGCGGACCTGGTCGTTGCCCTTGCCGGTGGCCCCGTGACAGACCGCGTCGGCCCCGACCTTGCGGGCGATGTCGATCTGGGTCTTGGCGATCAGCGGGCGGGCGATCGAGGTCCCGAGCAGATAGGCGCCCTCATAGACCGTATTGGCCCGGAACATCGGGAACACATAGTCGCGGACGAATTCCTCGCGCAGGTCTTCCACGAAGATGTTTTCCTCGCGGATGCCCAGCAGCAGCGCCTTTTCCCGCGCCGGCCCCAGTTCTTCGCCCTGGCCGAGATCGGCGGTGAACGTCACCACCTCGCACCCGTAGGTGGTCCGCAGCCACGTCAGGATGATCGAGGTGTCCAGCCCGCCGGAATAGGCGAGAACGACTTTCTTCGGTGATGTGGCTGCGGTCATGTCCAAAATTCCCCCG
>DASRLC010000205.1:0-5395 GCA_035648655.1 Polyangia bacterium
TTCCGGTGGTGGTCCAAGGGGTCGGCGGGACGGTGCCGGTCGCGGCCTCGAAGTTGTCGCAAAAGATCAGCCCCGGCCGCGTCGAGCAGGGATCCCCGCCGGCCACGCCCGCGCCGCTGCCGCCGCCCGCCGCGCCGCCGGCGCCCGCGCTTCCGGTGGTGCCGCCCGGGCCGCTCGTGCCCGCGCCGCCGGCCGTCCCCGTGCCGCCTGAGGTTCCCGCGCCGCCGGTTCCTACGGTACCCGCACGTCCGGCTGCGCCCGCGCCTCCGGCGGTGCCGGCGAGGCCCGTGGTCCCGCTCCCCGCCGCGCCGTTTCCGGCGGAGCCGCCCGTCCCTCCGTTTCCGCTGGTCGTCGATCCGCCGGTGCCCGCCGCACCGGGGTCACTGCTACCTGCCGTGCCAGGCGATTTCGCGCCGCCGGTCGGGCCGCCGCCGCTTTTGCCGGCGCAACCGGTTCCCACGAACAAGACCGAAGACACGAACAACGAAGCGCAAAAGAAGCCCGTCGAGCGGGGGCCTGAAATCATGGAAAGATGATAACTCCGGTCGCCGCCGCGGGCACGGCCGGCGAAGCGGTTGCGCGAAGATCTCAGTCGCGGGCCAGCGCCGCCGCGATGCGCCTCGGCAGCTCGCGCCCTTCGATCTCCTCGAGCGGCGACTCCAGCGCCAAGGACCAGTTGGGCCGCTCGGAGACGGTGCCCGGCAGGTTTGGTCGTTCGACCTCGGCCACCGCGTCGTCCAGTGTCGCCAGGAGAATTCGCGATGGAGCTTTGGCGAGCGCGCGGTAGGTGGCTTCGATGGCCACTTCGGGCGGCGCGTCCTCCGCCAGGCCGCCCAGGTGGCGGAGCTTGTCGCGCAGCTCTTTGGTCCCCACCTCGTTGGGATCGATCCCGATCCGTGTTTGGGCCGCGGCGTCGGCCCCGGTCCACAGACCGGCGATGGTCGGCAGATCGTGGGTGGTGACGCTGGAGAGCGCCAGCTCCGGGAAGGCGGCGGGCGCCATCGGCTCGAAGTAGAGCAGGCGGTAGGAGAGCATCCGGTGGTGGGCCAGGTGCTCGCGGACGCCCGGTTCGACGGTGCCCAGATCCTCGCCCACCACGAAGGCGCGTGCCCGCTGGCTCTCGAGCGCCACGATGGCCAGCAGCTCTTCGGCGCGTCCGCGCACGTAGGCCCCGGCCTTGGTCCCGAGCGCGCGCGGGATCCAGAACAGGCGGAAGAGGCCCATGACGTGATCGATCCGCAGCCCGCCCGCGTTGCGCATCATGGCCCGGATGGTCTCGATGAACGGCTGGTAGCGGGCGGCGCGGAGGCGCTGGGGGACGAACGGCGTGAGGCCCCAGTCCTGGCCGTTGGCGTTGAACTCGTCGGGCGGCGCGCCCACCGAGACCTCGCTGGCCAGCAGATCCTGCCAGCACCAGGCGTCGGCCCCCGCGACGTCGAGGCCGATGGGGAGGTCGTTCATGATGGCGATCGTCTGCGCGGCCTGCTCGAACTGGGTGTCGAGCTGCCACTGCAGCCAGGTGTGGAAGCTCACCCGCTCGCGGTGCGCGACCCGAAAGGCCGCCGTCCCGGCGCTGTCGGCCCGCCGCACCTCGGCCGGCCAGCGCCGCCAATCCTTGCCGTGGCGCTCGGCCAGCGCGCAGTAGGTCGAAAAGTCGATCAGCGCCTGGCCCTGTCCGGAGCGGTACCAGTCAAAGCCGGTCTCGCCTTCGAAGCGCGCGAAGATCGCCTCCAGCGCCTCCATCTTGAGCTGGAAGATCGCGTCGCGATCGATCCGTCGGCTGGCGTTGAGCGCGTGGCCGGCGTTGACCCACGGCTCGCGGCGGCGGGAATCTAGGTGCTCCCAGCCGGGAACCTCTTCGACCCTCAGGAAGAGTGGGTTGCCGAACCGCCGGCTCGACGGGTAGTAGGGGCTGGGCTCGATGGGCCGGACAGGCGTCGCGGCGCAGAAGGGGTTGACCATCACGACGCCGCCGCCGAGGCGCCGCGTCCAGCGTCCGAGCCGCGCCAGATCGCCGAGGTCGCCGATCCCCCAACTCCCGCGCGAGCGTGCCGCGTAGACCTGGGCCGCGAAGCCCCAGGTCGAGATATCGTCGGGGAGATGGCAGCGGCCCGGGCTGACGATCAAGAGCGTCTCGCCGCCGCCCCGGGGCAGGAGCTGGTGGTAGCCGTCCGGAAGATCGTCGGGCAGCTCGCCGTCGACGGGGCGCTGGGTGCCGTCTTCGTAGATCAGATCGCCGCCGGTCGGCAGCGAGCGATCGCCGTCCGGCAGCAGGAGGCGCACGCGCGCGTGGCCTTCGGCCTCGGGCGTCTCGGCATCGACCGGGCCGCCCATCGCCGACCGCAAAGCGGCGCGGGTGGCGGTCGAGGTCGCGTGGTGGACGCCGCGCGCGTCGTAATAGCCATCGTCGATGCCGAAGCGATCGATCGCCACTACGCCGACCACTGGCGCATGCGGCGGCTGCGCCCCGTCGCCAGCTCCATGAAGAGCAGGCCGCGGAACACCATGGCCCAGGTGATGAAGATCAGCATGATCGGCTTGAGCCAGTTGGGAATCACCAGCACGGTCACCACCAGACCCTGCATCGAGAAGAGGGCCTGCATGTTGAGCAGGCGCGCCGCGAAGGGGCCACCCTGCATGAGGCCGCTCGGGACCAGGATGGCGGCCGCGAACAGGGCGCTCGGGCCCAGCCACTCGGGCCAGTGCGCCGAGATGAAGCGGGCGGCAGCGCCGAGAAGCGCGAAGGACCGGACCTGCCCTTGGCCGAGATAAATCAGCTCGGGCACCGGGTTGAAGAAGACCGCCATCGCCAGGCCGACCAGCACCATCACGATCTGGCCGCGCTCGCCGGCGCCCGAGGTCAGAAACCCCACGCCGAGCTCGATGATCCAGAGCGCGAACAGCACGCTCACCACGTCCCAGAAGCGGGCACGAAAGCTCTCGCGAAAGTCGCCCAGGCGAACCGGACGGCCCGCCACCACCAGCGACAGCAGGTGCAGATAGCTCGAGGTCAGGAAGGCGATCACGAAGCCGGTGATGAAGCCGCCGGCCATCCCCAGCTGGCCGAGCATCCCCGCCGAGAGCTGGAACACGATGGCGTAGACCAGCAACGCCAGCGCGGCCGGCCACCCCCGCAACGCCAGGCGCACCGATTGCGCGGCCAGGCGTCCGTAGATCTTGAACATGCGCGAATGATACCCCAGCCGCCCCGACGGAGCCGGCCGGTCCCACGCCCTAACGACGACGGCGCCCATCCCACCCGCGCGAGAGCGAGAGTGCTACCTT
This sequence comes from Polyangia bacterium, assembly GCA_035648655.1. Lineage (GTDB taxonomy): Bacteria > Myxococcota_A > Polyangia > Fen-1088 > Fen-1088 > JADGRB01. Next base: position 3,286 of record DASRLC010000205.1, read on the forward strand.
ATCGGCCTCGCATGGCGTCACACGGGCGGTACACCATCCTGGGCAAGCTGGCCGACGGCGGGATGGCCGAGATCTTTCTGGCCCTGCAGCATGGGGCGGAGGGCTTCGAAAAATCGGTGGTGCTCAAGCGCATCCTGACGCAGTACTCGGCCGATCCGCAGTTCCGCAACATGTTGCTCGACGAGGCCCACATCTCGATGAGCCTGCAGCACGGCAACGTGGTCCAGGTCCTGGATCTCGGGGTCGCGGCGGGGCGCTACTTTCTGGCGCTGGAGCTGGTCGACGGCTGGGATCTCGAAAAGGTGCTCCAGCGCGCGCACGCGGCCGCGATGGTCTGGCCGACGGCGCTGGGTCTCTATGTGGTCGCCGAGGTCTGCCGTGGCCTGGCCTATGCCCACGGCAAGGCGCGCGACGGCAAGCCGCTCGGGATCGTCCACCGCGACATCAGCCCCAATAACGTCCTGCTGAGCGGCGAGGGGGAGGTCAAGGTGGCGGACTTCGGGATCGCCAAAGCCCAGCGCAAGCGCGAGCAGACGGCGGCCGGCGTCATCAAGGGCAAGGTCGCTTATATGTCGCCCGAGCAGGCCCAAGGAAGTCCGGTCGACCGCCGCTCCGACATCTTCTCCGTCGGGTCTTTGTTGTATCGGACGATGACCGATCGTCTCCCGTTCGAGGCCAACAACGATCTCGAGTCGCTCATGCGGGTCCAAAAGGCGGAGTTCGCGCCGCCCCGCGACGTCAAGCCGGCCCTGCAGGACTCCGTCTCCGGCATCATCCTACGGGCGATGCGGCTGGCGCCGAGCGAGCGCTATCAGAGCGCCGACGAGATGCTGGCCGACGTCGAGCGGGTTCTGCGCACCGAGTTTCAGTCGGCGGGGCAGACGGAGCTCAAGGCCTGGCTGGTGCAGCTGGCCCGCCGCGACGGCGCGCTGCCGATAGGCAAGCAGCGCCGCGACGACAGCGGCACCGTGAAGGACGTCATGGGGACCGATCTGTCGGCCGGGACGTCGTTCGAGCTGGGGGATCTCGATTCCTCGGCCGGGCACACCGAGGCCGCGCGCCCGTCGGCGCCGGACTTCAAAGGCGCGCCGCGCGGCGACGCCAAGCCCGAGCCGCCCAAGGGGGGCTCGACCGCGGAGATCGCCAAACCGAGCAAGACCTCGGCGGGGCGGCGGCGATCGGGCGGCTTTTGGCTGGGGGTCACGCTGGCGCTGGGCGGCGTGGTCGGGTTTCATTACCTGAGCGGCTGGGCCCAAAAGAGGGGCGTCATGCGGGCGCTCGGGCTCGGCAACGATGCCGCCGTCGAGCGGACGCCCGCGGTTCCGGCCGCGGGGGCGTCACCGGCCGCGCCGGCGCCCCAGGCGCAGCACGCGGCGGAGAAGCCGGCCGCGGTGGTGGCGGCTCCGACGGCCATGACGGCGTCGCCTTCGCCGAAGCCGCTGGCGGTGGTCGACGGGGCGGCCGAGCCCACGGCCTCGGCCGGCGTCCCGGTCGACGCAGATACCCATCCCCAACTCGCGGAGGGTAAGGCGGCGCCTACCGCGAAAAAGGCCGCCGAGCCCGACGACGACGAGCCCGACGAAGAGGCGTTGCTGCGGGATGCGGTGCCCGACGCCGAGGACGCCGTAATCGGCGAGGACGACGCCGAGGCCAGCGCCGCCGCCAAGCCCAAGCCGGCCGGCAAATCGCGCAAGGCGGCCGCCAAGGCGGAGGCCGACGCCCCGCGGGTCGAGACAGCCGTCCTGCACTTCACGAGCGCGCCCAGCGGCGCCGTCGTGCGTACCAAGGCGCGGGTGCTGGGGCGAACGCCGATCAACCTGCACTTCAAGACCGGCAATACCTACGAGGTGCTGCTCATCAAGCACGGCTTCGAACCGGCCACCCGCAAGGTCTCCGTCCACAGCACCAAGGACCGCAAGGTCGCGGTGACCTTGAAGAAACGCCCGCCGCCCAAGAAGCTCCCGTTCTTCCACCCGCACCGATGAGACCCGGCAGCGGCAGATGGCGAGCGGCAGCGGTGGTGTTGGTCGCCTTCGAAGCGGGGAGCGTGGCGCCGCGCGCCGCGACGCCGCCCGCGTCGGGGGAGGGACGGCTCAGCCGGCCCGAGCCC
>DASRLC010000206.1:0-4002 GCA_035648655.1 Polyangia bacterium
GACTCGACGTCGGCCAGCCAGGCGCGGCTGCGGCTCTCGAAGGCCAGATCGAGCCGGCCCAGGCGCTGATGGATGTCGGCCATCTCGCGCAGGACGCGGATGCGCTCGGTCCGATCGTCGGCCGCTTCGAGCTGGGCCCCCAGCGAGCCGACCAGCTTGGCGAGATCGCCGCTGCGGCGGTAGACCGGCTCGAGGATGACCGCCACCCGGTAGCGCTGCTCCGCGTCGCGGGCCAGCGCCTCGAGCGCGGCCACGGCCGCCGCGGCCGAGTTGTCGCGGGTGGCCGACTCGCGCGACAGGATCTCGGCATAGCGATCGACCGCGCCACCGGCGTCGCCGATCTGCTCGGCCAGGATACCCGCCAGACGCAGCGTCGCCGCGTCGCGCGGCGCCCCTTCGGCGATGCGATCGAGGCTGGAGGTCAGCAGATCCGCCAGGTCATGCCACTGCCCGGCCTCCGACAGCAGGCGTTCGAGCTCGGCGGCGGTGGCGCGATCGGCGGGGTCGGCCTCCAGCGCCTCGCGCAGGGTCCCGATGGCCCGATTGCGATCGTCGAGCCGCTCTTCGTCCAGCTTGGCGCTTCGGCGCAGCAGCGCGATGCGGGCCGCCGGATCGACGGCGCGACCCGCCTGCTCGTCGATGAACTCGCGCAGCTCGGCCCAGGCGCCCCAGCGCTCGAGCGCGCCCTCGTAGAGCTGCACCACGCCGCGATCGTCGGGACGCGCGTCGTAGAGCCGCCGGTAGTATTTTTGCGCCTCGGCGCGTCGGCCGAGCTGGAGATCGAAGATCTCGGCGGTCCGGCGCACGATGTCGAGCACGGCCGGCTCTTCGCCGATCTCGTCGTCGAGATAGTTGGCCAGCAAGCTGGCGGCGTCCTGCCAGCGATCGAGCGTCTCGGCCAGTCGCAGCAGCGGCTCGGTGCTCTGGCGCTCGGTGGGCGCTTCCTGGAAGACCTTGCCGTACCAGCGCAGCGCGCTCTCGTAGTCCTCGAGCTGCTCCTCGTACAGACGGGCGATCCGTTTGGTCCAGGCCAGGCGTTCGGACGACTCCTCGACCTGCAGCAGCCGAATCTCGCCGATCTTGATGAGTGACGGCCAGTCCTGGCGTCCCGCGTAGACCGGCTCGAGCAGCGCGGCGGCCGCGCCCTGCACGGCGATGTCGTCGAGCATCCCCTCGAGCATCGCGATCGCACCCGGGTGGTCGGGATCGCCGCGCAGCACCAGGCGCAGGTGGTCGAGCGCGACCTCGCGGTCGTTGCGCCGGTCGTGCTCGATCTGCGCCAGCCGGAAGCGGAGGTCGACCAACTCGCGCTCGGGCAAGCCGCCGCGCTCCAGCAGATCCTGCAGCAGGACGGTCAGATCGCTCCAGCGCTCGGCCTTCATGTAGAGCCGATCGAGCGCCTGCGCCGCCTCGCGATCGGTCGGGGCGATCTGGAGCACCCGCTCGAAGGCCGCGATGGCGTCGTCGAGGCGGTGCAGCTCGGTCTCGGCCAGCGCGCCGAGCGCCAGGCGCCGGGATCTCTCGACCGACGGATCGGGCGCCAGCTCGGCGCGCCGGACCAGGATCTCGTAGAGCGCCTGGTGGTCGCCCGCGTCGCGGTAGATCCGCTCCAGCGCCGCCAGCGCCGCGTCGTCGTCGGGGACCCGATCGAGGATGCGGCGCTGGTATTCGGCCGCCAGCGTGACGTCACCCTGCGTGGTCGCCGCCTGCGCGATGGTGCGATCGAGGCGCAGCTTGATCCCCTCGTCGAGGACGTCGGGGCCGATGTCGCGGTAGAGCGCGGTCACCTCGGCCAGGCGATTTGGCCCCGCCAACCGCTCGTAGGCGTCGAGCAGGTCGGGCAGCTCCGCCTCGGTGAGCGCGTCGCGGATGGCCAGCGCGGTGGTGGCCAGCGCCGCCTCGGTGTCGCGCAGGCGGGTCTCTTCGATCGCGGCCAGGCGAATCAGGTCGGCCAGGCGCGCGCGCGAATCGGTCTGACTCTCGACGTAGATCCGGACGATCCCGGCCAGCTCGGCGAAGCGACCGGCCCGTTCGTAGATCGGCTCCAGCGCTTGCGCGGCTGCCAGGCGAAGACCGTCGGCGTTGGCCGGGGCCAGGAAGCGTTCTAGCGCCGCGACGCCCGCCGGGTCGGCCGGTGCGCGTTCGAGCACCTCGCGCCAGCGATCGAGCGCGCCGGCCGGATCGCCGAGCGGTCCTTCGTAGAGCGCCGCGATCTCGCGCAGCAGGGCCACCCGCTCCGGCGCCGTCGGCGCGAGCAGCGCCAGGCGGCGATCGAGGATCTCCAGCCGATCGCGGTGGCGGCCCTGCTGTTGATAGAGGCGGGCCAGGGTCTCGAGCGCCTGATCGTCCTCGGGGTTCTCGTCGAGGATGCTGACGCAGGCCGCGATGGCCTGGTCGACGTCGCCCACGTCGCGCTCGAGCAGGCCGGCCACCCGGCGCCAGAGCTCCTGGCGCGAGGCCGCGTCGCCCGCCATGTCGATCCGCTTGCGCAGGATCTCGACCCGCTGCCGGTGGTTGGAGCCCGCCTCGAAGATCCGATCGAGGGCGTCGATCGCCGCGCGCTCTTGCGGCTCCGTCTCGAGGATGGCGCGCAGGGTCGCCACCGCGGCCTGGGTGTCCCCGAGCGCCTTCTCCTCGAGACCGGCGATGCGAAACAGGAGCGCCTTGCGTGTGGCGGGCGCGTCGGTCCAGCCGGCCTGGAGCTGCAGAATCTTGACCAGGCTGGCGTTGTCGTCGGTCTCGGCGTACAGCGATTCGAGCGCCGCGGCGGCCGGCGCCGCCGTCTCGAGGTTGTTCTGATCCAGGTTGAGGACCAGCTTCCAGGCATCGATGGCGGCCCGTCGGTTGTTGAGCTTACCCGCGTACAGCTTGGCCGCGCGGGCCAACAGATCGGCCCGACCGCTCAGATCGCCCGCGTCGCGCCGGAAGGCCAACTCTTGATAGACGTCCACCAGCTCGGAGAACCGTTCCAGCGTGGTGCCGAGGCGTTCGATCTCGGCCAGCGCGGTGGGGTGATCCGGATCGACCGCCAGCACCTGGCGCCAGGTCGCCAGCGCTGGGCCGCGCGCCTGCAAGCGGTTTTCCTGCAGGTCGGCCACCCGCGCCAGCAGCGCCGCGGCCTCGGCCCCTTCCAGAGGCTCGCGCTCGATCTCCAAGATCGCGGCCAGCCGTGCCCAGGCCCCGCTCGACTCGTAGACCGGCTGGAGGATCTTGGCCACGCGTTGGCGCTCGGACGGGACCGCCAGCAGCTTCTCGAGCAGGCGGCGCGCCCCTTCGTGGTTGGGCGCGGTCTTGACGATCTCTCCCAGCAGATCGAGCGCGCCCGGGACGTCACCCAGGTGACCGGCGCGCAGATCGGCGCGCCGGAACTCCAGCTCAGGCACCTCCGAGGGAGACGCCAAGCCGACCCGCGTTCCGAGCAGGGTCTCGAGATCGCCCCAGCGCTCTTGCGTGACGTAGTGCCGATCGAGCCCGCGGTGCGCGCGGAGGTCGGCCGGATCGAGCTCCAACATCTTCTCGTAGGCGCCGAGCGCGTGCTCGGAGTCGCCCAGCGCCGACTCGTCGAGCTCGGCGATCTGGGCCAGCAGGTCGAGGCGCTCGCGCGGCTCCAGCGAGGCGAGCTGGCGGGTGTCGAGCAGCGCGCGCAGCTCGGGCCAGTGCTGGCCGTCGCGGTAGAGGCGAGCGAGCGCGCGGAACGCGCCTTCGTGCAGCGGTTCGGCCAACAGGATCTGCGCGTAGACCTTCTCGGCCTCCGGCGCCCGCCCGAGGCGCTTTTCTTCCAGCTCGGCGACGATCACCAGCAGATCGCGGCGTAGGTGCCGGTCGGTCGAGGCCTCGGAGGCGGCGCGCAGCTTGTCGCACAGCTCGGCGGTCGCGCCGGCCCTTTCAGAAAAGCCGATCAGCGCGCCGCGGTTGGGGGCGTCGGCGGGATCGATCTCGAACAGCGCCAGGCTGGCCCGATAGGCGCCGGCCGGGTCGCCCAGCGGCCCACCGTAAAGGGCG
>DASRLC010000207.1:0-5536 GCA_035648655.1 Polyangia bacterium
TCCGTCGGGAGACGGCGAGCGGTTACCTGCGCGCGGCGGGGGTCGCGGTGCGGTCCGCGGGCGGTAGCCCGCGGGTCTGGCCGCCAAAACCGGCCACCAGCGCGGGGGTGTCCACCGGCTTTTCCTCGGGGAATTTGGCCGATCTGAATTCAAAACCGGCCACCACGGGGGAGGTGTCCGCCGACTCGGCGGCCATGCCGCAGCCAGGCCGGGCGCCGTCGTCGAGCGCGTGCGAGCCGTACCGCGAGGTGATCCAGGAGGCCGCCGCGCGCGGTCGCAACGCGATGGCGATCTGGCAGGACCTGGTCGACGACCACGGCTTTCCGGGCAAGTACGCCAGCGTGAAGCGCTTCATGGCCCGGCTGCGCGCGACGGCGCCGCCGGAGGCGCGGGTCGTGATCGTGACGGCGCCTGGCGCGGAAGCGCAGGTGGACTACGGCGAGGGGCCGATGGTGCGCGATCGCGAGAGCGGCAAGTACAAGCGCGTGCGGCTCTTCGTGCTGACGCTCGGGTGCAGCCGGAAGTCAGTGCGACTGCTGGCCTGGAAGTCCTCGTCGCGCGTCTGGGCGGAGCTGCACGAGCGCGCCTTCCGCCAGCTGGGCGGTGTCCCGCGGGTGGTCGTGCTCGACAATCTGCGCGAGGGCGTCATCACGCCCGACATCTACGACTCGGCGCTCAATCCTCTGTACCGCGACATGCTCGCCCACTACGGCGCCGTCGCGCTGCCCTGTCGCGTGCGCGACCCCGATCGCAAGGGCAAGGTCGAGTCCGGCGTGGGCCACGCGCAGCGTACGCCATTGGCAGGAATGCGCTTCGAGAGCATCGAAGACGCGCAGGCCTATCTCGATCGCTGGGAGACCCACTGGGCCGACACGCGGATCCACGGCACAACGAAGCGACAGGTCGCCGTGATGTTTGCCGAGGAGAAGCCGCATCTGCAGCCGCTGCCCGTCGAGCCATTTCGGTACTATCAGTACGGCGAGCGGACCGTGCATCTCGACGGCTGCGTCGAGGTCGACGCCGCGTACTACGGCGCGCCGCCCGGGTGGATCGGCCGCCGAGTGCACGTGCAGTGGGACGGCGTGCGTGTGCGGCTCGTCGATCCGAAGACCGGTGAGCTGCTGCGCGAGCACTTACGCCAGGAGCGCGGCCATCATCGAATCCTCGACGAGGATCGGCCCTCGCGCACGCCGACGACGACCGAGGGACTGCTCCGTCGTGCGCGCGGCGCCGGCCAGCACGTCGGCGCGGTCTGCGAGTACATCCACCGCCACGAGGGCGAGCCCGGCGTCCGGAGGATCCTGGGCGTGCTTTCGCTGGCCAAGAAGCACGGCGCACCCACCGTCGACGTCGCGGCGAAGACGGCGCTGGACCTCGGCGCGCCCAGCTACCGCTTCATGCGGCGCTGGCTCGAGCGCCGCCCGCCGGCGCCGCTGACGCTGCGCCAGATCGATCCGCTCATCCGACACCTATCGCTGTATCGCGACCTCATCCAACGCAAAACAGGAGACCCTGCATGAACCTCGTCGAGATCGACCACGCGCTTAGAAAACTACGACTGTCGGGAATGGCCGACGTCCTCGAAACCCGATTGCGTCACGCACAGACAGAGCGACTCGCGCCGATCGACCTGATCTCGACGCTCGTCTCCGACGAGCTGCTGCGGCGACAAGACCGACTCTCGGGTCGTCGAATCAAAGCCGCACGATTCCGAGACGCGGACCGCTCGCTCGACTCCTTCGACTTTGATTTCAACAAGAAGATGAACAGGCCATTGATCTACGAGCTCGCAACCGCCCGCTTCGTCGCTCAGCGCGAAGACGTGCTGCTCCTCGGGCCGCCCGGCACCGGCAAAAGCCATCTCGCCCAGGCGATCGGGCGCGCCGCGATCCAGCAGGGCCACCGCGTGATCTATCGCGAGGCTCACGTACTCATCGAGGAGATCGCCGACGCCGGCCTCGACGGCACGCGGAAGCACTACCTCGCCGACATGGCCGCCGTCCCGCTGCTCATCGTCGATGACCTGGGCATGCGCAAGCTGCCGCACACCGCCGCCGAAGACCTGCTCGAGCTCGTCATGCGACGCTACGAACGCACTTCAACGATCCTGACGTCGAATAGGCCGGTCGACGACTGGGGCAAGCTCCTCGGCGACAACGCCGCCGTCACTGCCCTCCTCGACCGGCTCCTGCACCACGCTCACGTCCTAAAGTGCGGCCCGCGCAGCTGGCGCACCAAGGTCCAGCCCGATTTGCGTCACGAGGTAGCCGCGGGATAGAAATCACCAGTCTCGGACGCTCCCCTGGTGGCCGGTTTTGACCTGTCCATCCATGGCCGGTTTTGAGGTGTCCACCGAGGGGCGATCCGGTTTGGCGGACGCGGTGCCTGATGCATCAGCAGCAAGAAACAGCTACGAAGATCGACTGCCTGAACCGCCACCTTTACTGTGGCGGGGTACTGGTCATGAGGCGAGACGGCCCAAAATCCGTATACCCTCCGTATACCCAAATGCGTGATGAGGCGATTCGACTCGGCGCGGTGTGTTAAAGACATGGCGAAAAACCTTATGAATTTCACATGTTTTGCGCCAGACCGAATTGCCACGCTGCGTCTCTTGTGGCCTCCGAAGCCGGTGTCTGCGATTCCCGCATCGGGATTCAGGTCGTTCCTCTCCCCGTGGCCGGACGAGAAGATGGGTCGAGGCCCCGGCGAGCGCCGCCGCGACTATGAAGAGGACCCCACCGGCGCGCCGGTGAGCCCCCGTTGGCTGGATGGGCGGAGCCGGTGCCGGGACCAGTGCGGGCTCGGCGACCGCCGGCCTGCTGGCGCCGATGACCGCGAAGAGAAGGGCGGACGCGACGAGCCTCGAAGTCACCCCCCGCCCCCGCCACGCCGGATTGACCGAGCGAACCGCCTCCCTGACATGCGGCGGCCAAGAAGCTCGAAGCCGCGACGACGCGGGTCAAATCGCCGTAGCTCCTCACTTCCTTCTTTACTGCTACCGAGGGCTGAAACGTTGAGGGGTAGGCGAAACAAGCGCGATTTTGTCGCCCGAGGAGCCCCCTTCCGGGACGCCGATAATCTTCTATCTGTCAACTGCGCGCCAGCCCAGCGAGCCTTCCCCCTCTACCGGGAATAGGCAGATGCAGCTTGAGGTTGTCCGGCAAACCTGCCACGCCCAGATCATATTCGATCTTGCGACGGACGACTTGTGGGTCAGCAGATACGTAGGCCCTGCCTGCTGGTGTCATGCGGCCACGAAACCACAGGGGATCGAAGCCGGCCGCCCAAACAATGTAGTCAGCCGAAACATCGGACGCACCGGAGGCCTTGAGCAGGATGCCTGGACCTTTCGGATCCGCTTCTACGGATACCACCTGGAGGCGAAGATGCTCAGCGTAGCTTACCGCTTCGGCGTACTGTTGCGACACCACGCTCTTGTCGGTGCGCTTTAGAAACTGGTCTCGCTCCTCAACGGACATCAGTTCCCAGTCTGTCGGATCGGAATAGAAACGATTCTCGTGATAGGTCTCATTTCTCGAGAATATCGTCCGTTGCCTGTTGACGACGCGTATTCGACACGTTCGGTCAAAACGCTCGACGAGTTTCGCCACAATCGCAGCCGCTGTCTCTCCGCTCCCAATCACTGCAACTGTCGAACCTTGGGCGATTCGCGACACATCTTCCGGGCGCGACCAAAAATCCTTACCCGTAAAGACGCGGCCCGGTCGTGAAGACATGACCTGTTTGATGGGGGTAACATCCACCTCGCCGTGGCCTGTGACTACGAGACCGTTTGCAACCTGCGAGTGACTAGTGTTGGACGATGTGATGGTCCACATTGATCCCGCTAACCCGATCTCCGTTACTTCGCTATCGTAGACCGTGATGAGGTTGCCGTGCCCGACGTGCCGCGCGAACTCGCGAGCCTCATCCAGAACCCAAGTGAGATACTCGGCCCATTCACGATGAAGGGGTTGCGGGCGTCCTCTGTCGATCCAATCCGTGTATGCCCCCTTTTGCACATTGAACGCCTGCCAGGAGAATCTTTGCATCCTTCTCGCGACCGTCGGTCCCCAATTCTGGGGGTAAGGATATCCGACATCCTTCTCCGGGGAGGTTCCAAGGCGCTGCTGCCCGTCGGTATAACCACAGGATCCGTTCCACTGAGCGGCGGCTTGCTGTTTTTCAAAGACGGCGATCTGAGGTACGGCCTTGCCGATGCTCGCAAGCAGCGCCGCCCTCGCACAGATCGCTATGCCCTTCGGGCCGGCACCTATAATGGCGAGATGGTGGGTCATTCAGATCGCTTTCGGTTGAAATCGGGCCAGCCGCCCAGGAACGGTGAAGGGTCGCAACTTTCCGATTGGTCGTCAAGCGATGAAGCGTTACGGTGAACTCACATGAACGTTGATCCCGAGTGGAATCTGGAAACGGCATTCGCCGAACTTTCCGGCCGCCACCGTCCAGGGTCTCTCATGCAGGGGCGTACCCGAAACCTGATGCTTTTGGGGCGACCTGGTGAGCCGCACGAGGGCGCTCGCGGAACTTGAAGGTCTGATCCGGAGGTGCGGTTCTAGAAGCCGACTGTGTCGCACTTTTTCGATCTCATGGGAGCCTCTCGCGGAGCTCGAGTCGTACTTCGAAAGCTTGCCCCCTGAACAGCATCGCGATCGCTGGAATCCTGGCGACCAGGTTGGACCGTGGACGATCCTCCCGCGTCTTGGTCGCGGAGGCGGTTCTGAGGTATGGCGAGCAACCGCGACAACATTCGACGAATCGGCACTCAAGATTCCAGGTGCCGGGAAGGCGAAAAGAGGCCGATTCGCTGCTGAGTTGCAACTCTAACGGAAGCTCAATGGTACTCAAGGCGTAATGCCGGTCGTATGTACATCCGAAGATACCGGCTTGACGCCCAGCCCGGTGCCTGGATGGCGTGGGCTTCTTCTGCCGACGCGGCTACCTCCTCAAGTCTATCGTCCCATGGGCCGAGCCGGTGATGGACTCGACAGATGGGGCGGTTCCGGCAGGCGACTGCCACCACTGGATCAGGTGATTCCGCGTCATTAGAACCCAAAGCAGAGGCAGCGTCTCGTTCGGACCGAGCGCGCCGATCTCCGTCACCAACTGGTACGCGTCGAGAACGAACTCCTTGTGCGGACGGCCGAGGCTGTCCCGTGACAAGCTCGGGCCTCCCGTCAAAACGATGAGGGCATTCTTGCCGCGGGGCTCACCGGAGCCACACTTGACGTTCGCGCCGTCGGCGGTGGCCGGCTTCATCGCTGGTGGTAGGTGCTGGTTCAGGTTCTCGGCGAGGTCTCGGGCGATCCCGTGTGCCGTTGCATTCATGCCCTCGATTGTAGCGAACGGGGCGTAATTGGGACCGTCTCATTTTAACGTCGATTTCGCACGCCCGGTGTGAAGCCGGTCGAGATGGCCCGGGGCGGCGGCGTGATGACGTCGAATGGTGGAAATGGAGGCGCCAATCGGCGGGGCACACGGTGTTTCTCCACACGCGGGCACACGGCCCCCTTAC
>DASRLC010000208.1:0-2856 GCA_035648655.1 Polyangia bacterium
GTTGACGGGCGCGCCACCCGCGCCGCCGGCCCCGCCGCCCATGCCGCCCATGCCGGTCACGACGGTGGTAGGCAGCTGGCCTTTGAAGTAGAGATTGAAGACGCTGGCGGGATCGGGATTGGGATCGACGACCTCGCCGGCGGCGGTCCACGACAGGTGGCCGGTGCTGACCACGTACGTGCCTTGGTTGAGGCTCACGAGACCCTTGTAGCCGCCCTTTTGCAGCTGGTTTCCGATGTATTGATCGACCGAAATGCCGCCGCCCAGATCGGCGCTGGTGCTCGAGTTGAGCAGCTGGTAGTAGGCACCGGTCAGCATGCCGGGGAAGCAGGCGTGGCCGGTTCGCTCTCCCGTGCCCGGCATGTCCTTGATGAACTTGTAGTCGACCCCATTGAGGAGCAGCAGATCACTCATGTAGGGCTGCAGCGAAGCCTGAAAGCCCATCGAACCCAGCGACCAGCTGGTTGGATCGTTCCCCGCGGTGGCCCAGTTGTTGATGCTGCTGAGCATCCCGTTGGTCCAGGCCAGGATGTAGAGGCGTTTGATCCCTCCGACGTAGCAGGCGGCGTCGGTGCGGTCGGACCGCAACATGGGCAGCAACGCGGCGCCGGCGCCGATCGATTTGAGCAACCGGCGTCGCGAGAAACGGAGATCGCGCTTCATCATTTCATCCTCTGGGGGTCAGCGGGGAAATTGGCCATCGACCGCGCACAGGCGGAATCTCGGCGGCGATATAGATAAGGGCCGGTGTGGCCGCAATTGATACATGCCGCCGGTTTGTAGGGCGTTTGTCGAACGGTCGGCCTACATCGACACACACGGCGTCTCCACGAATGTGCCCCGGTCGCGAATCGTCGGAGCCGTCGGCGCCGCGTGCGCGCTCCGCGATGGACTTCTCCGGTGCGGCGGTGGCAAGTTGGGCCCGAAATGTTCGGCGCCAGCAAGCTTCCGCCGCGATGGACGGCGCTGATTTTTGGTCTGGTTGCCTGCGGCGCGGCCCGCTCTTCGCCCCCCGACGGCCAGGACGCGGGCTCGACCGACGGAAACGCCGACCACCCGCCCGCGCCCAGCTGCGACCTGAGCGGCGCCGGAACCACCACCTGCGGCGGCGACGGGAGCTGTTGCGCCAGCTTGGCTATCCCCACGGGCGGCTATGAGCGGACCTACGCCAACGATGGAGGTGGGCCGACCGACGCGGGCGATCCGGCGTCGATAACCGGGTTTCGGCTCGACCAATACCTGGTGACGGTGGGACGGTTCCGGCAGTTCGTGGCCGCCAGCGTCGCGGGATGGACGCCGGCGCCCGGCTCGGGCAAACACAGCCACTTGAACGGCGGGCAAGGTCTCTCCGCCGCCGGCAGCCTGGGATATGAGCCCGGGTGGAGCGCGGGCGACACGATCGAGCTCGCGACCACCGCCGCCGATTGGGCCAGCCGGCTGGCGTGCGAGCCGTCGTTCGGCACGTGGACCGACGCGCCGGGCGCCAACGAAGCTTTGCCGATGAACTGCGTCGATTGGTATGAGGCCTACGCGTTCTGCATCTGGGATGGAGGTTTTCTGCCGAGCGAAGCCGAGTGGGAATACGCCGCGGCGGGTGGGGCCGAGGAGCGCGAGTATCCCTGGGGCTCGACCGATCCGGGCACCAGCAGCCTGTATTTGATCTCAGACTGCAACTATCCGCCGGGCTCCCAGGCTTGCTCCGGCTTCGCGAACATTGCGCCGGTTGGGACGGCGACCTCCGGCGTGGGGCGGTGGGGGCAGTTCGATTTGGCGGGCGAGCTGGCGGAATGGACCTTGGATTGGTACGCGCCCTACGTCGATCCGTGCGCGGATTGTGTCTACCTGACCGACTTCTCGTACCGAGTCGTCCGCGGCGGGTCGTTCGGCACCGACACCGAAGACATCTTCCCGGTCGCGCGCGACGGCGATCTTCCCGAGAGCCGCAACGCGTTTTACGGTGTGCGTTGCGCGAGGAGCCCCTGACCCGCCGGCGCGGACGTCGAGGTGATTCGCGACGGGCCCGCCTCAGTTGAACGGCGGCATCGGGAAGGGAGCGGTTCCGGTCGGATCGGTGTCATCCACGCGGTGCATCTGGGTGACCAGCGGCTCGTCGAGCCAGCCCTGCAGCGTCGCGATCTGACAGACCGTCAGCGGCTTGCGCAGGTTCGCGCCGGTCTCGTCTTGCGGCGGCATCATGCGCGATTTGGAGCAGCTCGGTGGATCGGCCGCGTCGATGACCGCAATGACGACCTCGAAACGCTTGGGCGTGGGCGTGTTCGGGCAAGAGGACGGGTGGGCGCCCGCCGTTATCCAATCATACGCGTGGTCATATCCACCGTTCGCGACCGTAGATGCTGAATCGATGACGTGGCAACCGTTTCCGCCACCGCAGGTCGTGCTGAGAAAAGGTTGCACGTCCTTCTGGAAGCTTACCGTCGCGGGCAGGCTGCAACCGTTGCCGCCGCTGCCGCTCTTGCCCGCGGCCCCCGAACCTCCGCCGGAGCCGGCCGCCGAGCCACCGCTGCCACCGCTGCCACCGCCGACGCCGAGCGATCCGGCGTTACCGCCGCCGACACCGCCGCCACCGCCGCCACTGCCCCCGCTGGCCGAGCCTCCGGACCCTAGATCGCCCTTCGAGCCGGCCAAACCACCGGCGGCGCCGCCGGATCCCCGCGTGCCGGCAACACCGTTCGTCACCCCACCGGCGCCCGTCTCGCCACCGACCGACGCCGAGCCGGCCATACCGCCCGAGCCAACCGATGGCGCGCCGCCCGCCCCGGCAGCGCCGCCATTTTCACCGGCCGAGCCCCCGGTCGAGCCGGCGGCGTTGCCCGTCCCGCCCATGCCGCTCTTGAT
>DASRLC010000209.1:0-19110 GCA_035648655.1 Polyangia bacterium
CGAGATGGTGATGCCCGGGGACAACGTGAACCTGGAGATCGAGCTCATCACGCCGATCGCCTGCGAAGAGGGGCTGCGCTTCGCCATCCGCGAGGGCGGCAAGACCGTCGGCGCCGGCGTCGTCACCAAGATTCTGGAGTAACCCATGGCCGCTCAACGAGTCATCATCACCCTAGAATGCAAAGATTGTCGGGAGCGTAACTACTCCACGACCAAGAACAAACGCGCCAACGCCGAGAAGCTCGAATTGTCGAAATTCTGCTGGCGCTGTCGCAAACACACCGACCACAAAGAGACTAAGTAGTCAGATGAGCCCTCTTCGCGAACGCAGCTCGGCTTTGCCGGGCGAAGTGAGCGCGCAGGCCTACCCGGCCTGCGGCACCCCCTCTGAAAGAGGGGGTGGGGGGGGCGTGTTCTATAGGGCAGTAGCTCTAATGGTAGAGCAGCGGACTCCAAATCCGCGGGTTGTGGGTTCGAGTCCCTCCTGCCCTGCCGTGCGGCGAGCGCAGCGTGGCTTCGCCACGCGGAGCCAGCCGAGGAGCGGGGGGCCAAAGCGAGCGCCAGCGAGCGACGTCCCCCGAGAAGAATAGAACCATGGGTCCGAACAAATTCGTGCATTTGACGTTCGCGCTCGCCGCGCTGTTGGCGGCGTTTGTGCTGGCGCGCGCCGGCGACTGGGTGTGGAGCTATTTCGCCAAGCCCAATGATCTGGCCGTCAACGCCTTCGCAATCCTGGTAACTGGGACGGCGGCCGTCCTCACTTACCGCAACGAGAAAATCTACGCCTCGGTCGTCGACGTGACGCGCGAGCTCGAGAAAGTCACTTGGCCCACCCGAAAAGAAACGTCGGCCGCGACCGTTGTCGTCATCGTGACGGTGCTGATCGCCGCCGCCATACTGAGCAGCTTCGATGCCCTCTGGTCATTTTTCACAAACTGGTTCCTTCGCTGAACGGGACGGGATTCGCCTCATGTCCATGAAGTGGTACGTGGTGCACACCTATTCGGGTCACGAGAACAAGGCCAAGCTCTCGCTCTTCGATCGGGTCCGCCAGGCGGGCTTGACCGATAAGTTCGGCGACATCCTGATTCCGACCGATACGGTGGTGGAGTTGGTCAAGGGCCAGAAGCGTTCGACGACGCGCAAGTTCTTCCCCGGCTACATGTTCGTCCAGATGGACCTCGATCAGGGGACCTTCCACCTAGTGAAGAACACCCCCAAGATCACCGGTTTTCTCGGCGGGACCAACCCACAGCCGGTCAAGGAGACGGAGATTCAGAACATCAACGTCGCCATGACCGAAGGGGCGGCTCGCCCGAAAGCGCGCATCTCGTTCGAGATGAACGAGACCGTGCGGGTCATCGACGGTCCGTTCGCGAACTTCACCGGGGTGGTCGTCGAGGTCAAGGCCGAGAAGCAGAAGATCCGAGTCAACGTCTCCATCTTCGGCCGCGCCACGCCGGTCGAATTGGATTTCGCCCAAGTCGAAAAGTCGTAAGCCACTGGTTCCAAGGGAAGCCGACCAATGAAGAAGGTATCTGGATTCATCAAGCTCCAAGTTCCCGCCGGGAAAGCCAACCCGTCGCCGCCCATCGGGCCGGCGCTCGGTCAGCACGGCGTGAACATCATGGAGTTCTGCAAGCAGTTCAACGCCCGGACGCAGGCCCAGGCGAAGGACGACGTCACGATCCCCGTGGAGATCACGGTCTATTCCGATCGGTCGTTCACCTTCATCACCAAGACGCCGCCGGCGCCGATCTTGATCAAGAAGGCCGCGGGCCTCGCGACCCAGAAGAAACCAGGCTCGGGCTCGAAGGAGCCGAACAAAGTGAAGGTCGGCAAGATCTCGCAGAAGCAGCTCCGCGACATCGCGACCCTGAAGATGCCCGATCTCAATACCACCGACGTCGAGTCGGCGATGAAGACCATCGCCGGCACCGCCCGCTCGATGGGCATCGAAATCGAGGCCTAGCGAAGCCGACAGGGAAGCGAAGCCGACAGGGAAGCGAAGCCGAGGGAAGACAGGAAGAACGAACATGCCCAAGCACGGAAAACAGTTCAGGAACGCGGCGGCCAAGGTCGAGAGTGGCAAACGCTACTCGATTCAAGAGGCCTGCAAGCTGGTCCCGGAGACCAAGGTCGCCAAGTTCGACGAGAGCGTCGACATCGCGGTTCGCCTGGGCGTCGACCCGAAGCACGCCGACCAGATGGTCCGTGGCGCAGTGGTGTTGCCACACGGCACCGGCAAGAGCCAGCGCGTCGTGGTGGTTGCCAAGGGTGACAAGGCCAACGAGGCGCGGGCCGCCGGCGCCGACACCGTGGGTGCCGAGGAGCTGGTCGAGAAGATTCAGAAAGAGGGCTGGACCGACTTCGACTCGATGGTCGCCACCCCCGACATGATGGGCTTGGTCGGTCGGCTCGGTCGCGTGCTCGGCCCCAAGGGACTGATGCCGAACCCCAAGGTCGGCACGGTTACTAATGATGTCGCCAAGGCGGTCCGCGAGCTCAAGGCGGGCCGCGTCGAGTTCCGGGTCGAGAAAGCCGGCGTCGTGCAGGCCCGCATTGGAAAGGTATCTTTCGGCGGCGACAAGCTGCACGAGAACGCGCGGACCATGATCGAGACCCTGCTGCGCCTGAAGCCGCCGTCGGCCAAGGGTACGTACATGCGGTCCGTGACGCTCTCCACCACCATGGGCCCCGGCATCAAGGTCGACCACGTGCCGCTGGTCTCCGAGTTCGAGACGAAGTGAGGATGTAATGGAACGGGCCGTTAAAGAAGAGAACATCAAGGCGCTCAAGGCCAATTTGGCCAAGGCGACCAGTTTGGTGCTGGCCGATTTTCGCGGCATCACCGTGAAGGCCGACACCAGCCTGCGGCGTGAGTTCCGCAGCGTGGGCTGCCACTATCAAGTGGTCAAGAACACGCTTCTCGGGTTTGCGGTCAAAGGCACGCCGATGGAGGGCCTCGAGAAGCTCTTCGTGGGCCCAACCGCCATCGCATACTCGTTCGAGGACCCGGCCGCCCCGGCCAAGGCGGCCGCCAAGGTCGCCAAATCCGAGCAGAAGTTCGTCATCAAGGGCGGCTTCGTCGACGGCAAGGCCTTGGACCTCCAGGGGGTGCAGGCGCTGTCGAATCTGCCGGGTAAGGATGAGCTTCGCGCGACCTTCCTTGCAACTTTGCTTGCCGTGCCTCAGAACTTCCTGCGGCTCACGACGGCCGCTCAGCAAAACTTCGCCCTCTTGCTCGCCGCGCGCGAGCGCGCCCTTTCGGAAGGCGAACCGAAGGCGTAGCGGGCGCCTCGCTGTGTCTATTGCAGTTTTGAAAACGACGAATTAACGAACCCAAGGAGCGATTGAAATGGCCGATGTGACGAAAGAGCAGGTTGTCAGCTTCCTTTCCCAGATGTCCGTGCTGGATCTCGCGGCACTGACCAAAGAGCTGGAAGATAAATGGGGCGTCAAGGCGGCTCCGGTTGCGGTGGCAGCGGCCCCCGCGGCGGGCGGCGGCGCGGCGGCTGCGGCGGCCGAGCAGACCGAGTTCACGGTCACCCTGCTGGAAGCCGGCGCCAACAAGATCGGCGTCATCAAGGCGGTCCGTGAGGTCACCAACCTCGGCCTCAAAGAGGCCAAGGATCTGGTCGACGGCGCGCCCAAGACCATCAAAGAGGGTGTGTCCAAGGCCGACGCCGAGTCGATCAAGAAGAAGCTGGTCGAAGCCGGCGCCAAGGTCGACGTCAAGTAATTCGGAACCCTGGGAGGGTTCCGAACCTCCCGCGATGAGGTCGGTCGAGCAGAGCTCGCCCGCCCTCGACGCGATCAATCCTGGGCATGGGCTCCTGGTCGTGGGTTTCGGTGGCGCTGGGTCTGGTGGTGGGAGCGTTGGTTCGGGGTTTCTGGTTTCGGCTCAGGTTTTTTCGGTTTGTTATGGCGCAGGGTGCGATCAGGCAGTAGGAAGCGCAGTCGGCAGCAGCAGGTCCGGTCGTGAGCGAAGCGAAGTAGCTGAGTAACGGATAGTAAAACGGACAGCAGACGAAATTTTTGGGTCGGACGTTCCCCGTCGCAGACGGCATGGGGAACGTGTGGCCATGTCTCTATGTCGTGCCACGCGTCGGGGGAGGACGGGCTTTGCTCGGCCGAGCCCATCGCGGGAGGGTTTGGGAACCCTCCCAGGGTTCCCAAGTAGATCGATAGAAGGAGTTTAGATGGCGTCTCCGGTGATCCAGAACAACTTCAGGGCGCGCAAGACCTTCGCGAAGATCGCGAAGATCATCGACATCCCGAACCTGATCGACATCCAGAAGCAGAGCTACGAGAAGTTTCTGCAGAAGGACATCGCCCTCGACAAGCGCGAGGACGTCGGTCTGCAAGGGGTGTTCAAGAGCGTCTTCCCGATCAAGGACTTCTCGGAAACCTCGTCGCTGGAGTTCGTGTCATACACCCTGGATAAGCCCAAGTATGATGTCGACGAGTGCCGCCAGCGCGGCATGACCTTCGCGGCGCCGATCAAGGTGATCGTGCGCCTGGTGGTCTGGGACACCAACGAAGAGACCGGCTCGCAGTCGATCCGCGACGTCAAAGAGCAGGAGGTCTTCTTCGGCGAGATCCCGCTCATGACCGACAACGGGACCTTCATCATCAACGGCACCGAGCGGGTCGTCGTCAGCCAGCTCCACCGCAGCCCGGGCGTGTTCTACGATCACGACAAGGGCAAGACGCACTCGTCGGGCAAGCTGCTCTACAGCGCCCGCATCATCCCCTACCGCGGCTCGTGGCTCGACTTCGAGTTCGATGCCAAGGATCTCCTCTATGTCCGCATCGATCGCCGCCGCAAGCTGCATGCGACTGTGCTGCTGCGGGCGCTCGGATACTCGACCGAGGAGCTGCTCAACTACTACTACGACACCGAGACGATCTACCTCGAGCCGAACAAGAAGTACGCCAAGTCGGTCGAGTACGACCTGCTCCCCGGCCAGCGCGCCAGCCGCGACATCCGCCACCCGGACAGCCGCGAGATCCTGGTCAAGAAGAACCGCAAGTTCACCAAGCTGGCCATC
Source organism: Polyangia bacterium (assembly GCA_035648655.1). Lineage (GTDB taxonomy): Bacteria > Myxococcota_A > Polyangia > Fen-1088 > Fen-1088 > JADGRB01. Next base: position 5,055 of record DASRLC010000209.1, read on the forward strand.
AAGAAGCTGAAGGACTCGAACGTCGAGCGCCTCTCGGTCGAGGTCACCGATCTGGCCGGCAAGGTCGCCGCCAGCGATATCATCGACGAGGCGACCGGCGAGGTCATCCTGCAGTGCAGCGAAGAGGTGACCGAGTCGAAGCTCGACGAGCTGCGCGAGCACGGCATCAACGAGTTCAAGGTCCTCTTCATCGACAACCTGAACGTCGGGTCGTACCTGCGCGACACGCTGATCGCCGACAAGCTCCAGACCTCCGACGAGGCGATCATGGAGATCTACCGCCGCCTGCGCCCGGGTGATCCACCCACGCTCGAGACGGCGATGAACCTGTTCAATAACCTGTTTTTCAATCCCGAGCGCTATGACCTGTCCAAGGTCGGCCGCCTCAAGTTGAACTACAAGTTCAAGCTGGACGAGACCCTCGACAACACGGTCCTCACCAAGCGCGACATCCTCGAGACGATCCGCTACCTCATCGATCTCAAGAACGGCAAAGGCTCGATCGACGACATCGATCACCTCGGCAACCGCCGCGTGCGCGCGGTCGGCGAGCTGATGGAGAACCAGTACCGCATCGGTCTGGTTCGCATGGAGCGCGCCATCAAAGAGCGCATGAGCATGTCTCAGGAGATCGAGACGCTGATGCCGCACGACCTCATCAACGCCAAGCCGGTCTCGGCGGTGGTGAAGGAGTACTTCGGGTCCTCGCAGCTCTCGCAGTTCATGGACCAGACCAACCCGCTCTCCGAAGTGACGCACAAGCGGCGCCTCTCGGCCCTCGGGCCGGGCGGCCTCACCCGCGAGCGCGCCGGCTTCGAGGTGCGCGACGTCCACGGCACGCACTACGGCCGTATCTGCCCGATCGAGACGCCGGAAGGTCCGAACATCGGCCTCATCGCGTCGCTCTCGACCTACGCGCGGGTCAACGAGTTCGGCTTCATCGAGACGCCCTACCGCAAGGTCGAGAACGGCCACGGCACCGATCGCGTCGAGTTCTACTCGGCGCTGCAGGAGGAGGGGCACTACATCGCCCAGTCCAACACCGGCGTCGACAAGAAGGGCAAGTTCACCGACGAGCTCATCTCCTGCCGCCACAACACCGAGTTCGTGATGGCCAAGGCGGAGGAGGTCACGCTCATGGACGTGTCGCCGAACCAGCTGGTCTCGGTGGCCGCCTCGCTGATCCCATTCCTCGAGAACGACGACGCCAACCGGGCGCTCATGGGGTCGAACATGCAGCGCCAGGCCGTGCCGCTCATCCGCACCCGCTCGCCGCTCATCGGCACCGGGATCGAGGGGATCGTCGCCCGCGACTCGGGCGTCACCATGGTGGCCCGCCGCGACGGCGTGGTCGATTCGGTGGACGCCACCCGCATCGTGGTGCGCCCGACCCAGGAGAGCGAGACCGATCCGCTGTCGGCCAAGCCCGACATCTACAACCTGACCAAGTTCCAGCGGTCGAACCAGAACACCTGCATCAACCAGCGCCCGATCATCGAGCGCGGCGATCACGTCAAGATGGGCGACGTCATTGCCGACGGTCCGGCCACCGAGCGCGGTGAGCTGGCGCTGGGCGAGAACATCCTGGTCGCCTTCATGCCCTGGGGTGGTTACAACTTCGAGGACTCGATCCTCGTCTCCGAGCGCCTGGTCCGCAACGATCACTTCACCTCGATCCACATCGAGGAATTCGAGTGCGTCGCGCGCGACACCAAGCTCGGCAAGGAAGAAATCACCTGCGACATCCCCAACGTCGGCGAGGAGGCCCTCAAGGACCTCGACGAGTCGGGCATCGTGCGCATCGGCGCCGAGGTCAAGCCGCAGGACATCCTGGTTGGCAAGATCACCCCCAAGGGCGAGACCCAGCTCTCGCCCGAAGAGAAGCTGCTGCGGGCGATCTTCGGCGAGAAGGCCGGCGACGTGCGCGACAGCTCGCTGCGGGTGCCGCCGGGTGTCCAGGGCATCGTCATCAGCGCCAAGGTGTTTTCGCGCAAGGGGACCGAGAAGGACGAGCGCGCCAAGGACATCGAGGATCAGGAGAAGGAGAAGCTCCTCGCCGACCAGCGCGACGAGGTGAAGATCGTCTCCGAGTCGTACTACGCCAAGATGCGCAAGCTGCTGGTCGGCCGGATCACGGCCGTCCGGCTGGTGGACGACAAAGGGAAGGTCCTCTGCGCCAAGGGGCAGAAGATCGAGAACGTCAACCTCGACGAGATCCCGCCGCGCTACTGGTCGGAGCTGCAGGTCGAGGAGGGTGGCAAGACCGAGGAGAAGCTCGAGCAGCTCACGGCGCGCCTGGCCGAGGACGTGGCCGCCATCGAGGCGCTCTACCGCGACAAGATCTCCAAGCTCACCAAGGGGGACGAGCTCCCGCCGGGCGTCATCAAGATGGTCAAGGTCTACGTGGCCATCAAGCGCAAGCTGTCGGTGGGCGACAAGATGGCCGGTCGCCACGGCAACAAGGGCGTCGTCTCGCGCGTGCTGCCGGAGGAGGACATGCCGTTCCTCGCCGACGGGACGCCGGTCGACTTGGTGCTCAACCCGCTGGGCGTTCCGTCCCGCATGAACGTGGGGCAGATCCTGGAGACCCACCTGGGTGGGGCCGCGCTCTACCTGGGCAAGCAGATCGACGAGATGGTCCAGCGGGAGTGGACCGGGGACGCGCTCCGGGCGCGACTCAAGAAGATCTTCACCGACCCGCACCACGTCGAGATGCTCGACAGCCTGGACGACAAAGGGCTGCTCCGTTTCGCGCAGACCGTGCGCGAGGGCGTCCACCTGGCCACCCCGGTCTTCGACGGCGCCAAGGAGGTCGACATCAAGAGTCTGCTCACGCTGGCCAACATGGCGACCAACGGGCAGGCCACCCTGTTCGACGGCAAGAGCGGTGATGCCTTCGATCACGACGTCACGGTCGGCGTGATGTACATGCTCAAGCTCCACCACCTCGTGGATGACAAGATCCACGCCCGGTCGATCGGACCCTACTCGCTGGTCACCCAGCAGCCGCTGGGCGGCAAGGCCCAGTTCGGCGGGCAGCGGCTCGGCGAGATGGAGGTGTGGGCCATGGAAGCCTACGGCGCGGCCTACGGCCTTCAGGAGTTCCTGACGGTCAAGTCCGACGATGTCATCGGCCGCACGCGGATGTACGAGGCCATCGTCAAGGGCGAGCACGTGCTCGAGTCCGGGTTGCCGGAGTCGTTCAACGTGCTCCTCAAGGAGCTGCAGTCGCTCTGCCTCAACGTCGAGCTCATCGAGGATCCCAACGCCCCGCGCAAGCAAGAGTCGACGCTCGAGCTGATGGCGCGCGAGGTCGCGGCCAAGGCCAGCGCAGCGGCGGCCGCGGCGGCCAGCGCGCCGGCCGCCACCGCCAGCGAGCTCGGCGGCGAATAGTGAAGATTAGAAGGTCTATCTCCCAAACGATCTGGAACAACACAGGGACAAGATGAAAGACATTTTCAACTTCTTCGAGAAGCCCAAGGATCCGCTGTCGTTCTCGGCGATCCGCATTTCTCTCGCGTCGCCCGAGAAGATTCGGGAGTGGTCTCACGGCGAGGTGAAGAAGCCGGAGACCATCAACTACCGGACCTTCAAGCCCGAGCGCGACGGCCTCTTCTGCGCCAAGATCTTTGGCCCAGTCAAAGACTACGAGTGCAACTGCGGCAAGTACAAGCGCATGAAGCACCGCGGGATCGTCTGCGAGAAGTGCGGCGTAGAGGTGATCCAGTCCAAGGTGCGCCGTGAGCGCTTGGGGCACATCAACCTGGCGACCCCGGTCGCGCACATCTGGTTCCTCAAGTCGTTGCCTTCGCGCATCGGCAACCTGCTCGACATCTCGCTCAAGGACCTCGAGAAGATCCTCTACTGCGAGTCGTACGTCGTCGTCGAGCCGAAGGAGACCGGCCTGCAGCGCGGCGAGCTGCTGACCGAAGAGCGCTACATGAAGGCCGTCGAGGAGTTCGGCGAGGATGCCTTCTCGGCCGGCATGGGGGCCGAATCAATTCGCGACCTGCTCAAGTACATCGACATCCATTCGCTCTCGGAGCAGCTGCGCGCCGAGATGAAGGAAGCCACCAGCGAGGCCAAGAAGAAGAAGCTCTCGAAGCGCCTCAAGGTCGTCGACGCTTTCCGCGAGTCGGGCAATAAGCCCGAGTGGATGATGCTGGACGTGATCCCGGTGATCCCGCCCGACCTGCGCCCGCTGGTTCCCCTCGACGGTGGTCGCTTCGCGACCTCGGATCTCAACGATCTGTACCGCCGCGTGATCAACCGGAACAACCGGCTCAAGCGCCTGCAGGAGCTCAACGCCCCCGAGATCATCATCCGCAACGAGAAGCGGATGCTGCAGGAGGCGGTCGACGCCCTGTTCGACAACGGCCGCCGCGGCAAGACCATCACCGGTCCCAACAAGCGTCCGCTCAAGTCGCTCTCCGACATGCTCAAGGGCAAGCAGGGACGGTTCCGGCAGAACCTGCTCGGCAAGCGCGTCGACTACTCGGGCCGTTCGGTCATCGTGGTCGGTCCCGAGCTCAAGCTGCACCAGTGCGGCCTCCCCAAGAAGATGGCGCTCGAGCTGTTCAAGCCCTTCATTTACAACAAGCTCGAAGAGCGCGGCCTCGTCACGACCATCAAGAGCGCCAAGAAGCTGGTCGAAAAAGAGCGCCCCGAGGTGTGGGACATCCTCGAGGAGGTCATCAAGGAGCACCCGATTCTCTTGAATCGCGCCCCCACCTTGCACCGCCTGGGCATCCAGGCCTTCGAGCCGCTGCTCATCGAGGGCAAGGCCATCCAGCTCCACCCGCTGGTCTGCGCGGCCTTCAACGCCGACTTCGATGGCGATCAGATGGCGGTCCACGTGCCGCTGTCGCTCGAGGCGCAGATGGAGGCGCGCGTGCTCATGATGAGCACCAACAACATCCTCTCGCCCGCCAACGGTCGCCCGATCATCCTGCCCTCGCAGGACATCGTGCTCGGCCTCTATTACATGACGCGCGAGCGGACGTTCGCAAAGGGCGAGTATCCGCACGGCAAGCCCGACGACAAGAAGGGCGAGGGCGCCAAGGCCGAGAAGATCCCGGCCAACAAGATGCACGGCGTGTACTCGTCGGCCGAGGAGGTTCGCCTGGCCTACGATCACGGCGAGCTCGACCTGCAGGCCTCGGTGCGCGTGCGCATCGACGGCGAGCTGGTTCCTTCGACCGCCGGGCGCGTGTTGCTCTACGAGATCGTGCCCAAGGCGTTGCCGTTCAAGACGGTCAACCGCGTGATGGGCAAGAAGCAGCTCGGTGACCTCATCGACAGCTGCTACCGCGCCTGTGGCCAGAAGGAGACGGTCCTCTTGGCCGACAAGCTGCGGTCGCTCGGATACACCTACGCGACCAAGGCCGGCATCTCGATCTGCGTCGACGATCTCCAGATCCCGGCCCGCAAGATCGAGCTACTCGAGACGGCTCAGAAGGACGTCCAGGAGATCGAGGAGCAGTACACCGAGGGCCTCATCACCGACGGCGAGCGCTACAACAAGGTGGTCGACATCTGGGCGCAGGTCTCGGAGCTGATCGCCGAAGAAATGATGGGCGAGATCAGTACCGAGGTGCTGCTCAACGAGGAGACCGGCGAGAAGCGACGCAGCCCATCGTTCAACCCGATCTACATCATGGCCGACTCTGGCGCGCGCGGTTCGGCGCAGCAGATCCGGCAGCTGGCCGGCATGCGCGGCCTCATGGCCAAGCCCTCTGGCGAGATCATCGAGACGCCGATCACCACCAACTTCCGCGAGGGGCTGTCGGTGCTCCAGTACTTCATCTCGACGCACGGCGCCCGCAAGGGTCTGGCGGACACCGCCCTCAAGACGGCCAACTCGGGGTACCTCACGCGCCGGCTGGTCGACGTGGCCCAGGACTGCATCATCGCCGAGTACGACTGCGGTACGGTCGACGGCATCGAGCTGGGCGCGCTGGTCGAAGGGGGAGAGATCATCGAGAAGCTCGGCGATCGCATCCTCGGCCGCGTGGCCACCGACGACATCTTCGATCCGTACACCGGCGAGGTGCTGGTGGCCTCCGGCGACGAGATCACCGAGGAAAAGGTCAAGGTCATCGAGGACGCCGGGATCGATCACGTCAAGATCCGCTCGGTGCTCACCTGTGAGACCCGGCGCGGCATCTGCGTGCTCTGCTACGGCCGCGACCTGGCCCGCGGGCACATGGTCAACATCGGCGAGGCGGTCGGCGTCATCGCCGCCCAGTCGATCGGCGAGCCGGGCACCCAACTCACGATGCGGACCTTCCACATCGGCGGCGTCGGTCAGGTCCGCACGGAGCAATCACAGCTCGAGGCGCGCTATGACGGCATCGTCAAGCTGGAGAACACCGATGTGGTCAAGCGAGACAAGATCTGGATCGTGATGAACCGCCACGGCGAGATCGTCGTGCAGGACGAGACCGGCCGCGAGCGCGAGCGTTACGGCCTCACCTACGGCGCGCGCCTGCACTTCGGCCAGGGCGATCACGTCAAGGCCGGCGCGCTTCTCTCGGAGTGGGACCCCTTCTCGGTCCCGATCCTCACCGAGGTCACCGGCGTCGTGAAGTTCGGCGACGTCATCGAAGGCGTGACCATGACCGAGCAGCTCGACGAGGTCACGGGCCTGTCGCGCAAGAGCATCACGGAGTCGAAGGACGCCGAGCTCCGACCGCGGATCTCGCTCAAGGACGAGCACAACAAGACCCTCAAGATCCCGAGCGGCGAGAACGACGCCCGGTATTTCTTGCCGGTCGGTTCCACCATCGCGGTGAACGAAGGCGACTCCATCCAGGCCGGCGACGTCATCGCGCGTATCCCGCGCGAGACGACCAAGACCAAGGACATCACGGGCGGCCTGCCGCGCGTGGCGGAGCTGTTCGAGTCGCGCAAGCCCAAGGAGCACGCGGTCATCGCCGAGATCGATGGCGTGGTCAGCTTCGGCAAGGACACCAAGGGCAAGCGCAAGGTGCTCATCACGCCGGAGCGCGGCGACGCCAAGGAGTACCTCATCTCCAAAGGCAAGCACCTGGCCGTCCGCGAGGGCGACAAGATCCGGGCCGGCGAGCCGCTCATGGACGGCGCCGCCAACCCGCACGACATCCTCAAGGTGCTCGGCGAGAAGGCGCTGGCCAAGTACCTGGTCGACGAGGTCCAGGAGGTCTACCGACTCCAGGGCGTCAAGATCAACGACAAGCACATCGAGACCATCGTGCGGCAGATGCTCCGCCGCATCCGGGTCAACGACGTGGGCGATACCGGCTTCCTCATCGACGAGCACGTGGAGAAGTACGTGTTCGAAGAAGAGAACGAGCGCGTGATCTCCAAGGGCGGCAAGCCCGGCAACGGCGAGCCGTTGCTGCTCGGCATCACCAAGGCGTCGCTCTCGACGGAGAGCTTCATCTCGGCCTCGTCTTTCCAAGAAACCACCAAGGTGCTCACCGAAGCCGCGGTCTGCGGCAAGGTCGACTACCTGCGCGGACTCAAGGAGAACGTGATCATGGGTCGGCTCATTCCGGCCGGCACGGGCCTCGGCGCCTACAAGCGCCTCTCGATCCAGGTCGAGGACGCCGGCTCCGACGAGATCTCTCCCGCTCCGTCCGCCATGGCCGCTGCTCAATCGGCCGCTCAATCCGCCGCCGCCACCGCCGCCCTCCTCGACGAGTAGGGCGATAGGGTCCGGGCCCTAACCGGGCCCCGGACTCCACAAAAACGCCGCGCCTCGGACGCCGCTGGCGTCGCCGTGGGCGGCGCGGACGACGGTCGTTCGCAGGTCTCGCGCGATCGTGTAACGCTCGAGACGTGGCACGATGCCGGCGAAGATCCGTGCGTTGTTCGAGACGCCGCCACCCAGCACGATCACGCGCGGATCGATCAAGTTGACCACCGACGCCAGGGCCCGGGCCAGTCGATCCTCGTAGAGCTCGAATGCGCCGCGGGCGGTCGCCTCGCCGGCCCGTTCGCGGCGCGCGATTTCGGTCCCCGACTGCGTCTCGCCCCCGAGCGCGCGGTAGGTCCCCTCCAGCCCACGGCCCGAGATGAACGATTCGATGCAGCCGGGGTGCTGGCAGACGCATTCGTACGGCGAGCGCTCGGTCGCATCACCAAAGGGGAGGGTGGTATGGCTCCACTCGGTGGCGGCGCCGTTTTGCCCGGTCAGGACGCGCCCATCGACCACGATGCCGCCCCCGACCCCGGTGCCCAGGGTGGCCCCAAATACGACGTCCGGCCGCGAACGGTCGAGATCCGGTGGGGGCGCCGCCGCGCCGTCGACCGCCTCCGAGAGGACGAAGCACTTGGCGTCGTTGGCCAGCCGGACCGGCCGGCCGAGAGCGGCGACCAGATCCCGATCGAGCGGACGGTTGTTGAGGCTGAGCAGATTCGCGTTCCAGATCACGCCCGGGCCCGGCTGCAGGAAGCCGGGGGTTCCCACCCCGACGGTGGCCCGGGTGCCGCTTGGCGCGGCTTCCTCCAACTTCGCCACCAGGGCCGCGACGGCCCGCAGCACCTCGTCGTAGGCCGAGGGGGTAGCGACCCGCTGGCGCCCCAGCTCGCGCCCGTCGTCCGCGAGCAGGAGCCCTTCGATTTTGGTCCCGCCGACATCGATGCCGATTCGCACGGCGTCAAGATCGCACCGCCACCCCGGGCATGCAAATGAAGGTGCAGCACGCTTGCACATGTCGCCGCGACGAGGCCAAAATAAGGGCCTCTTGCGCTTATTTCGCTTGGGTTCTTGGTTGTGCCGGTTTGCGCCCATGGCGCTCGCGATCGCCGTGCCGTCGGTGGCGCGCGCTCAGGTCTGCATGACGCTGAGCTACAGCTTCCAGCCGGATTGCTACCGGCCCGACGCCGGCTCGGCCTGCGTGCAGACGATCGATCGTCTGGACCTCGGTCCGCAGATCGCGGTCTGGGTGCAGAGCGCGGACGGCAGCCAGTTCGTCGACACGCTGATGGTGACCAACCTGACCGCGGTGCGCGGCATTGGCAACCGGCCGGGGCGGTGGGACTTCCTGTCGGCGCCGCTCTTCCCGTACGGCAAGCGGCAGATGGCGCTGCCGATCTGGGCTCACGCGCGCGGCGTCCTCTACGACACCGTCGTCATGACCGAGCCGATCTGCGCCGTCGGCGGTCCCAACTTCCCCGCCGAAAGTTGCCTCGGGTGGCACGAGCCCTACTCGTCGCCGGAGTCCTACTACTGCCGCCCACTCAAGCCGGGCGAGATCAACGTCGACGCCATCAGCTGCGCCTCGGCCTTCCACAGCGAGAAGGGCAAGCTCGATCCGACCAGCAAGTCGTACTACCCGCCGCGCGGCGATCTGACCACCTTCACCACCTCCGACGGCACGGACCCGCCGACCTACGCCGCCGTCAACGATCTGGACGCGGTGGCCGCGGCCACCCCGGCCTACGGCGCCCCTTACACCGGCAGCTGGAACGTGCCGGTCGAGCTGGCGGCCGGTGACTACGTCGTGATGGTGGAGGTCAACAAGGAGTTCGACTCGAACGCGGCCAACATGCACCCCGACTACGACGATCCCAATCTGCCGGGGTACGGGATCGACGGCAACTTCGGCCAGCCGTCGGTGGTGTACAGCGTGCCGATCCACATCGACCTTACCAACGGCACGCCGGCGCAGGCCGCGGTCTCAGAGATCGCCGGCTACGGCGACTGGAGCGGCGCGACCGGCACCATCACCCCGCAGGATGGCACCATCTCGACGACCGACCTCGGCTCCGGTGAGGAGCGGCTGCTGATGCAGACCGACGAATCGGGTGTGTCGGGGCGCGTCCACGTCGGCCTGGGGCCATGCCTCGGCTGTAACCCGCTGCCCCCCTTGCCGACCGCCGTCACCGCTCTGGTCCTCACCGATGGCGGTCTCACCGCCAGCCAGGCGATCTTGAGCTTCTCGAACGCGCAGGCGAACGATGGCCCGGTGTCGAGCTATGAGATTCGGTATCGGCCCGGGACCTCGATGACGGACGCGGATTTTTCGCAGGCGATCATCCAACAGCAGGTGCCGCCGGGCAGCCCGGGCACGCCCGCCTCGTTCTCGATCTCCCCCCTGATGCCGAACACGGAATACGTGGTGGGCGTGCGGGCGTTCGATGGTTGCGGGCAGCATTCGCCGATCGCCCAGACCACCTTCAAGACGCCGGCCGTGCAGTTCACCCAGCTCTCGGGCTGCTTCGTGGCGACGGCGGCGTGGGGTTCGGCGCTGGGGCCGGAGGTGAGCGCGATGCGGCGGCTTCGCGATCACTTGCGCCCCACCAGCGTCCTGTTCGCCGCCGCGACCGACATCTACTATCGCTCCGGCCCGGCCGCAGCCGAGGTCCTGCGCCGCAGCGACACCGCCCGGGCTCTGGTCCGTCGCTTCCTGGTGCCCCTGGGGGCGGTGGCCAAGCTGGCAACCCAGCCGCAAACCAAGCCGCCGGCCGAACGGGCGACCCAGTCGAGCCGACCGTAGCGACAGCCGCCCGTCGCCGGGGCCACCGTAGCGCGTGAGCGCCGACGGGCTTTGCCCGGCGGCGCTCGTCGCGGGGGATCTAGTCGCGGGGGATCTAAAGGACCCTCCCAGGGTCCTTTACTCAATCGTCGGCGTTGACAACCAACCCGCGATCCCTATAATCCCTGCCTTCCTGGCGCCCGGAGTCTGTGTGGGCTTTTTTCGGCCACCGCGGGTGCCTTTTGTTTCGGCCGCAAATTACGAGGTTTTCGTCCTAAATGCCCACCATCAACCAGCTGGTCAAATTCGGCCGCAAGGCGCAGCGACGCAAGACCGCGTCCCCCGCCCTGATGGCCTGCCCGCAGCGGCGAGGCGTTTGCGTGCGCGTGTACACCACCACGCCCAAGAAGCCGAACTCGGCCTTGCGGAAGGTCGCCCGCGTGCGTCTCACGAACGGGATGGAGGTCACCACCTATATCCCGGGCGAGGGGCACAACCTGCAGGAGCACTCGGTGGTGATGATTCGCGGCGGCCGCGTCAAGGATCTCCCCGGCGTGCGCTACCACATCATCCGCGGGACGCTCGACACTTCGGGCGTGACCAATCGTCGTCAGGGGCGCTCCAAGTACGGCGCCAAGCGGCCCAAGTAAGACAAGACCCGACGCCAATTCAAAAGACCATTCGAGGAACACCAGAAAATGCCACGTAAGGGTGAAGTTCCGAAGCGCAAGCCGCTGCCGGATCCGAAGTTTACCGACCAGCCGGTCGATATGCGGCGCAAGGTGACGAAGTTCGTCAACACCGTCATGAACTCCGGTAAGAAGGCCGTTGCGGAGCGCATCGTTTACCGCGCGTTCGACATCATGGCGGAGAAGGCCAAGGACGATCCAGTGAAAGTGTGGGATCGCGCCCTGGCCAACGTGCAGCCCAAGGTCGAGGTGAAATCCCGTCGCGTCGGTGGCGCCACCTACCAGGTGCCGGTTGATGTACGACCGGATCGGGCGCTGGCCCTGGGGATGCGCTGGATCATCTCGGCGGCCCGCGATCGCTCCGACGGCCGCACCATGCAGGAGAAGCTGGCCGGCGAGCTGCTCGACGCCTCCGCCAACAAGGGGAACGCCGTCAAGAAGCGAGAGGACACCCACAAGATGGCGGATGCCAACAAGGCCTTCGCGCATTACCGCTGGTAATTTTTTTAGTTTCGCATAAATTTCGCGGCGGTTTTCACCCCAGACAAACGACGGACCTGACGGTCTTCGTCGCCGGATGAGCCGGCGCACGTAGATCGGCTGAGCGTCGGAAAGGCACCTCGGTAGTCGTGGCTCGGACATTTCCCATAGCGCAGATCCGTAACATCGGAATCATGGCGCACATCGACGCTGGGAAAACCACGACGACCGAGCGGATCCTCTTTTACACCGGCGCCTCTCGCAAGATGGGCGAAGTGCACGAGGGGACCACCCAGATGGATTGGATGGAGCAGGAGCAGGAGCGCGGCATCACGATCACCGCGGCTTCCACCACCTGTTTCTGGCGCGAGTTCCGTATCAACATCATCGACACCCCCGGCCACGTCGATTTCACGGTCGAGGTCGAGCGCAGCCTGCGGGTGCTCGACGGGGCGGTGGCGGTGTTCTGCGCGGTAGGCGGCGTCGAGCCGCAGTCCGAGACCGTCTGGCGGCAGGCCGACAAGTACCGGGTGCCGCGCATCGCCTTCATCAACAAATGCGATCGCGTGGGCGCCGATCCCGAGCGCTGCGTGCGCGAGATCCGCGACCGCCTCAAGGGGACCCCGGTGGTCATCCAGATCCCGAACGGCCTCGAGGGTGCGTTTTCGGGTTTCGTCGATCTGCTCGAAATGAAGCTGGTCGAGTGGGAAGACGACGTCGTGGGCGCGGAGGCGGTCGTCAAGGAGATCCCAGTCGAGTTGCACGCGGCCGCGATGTTGGCGCGCGCAGCGATGATCGAGGCGATCGCCGAGACCGACGATCAGGTGATGCGCGCCTATCTGGAAGAGGCGCCGCTGTCGGCGGCACTCCTGCGCTCGGCGCTGCGCCGAGCGACCATCGCAGGCCTGGCGGTCCCGGTTCTGGTCGGGGCAGCCTTCAAGAACAAGGGCGTCCAGCCGTTGCTCGACGCCATCGTCGACTATCTGCCCTCGCCGGTCGACGTGCCGGCGGTGGTCGGGAAGGATCTCGCGGGCGAGCCGACGGAACGGCAAGCCGACGACGCGGCCCCGTTCTCGGCGCTGGCCTTCAAGATTATGAACGATCCGTTCGTCGGCTCGCTGACCTACTTCCGGGTTTACTCGGGCAAGGTCGCCACCGGCGCCAGCGTCTACAACAGCAGCAAAGGGAAGCGCGAGCGGATCGGGCGCCTGCTGCACATGCACGCCAACAAGCGCGAAGACGTCAAGGAGGTCACCTGCGGCAACATCGCGGCGGCCGCCGGTCTTCGCGTGACGGTGACCGGCGATACGCTCTGCGACGAAAAGCACCCGGTCGCCCTCGAGTTGATGGAGTTTCCGGCGCCGGTCATCTCGATCGCCATCGAGCCCAAGACCCAGGCCAACCAGGACAAGCTGGGGCAGGCGCTGCAGAAGCTGGCCGTCGAGGATCCCTCGTTCAGCGTCAAGACCGACGCCGAAACCGGGCAGACCATCATCTCGGGGATGGGCGAGCTGCACTTGGAGATCATCGTCGACCGCCTGGTACGAGAGTTCAAGATCGAGGCCTACGTCGGCCGTCCGCAGGTCGCCTACCGCGAGACCATCGCGCGGCAGGCCGACGCGGAGGGAAAGTTCGTGCGGCAGACCGGCGGGCGCGGCCAGTATGGACACGTGCAGCTGCACGTCGAGCCGGCGGCCGGCAAGGGAATCAGCTTCGAGGACGCCACGGTGGGCGACCTGGTCCCGCGTGAGTTCGTCCCGGCCGTCGAGCGCGGTGTGCGCGAGTCGCTGGCGCGTGGCGTGATGGCGGGCTACCCGGTCATCGACGTCGCGGTCAGGCTGACCGGCGGCAGCTACCACGAGCTCGATTCGAGCGAGATGGCGTTCCAGATCGCCGGCTCGATGGGGGCGACGGCGGCGGCTCGCGAGGCGGGCCCGGTGCTGCTCGAGCCGCTGATGGAGGTCGAGGTGCTGACCCCCGACGAGTTCATGGGCGAGGTCACTGGCAACCTCTCGGCGCGGCGCGGACGCGTCTCGGGGATGGAGCCCCGCGGCTCGGCGCAGGCGATCAGCGCCGAGGTGCCACTGGCCAGCATGTTCGGATATTCGACGGATGTTCGTTCCATGACCCAGGGACGTGCTACTTACACGATGCAGTTCGCGCGCTACGCCCCGGTCCCGACGCACGTGACCGAATCGATCGTCGAGCGGATGCGGTAGGGCCGGCGAAGGACCAACGGGGAATCTGTCAGGGGTTTTTGCGAAGCAATTTGGAGGAATACGGAGATGGCCAAGGAAAAATTCGTTCGGAACAAGCCGCACCTGAACATCGGAACGATCGGGCACGTCGACCATGGGAAGACGACGCTGACGGCGGCGATCACGAAGGTGCTGACGAAGAAGGGGTTCGCGAAGTTCCTGGCGT
>DASRLC010000210.1:0-6577 GCA_035648655.1 Polyangia bacterium
CTACGCACCGCCGCCGAGCTACCCCGCGCCGCCGCCGGGTGGCTATGCCGCCCCGCCGCCACAGGGGACGTTGATCGCGCAGCCGGAGCAGAACCCGTCGCCTTCTGAATCGTCGCCCTTCTACACGCGGTGGTGGTTCTGGACGGCGGTCGGCGTGGTGGTGGCGGGCGGTGTCGTGGCCGCGCTGGTGCTTTCGGGGGGCACGACCAAGCCGGGTTGTCCCTCCGGCGTGATGTGCAAATGAGATCGCGGTCGCGGGGCGGTGGAATCGCGGGGCGTCCGATCGGCATATCGATCGGATTGATGGCCGTCGTTCTGGCGGTTGGCTGCAAGGAAAAGGAGTCGCTGGTCGTCGCCGCGCTGAGCGCCGACGCGACCGATACGACCGCCAAGAACATGACCTCGGTCGTCTTGAACATCACCGACGGCACCCACAGCATCGCCAAGACCTTCGCCCTGCCGGTGGGTACCGGAATTCCGTCGACGATGCCGTACGCGACCTTCGGGGTGTACGTCGACTCAGATTTTACGGGCGGCGTGACGATCACCGCGACGGCGAGTCAGTCGGGCAGTTGTGCGGGCGAGAGCGGCACCAAAGGGACCAAGATCGTCTCGGTCGGCGCGGAGGCCGCCCCGGTCACCATCGGTATGAAGCCAAACGACAATGTCTGCACGCCCGACGGCGGCACGGGTGGCGCGACCGGTATGGCAGGCACCACCGGCACGGGCGGCGCGACCGGTTTGGCCGGCACGACGGGCACAGCCGGCACGACGGGCACGGCCGGCGCGACGGGTACGGCCGGAACCACCGGCACAGCCGGCACGACGGGCACGGCCGGCACGACGGGCACGGCCGGCACGACGGGCACGGCCGGCGCGACGGGCGGAGGTGGGAGCCCCCCCACGCTGGTGAGCTGCACCGAGATCAACCACGACAACAACGCCTCGGCTTGCAGCGACAGCTGCAGCAGCACCGATGACATCGCGGTCTTCGGCGCGGCGTTCTCGCCGAAGAACAGTCGGCTCTTCGTGACCGGCGGCGGAGACGGCCGCGTCAAGGTCTGGCAGATCGCCAACGGAACCGCGACGGCGCAGGGGAAGGTGCTCACGGGGACGGGCCTGGGGGTGGTCGCCTTTTCGCCCGACGGGACGCTGCTGGCGGTCGGACGCAAAGGTGGGATCGAGATCTGGAGCGTCGCCACCTGGACGCTGGTGCGCACCTTGACCGTTTCGTACGAGGTCTACGGCGTCGCCTTTTCGCCCGACGGCACGGAGGTCATCAGCCTCGACTACAACTCCGCCGCGACCTCCGGCAACGACGGCACGCTCTACGTCCACGCCGTCGGAACGGTGACGGCGCTGCATTCGTTGGCCTTGCAGGGCGGCTACGCGCTGGCGGTCTCGCCGGTCGGCGCCGTGACCTCGCTTCCCATCGCGGTCACCACCATCGACGGGGACGCGTTGGTCTACACGCTGACCGCCAGCGGCTTTTCGAGCCCGAGCACCTTGACGGTCACCGAGGACGGCAGCATCGCCGAGACGATTCAGTTCTCGCCGCAAGGGACCTTGCTGGCGTCGGGCGGGGACGATGGGCTGCTTCACTTCTGGACGATTCCGACCTCGACGGGCGCCGCGCCGACCTCCCCCGACATCGACATCTTCGACGACACTTTCGTCTCGGCCGAGACCTATTCGCTGGCGTTTTGGCCGACCGGCAACTACATCGCCGTGGGCGGCGGCGGATTCTTCGACGGCAGCGGCAGCGGCAGCCTCACCGCCTGGGCGGTGGCCTCCCCGCGCGCCGAAGTCGGGACCGAATACGATACGACCAATTCCTACGACGTGGTGTCCGTCGCGGTCGCGCCCGACGCCAGCTTCATGGTAGCGGGCGAAGGGGACTGTGGGTGCGTCGTCGCGTGCCGGCAATAGCTGCGGGGGCGCTTCGATAGCTCGACCTGACGCGCTGCCCGCCGGCCGGTACGGTTTGGCGTGATCGCCCGCCGAAACCGACTATATTGGGCCATTGCCATGGGGGGCATCTGGCGCAGCTCTTTGGCCTTGGCCCTCATCGGTGTGGGCACGCTCGTCGCACCGGGTGGTGTGGGCGTCGCGCTGGCCCGCCCGTGGCCCGCACGTGCGCCCTCGGTCGAACCGAAGCCGGCCCACCAGCTGCGCAACCCCGCCACCTGGCCCGCCGAGCCGGAGGTGCCGGCGCCGATCGACGCCGCCCGCTTCCAGGCGGCTTATGCGCACCTCTGCGTCGCCGCCGCGGATTCGCCGCTGGTCGCGCTGGCACCCCAGGTCCTGGCGGCGGCCGGCGCCGCCAAGGTCGATCCCTTCACGCTGGCGGCTCTGGGCTATTGGGGCAGCAAGTGTGACCCGACGTTCCACGCCGACGGCCGCTACGGCCTCCTGGCGATCGATCCCGGGATGTACCGCGTGCCGGGTGCGCCCGAGCCGCCGGTCGACAAGGCGGACCTGACCTCGCGCCGCCTGCTCGATCCAACCAACAACCTCGCGGTGGGCGCGGCGCTCCTGCAGATGTGGCAGGCCCGGCACGTCGAGCTCGACGGTGCCTTCGGCGGCGCGCCCCACCGCAGCGGCGTCTCCCACTTCGTGTGGGGCGACGAGGTGCGCTCGAGCGGCCATGAGGATCTGATCCTGACGGCGCGGCGCCGGATGGTCGCGGCTTATCTCGGCACGCCCGAGGTCACGCACGAGTCGCCGCTCGGCATCACGGTCGTTTCGCCGCTGGAAGGGTCGCCGCGGGTGGCGACCAGCGGTCCGGGCGAGGATCGCGACGGCGGCGCGCGCCACCACCGCGGCCTCGATATCGCGGGCATCGTCGGCGAGCCGGTGCGCGCCATCGCGGACGGGACTGTGATCTTCGCGGGGGCGAACGTGCCGGGGCACGCACGCAAGGGGCCGATCCCGCCCGACCAGATCGCGCGCTACGCCAAGCGTCGGCTGGGCGTGGGCGGCATCTACCTGTGCATCGAGCACCGGCCGGATCACCACATCGTGTCCTGCTACATGCACCTGTCGTCATATCTGGTGGCGCAAACGGATCACGTGACGGCGGGGGAGACCATCGGGTTCGTGGGGCGGACGGGCGTCAAGGTCTCGCCGGCGCATCTGCATCTGGAGGTGCGGGTCGACAACCACTTCACGAATCCGGTGCGCACGCTGGGGAGCTTCGTGATCCCGCCGAAGATGACCCAGACCTACCGCTACGTCATGAAGGCCAAGCGCGCCAAGGCGCACCTGCACGTCTAGCGAGGTTCCGGCCGACCTCCCGCAGCCGACGGAGGTTTCCGACGGGGGCCGCGCGAAGCAGGCCCTCCCATCGCGGGAGGTCCGGAACCCTGTTAGGGTTCCGGAGAGAAGAACCAATGATCAGGAAGCAGGACGCGCTCGACTATCACCGCAACGGGCGGCCGGGGAAGCTGGAGGTGGTGCCGACCAAGCCGCTGGTCACGCAGCGGGACCTGTCGTTGGCTTACTCGCCCGGGGTCGCCGAGCCCTGCTTGGAGATCGCCGCCGATCCGGAGCGGGTTTGGGACTACACGGCGCGCGGCAATTTGGTCGCGGTGGTCAGCAACGGGACGGCGGTGCTGGGGCTCGGCAACATTGGCCCACTGGCCAGCAAGCCGGTCATGGAGGGCAAGGCCTGCCTCTTCAAGAAGTTCGCCGACATCGACGTCTTCGACCTCGAGGTCGACGCGCCCGACCCGGCACGCTTCATCGAGACGGTGGCCGCGCTCGAGCCGACCTTCGGCGGCATCAACCTGGAAGACCTCAAGGCGCCCGAGTGCTTCGAGATCGAGGCCGGCCTGCGCGCGCGGATGGCGATCCCGGTCTTCCACGACGACCAACACGGCACCGCGATCATCTCGGGTGCGGCGCTGGTCAACGGCGCCGAGATCGCCGGCAAGAAATTGGCCGATCTCAAGATCGTGGTCTCGGGCGCCGGCGCTTCCGCCATCGCCTGCGCCACGTTCTACGTCGAGCTCGGGGTGCCGCTCGGCAACATCACGATGATCGACTCGGTGGGCGTCATCTACCAAGGGCGCGCGCAGGGGATGAACCGCTGGAAGGCGCGCTTCGCCCGCCAGGACGACGGCGCCCGCACCCGGGCCGACGCCCTCCGCGGCGCCGACATGTTCCTCGGTCTGTCCAAGGCGGGGCTTTGCACGGCGGCCATGCTGCAGACCATGGCGCCCAAACCGCTGATCTTCGCGCTGGCCAACCCCGATCCCGAGATCAGCTACCCCGACGCCAAGGCGGCGCGTCCCGACGCCATCGTGGCCACCGGGCGCAGCGATTTTCCGAACCAGGTCAACAACGTGCTCGGCTTCCCATACATCTTTCGCGGCGCCCTCGACGTGCGCGCCAAGGAGATCAACGAGGCGATGAAGATCGCTGCCGCGCGTTCGCTGGCCGCGCTGGCGCACGAGCCGGTGCCCGACACGGTGGCCGAGGCCTACGGCGTCGAGGCCTTTCGTTTCGGCCCGGATTACATCATCCCCAAACCCTTCGACACCCGCGTGCTCTGGTGGTGCGCGCCGGCGGTGGCCGAGGCCGCCATCCAGTCGGGCGCGGCGCGGCTGCCGCTGGACATCGCCGAGTACCGCGAGCGGCTGCAGCGCCGGATCGGCGGCACCCACCAGACGATCATGCGGCAGATTGTCCAGCGCGCGAAGAACGCGCCCAAGCGGATCGTCTTCCCCGACGGCGACAACATCAAGGTGCTGCGCGCCTGCCAGATCCTGCTGGATGAAAAGATCGCCAACCCAATCTTGTTGGGCGATCCGACGATGCTGCGCCGGCGGGCCGCCGATCTGGACCTCGATCTCGACGGAGCCGAGATCCTGAACCCGGCCGATTCGCCCAAACACGCCGCCTACGCGCGCGACTATCTGGAGCTGCGCTGTCGCAAAGGGGTGACGGCGGCCAGCGCCGCGCGCCTCGTGAACCGGCGCATCCACTTCGGCATGATGATGGTGCGGGCGGGTGACGCCGATGGCCTGGTGGCCGGCCTCACGGCCCCCTATCCCGACACGATCCGCCCGGCGCTGCAGATCCTGGGGATTCGCCCGGACGTCCGGCGCGCCACCGGCATGTACATGATGCTGTTCAACAACGGCGTGAAGTTCTTCGCCGACGCGACCGTCAACATCGATCCCGACGCCGCCACCCTGGCCGACACGGCGATCCAGGTGGCCGACGCCGCGCGGGCCTTCGAGGTCACGCCGCGCATAGCCATGATCTCGTTTTCGAACTTCGGCTCCGCGCCCCACCCCGAGTCGCGCAAGATGGCCGACGCCGTCGAGATCGTCCGCAAGCTGCGCCCCGATCTGGAGATCGACGGCGAGGTTCAGGCCGACATCGCGGTCGAGCCGGAAAAGCTCCGCGAGCTGTTCCCATTCACGCGCCTCACCGACGCCGCCAACGTGCTCATCTTCCCGTCGCTGGCGGCCGGAAACGCGGCCTATAAGGTGCTCGCCGCGCTGGGCGGCGCGACCGCCATCGGGCCGATCTTGCTGGGCGTGAACAAGCCGGTGGCGGTGCTCCCGCGGGACGCCAACGTCGACACCATCGTCAGCATGACCGCCTACACGGTCACCCGTTCGGCGCGCAGCGCGTAGCGCGGCGGCGAGCGTCGCGCCGGTTTCACGCCCGGCCAGCCTCTCCGATCAGTGCAGCAGCTTGTCGGTGTCGACGGGGGCGTTGCCGCCACGCTGGCGGGTGCTCGAGCTGGCGAAGTTGATGGTCGAGCCGTCGAGCGCGAAGAACACTTTGTGGGTCGTGGCCGGCACGTCGGGCAGCGTGACGTCGAAGGTCTGGGCGACCCCCGGTGGCAGATGCGGCAGCGTGAAACCGACGTGCTGCTCGCCGGCGCGCACGGTGAACTGCGCCGAATCGTGCGACACCGAGGTGGGGTTGATGATCTTACCGGTGATCCGCAGACCCTTGCCCGCCGGCGACGCCGACAGATCGATCACGTAGAAGCCTCCCGCGACCGGCTGCCAACCAGAGGCCGCCAGATCGACCTCCTGGAATACCGTCGCCGACAGCCGCCGATCGACATCGCGCACGGCGTCTTTGAATTGATCGAAGCGGGGACCGAAGGCGGCCACCTCGTGCTCCAGCGATGCACGCGCCGCCTGTTCGCGGCGCAGTGAATCATAAAGATACGCGCAGCCGCCCAACGCGGCCAGCACCAGCAGGAACATGAAAAATCCCCAGATTCGTCGCCAGGTCATGAGGGTGCTATTGTACCCGCGATGTTGTCGCGGGCCCGTGTAGCATTAGCGGCCCTGACATTTGGTTCGATCGCCGCCTGGGCGCTGTCGGGTGTCACGGGCTGCGCGGTGAACCAGTCGGGGCTTTCCCTCGGTGGGGGCGGCGGCACGTCCGCCGGCGCCGGCGGCTCCAAAGGGGGAGCCACCGGAACCGCTGGGGCTGGCGGGGGAAACGCCGGCGCGGCGGGCGGCGCGTCCGGAACCGTCGGCGCGGCGGGGACCGCCGGCACGACCGGGACGGCGGGGACCGTCGGCGTGGCCGGAACATTCGG
>DASRLC010000211.1:0-22595 GCA_035648655.1 Polyangia bacterium
GCCCGCGACCGCGCCGCCGGTGCCTCCGCCGCCGGTGAGCGCATTGGACTGGGCTGGAAGATTGTCACCGCAACCAACGACCCAAAGGGCGGCAACGGCCACCGCACAGACGTATCCTGCAACCCCCTTGGTCAACCTATCGACCATTGCTGTGCAGAGACTCGACAGACTTCTGTCCCGACTTGACCCCTAGCGTCAGGTCGATCGGGAGCCGACCCGATGCGCGGAGCGGGCCAACTCCGCAGAACCATTGTCGGCCGATTGGCGGGCCGCCTAGGACTCGAGCTTCTTGCGCTTCCAGCCCCGGGGCGGCCGCTTCTCGGGGGCGTTCGGGTTGGGCGGCGAGTAATCGGTCCAGCGGTAGCTGGGCGGCGACCGGACGTCGATGTGGACGAAGTGGCTGCGGGGATAGATGCCGATGCCCATGCCCCCGCGATCGAGTGTCTCTGCGAAGGCTTCGATCTTCTTGGGGCTGATCCCGGCGATGCGGATGTCGCTGGCGCGCCCCTTGAAATGGTTGCTGCTCTGCTTGCGCTGGTTGCGGAAGCCCGAGACGATCTCCAGCGGCTTGCCGCCGAAGTGATCGTAGACGTGCGAAAGCAGCCCCAGCAGCTGGATGTCGATGGGCTTCTCGACGTCGGTCCGGCGGCAACGCAGGACGTGGTTGATCTGGGCCAACGCGTCCAGGTTGTAGGAGCCGTCGTCGTTGTAGATGTTGACGTTGGCGACGTCGCTCGGGTTATTGGCGCTGACGATCTTGAGGTTCCCGGACGGCTTCGGCAGGGGATCGGTGCGGAGCTTGTTCTCCGGGACCACCCGGCCGATGAACCGTCCGTGGTGGCGGCTCTTGCCTTTGCGGTGGCGGGCGTGGGGTCGCGGTGCCGGCGCGTCGTCGCCCGAATCGCCGGCCGCGTCGGCAGGCGTCGTGGCTTCCATCGTCGCATCTTCGAGCGCGACGGCGATCGAAGGCCCGGCGCCGGCGCCCATTTGGTCGGTCTCCGCGCGCAGCCCACGCGGAGCGCCGGCTACGAGTAGCGCGAAGGCCGTCCCCAAGGCCAGTCGGCGAACCATGGACCGACAGGTTGGCCTCGGTTCGAGGCCTCGGTCAATGAAAAAAACGTAGTTCGCATTGCCACACATGCTCGAGCCGGCCTGCCTAGGCCGCCCTTTGGGGCCACTTTCCGCTCCGTTCGCGCGACGGGGCGCTGTCAAAAACGTGTCAGCCCCGCTGCGGCGGCGGCACGTGGCTGGGCAGGTGCATGAGGTCGACCCCGAGCCGCTCGGCCACGCTGAAGATGCGCTCGTCCCGATAAAACTCGCCGTAGACCACCCGCCGCAGCCCGGCGTTGGCGATCTGCTTGAAGCAGCTCCAGCAGGGGCTGGCCGTCACGTAGATGGTGCCGCCGTCGATCATGACGCCGTTCTTGGCGGACTGGATGATGGCGTTGGCCTCGGCGTGGATGGTCGCCACGCAGTGATCGTTCTCCATCATGTGCCCGGCGTCGATGCAGTGGGGCATGCCGCGGATCGATCCGTTGTAGCCGGTCGACAGGATGGTCCGATCGCGCACGATGACGGCGCCCACGAACTTGCGCGGGCAGGTCGAGCGCGACGCCACCACCTGCGCGATGTTCATGAAGTACTGGTCCCAGGGCACCCGATCGTCCATCGCGCCTTTCTACCAGAACCGACCGCAAAACGGGCAGAAGGCGCCGCCCAGCGCGACGCCGGCCACGGCGCGAACGCCCACGGGGCGTCGTGCGGGGCTTGTATGTTGTAGTATCCCGCGCGCCGTGGACTGGAAAGCGACGCTCAACCTCCCCAAGACCGAGTTCCCCATGCGCGCGGACCTCGCGCGGCGTGAGCCCGAGTGGCTGGCGCGCTGGGCGCGCGAGCGGCAATACGAGCGGCTACTGGACGCGCGCCGGCAAGAGGAAGCCGAGGCCTTCGTGCTCCACGACGGCCCGCCCTACCCGACCGGCGGCATCCACTACGGCACCGTCCTCAACAAGGTGCTGAAGGACATCGTAGTCCGTTCGCAGCTCCTGATGGGCAAACGCGCGGTGTTTCGCCCCGGGTGGGACTGCCACGGGCTGCCGATCGAGCAGCAGGTCGAAAAGGAGCTCGGCAAGGACGCCAAGGCGCTGGACGCGGCCGCCTTCCGCGAGCGCTGCCAGAGCCACGCGCTCAAGTTCGTCGACGTGATGCGCGGCGAGTTCAAGCGGCTCGGCTGCCTGGGTCTGTGGGACGATCCGTACCTGACGCTGTCGAAGGACTACGAGGCCACCATCGCGCGGCAGTTGGCGGGCTTCGTGCGCCGGAACCTGATTTACCGCGACAAGAAGCCGGTGCACTGGTGCCTCACCCACCACACCGCGCTGGCCGAGGCCGAAGTGGAGTACGAGGACCACAACTCGCCGTCGATCTACGTCCGCTTCCCCGTGGTGGGCGATCTCGGCCAGGCCGACGGGCGCCTGTCCGGTCAAAAGGCGGCTTTCGTCATTTGGACCACCACCCCCTGGACGTTGCCGGCCAACCTGGCGGTGGTTGCCAACCCCGAGCTCGACTACGTAGCCATACCGCACGCCGGCGAGCATCTGGTGGTGGCCGCCCGCCTCGCCGAGGCGTTCCTGACCGCGACCGGCATCGCGGCGCCCGCCGAGGCCTGGATCCGGATCTCGCGCGAAGGATTTCGAACGCTCGAGGGCACGCCCTACGATCCGCCCTTCCCGACCAATGCGCCCCGCCAGGATGATCCGGAGCTGGTCGGATTTCCCGGCTCGCCGTACCGGCTCTGGTTCGCGCGCCACGCCACGCTGGAGGCCGGCACTGGCCTGGTGCACACCGCGCCCGGCCACGGCGCCGACGACTACCTGGTGGGCCGCGAGCACGGCCTCAAGATCTTCGCGCCCGTCGACGCACAGGGGCGGTTCAACGACGAGATCCCCGAATGGCCCGGCGTCCCCGCGCTGCGTGGGCTGAACGTCTTCAAGGCCAATCCTGTCATCGTGACCAATCTGGCCGAGCGCGGCCTGCTGCTCAACAAGCCCGGCGAGACCATCCGCCATCAGTACCCGTGCTGCTGGCGCTGCAAGAACCCGATCATCTTTCGCGCCACCGAGCAGTGGTTCGCGCGCCTCGGCGAGGCCGACGACCCGGCGTCGCTGCGCCACCGCGCGCTCCACGAGATCGGCCAGACGCAGTGGCTCCCGTCCTGGGGCGAGAACCGCATCCGCGGGATGATCGAAGCGCGCCCCGACTGGTGCCTGTCGCGCCAGCGTGTCTGGGGCGTGCCGATTCCGGCCTTTCGTTGCGAAAACGTCGCCTGCGGGAAGGATCTGCTGGAGGCCCCGGTTATCGACCACGTGGCCGAGATCTTCGAGCGGGAGGGCTCAAACGCCTGGTTCACCAAACCGGCCGCCGATCTGCTGCCGCCCGGGACGACCTGCCGGCATTGCCACGGGGCGCGGTTCGACAAACAGCACGACATCGTCGACGTCTGGTTCGAGTCGGGCGTCTCTTGGGCCGCCGTCGCGGACGGCAAGCTGGTTCCGGCCGGCGACAAAGTCGACCTCTACCTGGAAGGATCGGACCAGCACCGCGGGTGGTTTCACTCGTCGTTGCTCACCGGGGTGGCGACCGCCGATCGCGCGCCCTACAAGGCGGTGCTGACCCACGGCTGGGTGCTCGACGAGCGCGGCAAGGTCTACTCGAAGTCCGAGATCGCCAAGGCCAAGGCCTCGGGCGCCAAGATCAACTACATCGATCCCAGCGTCTGGATGGAGAAGAACGGCGCCGAGCTCTTGCGCCTGTGGACCGCGGCCGGCGACTACCAGGGCGACATCGTATTTTCCGAGGCCATCCTCAACCAGCTCTCCGAGTCGTACCGCAAGATCCGGAACACCGGGCGGTATCTGCTCTCGAACCTCTACGATTTTCAGCCCGCGCGCGATCGGCTGGAGGATGATCAATTGCGCGAGCTCGATCTGCTGGCGCTGGGCGTGCTGCGCGAGCGCGATCATCAGATCTTCGACGCCTACCGGCGGTATGCCTTTGCGGAGGTGGTGCGCCTCATGAACGACTACGTCATCACGGTGTCGGCGGAGTACCTGGATCCGGCCAAGGACGCGCTCTACTGCGAGGCGCCCGGCGCCTCCGCCCGCCGCAGCGTGCAGACGGCGCTCTACGAGATGACCCGCACGCTGGCCACCTGGATGGCGCCGATCCTCTGCTTCACCGCGCAGGACGTCGCCGATCAGCTGTCGCGCGCGACCGGTGAGCCGTTCGACGTCCACGGGTCGGTGCGCGACGAGATCTACCCGCCGGGCAAGGCGCCGGTGCAGCCCAACCGGCGCTGGACCGACGAGATCCGGCCCCGGCGGGAGGCGATCCTCCGCCCGCTGGAGGGCTTCCGCGCCGCCGGACACAAGTCGCTCGAAGCGCGCGTGCGCGTGACGCCGACCGCCGCCGAGCGGCCACACTGGCAGTGGAGCCTGGACCACCTGGCCGAGCTGTGCGTCGTGTCGCGGGTCGAGCTGGCCGCGACGGACGGCGCCGCCACCACGGTGGAGGTCGACGAGGCGCCGGGGCCGACCTGCCCGCGCTGTTGGCGGCGGACGGGCGAACGGATCGGCGACGGCGCGGCCGATCCCGATCTGTGCCTGCGTTGCGCGGCGGTCGTCGCCGGCGGCGCCCCCCGAGGGGCCGCCTCGTGACCGCCGGTCGGCGCAAATACTTCCTGTTCGGGACCTTCGCGCTCATCAGCCTGGTCCTCGACCAGTGGACCAAGATCCTGGTGCGCCAGGATCTGCGGCCGCGCGGTCCGTTCAACCCGAAGGTGATCGTCCCCGGCTACTTCGATCTGCGCTACGCCGAGAATCCCGGGGTGGCGTTCAGCATGTTGCAAGACATGCCCGGGGGACGGGTATTTCTCACCCTGCTGGCGGTGGCCGCCTTCGCGCTGGTGCTCTACTACCTGCGCAAGACGCCCGAGAACAACCCGCGCCTGCACATCGCGCTGGGCCTGGTCGGCGGCGGCGCCATCGGTAATTTGGTCGACCGCGTGATGTACGGGAAGGTCACCGACTTCATCGTTTGGAAGGTGGGCCCGCACGAATGGCCGGCCTTCAACGTCGCCGACGCGGCGCTTTGCGTGGGCGTCGGCCTGATGGTCATCGACATGTTCCTGACCCGCCGGGAGGCGCCACCAACGCCCGCCTGAGGGCAGGCGTGTGGCGGCCCGCGTGCACCCGGTCCTGTTCAGCTTCTCGCTCGGCCGGCGCGAAGTCGCGGTCCACAGCTATGGACTGCTCATCGCGGTCGGCCTCGCGATCGGCATCGCGGTCGCCCACCGCGAAGGACGTCGCCGCGGGCTCGACGGCGGCCGGGTGCTGGACCTGGCGTTCTGGCTGACGGTGTCGGGCCTGTGTGGAGCGCGCTTGGCGTACGGCTTAGTGAACGCACCCGCCTTCTTCCATGCCTGTGTCGATGGCGGCGGACCTTGGTGGCACGACTGCACGCGGGTGCTCCAGGTCTGGGAAGGGGGGCTGGTCTTCTACGGCGGCGTGGCGGCCGCGGCGCCGGTGGCTTACTTCTTCGCCAAGCGCGAAGGCTGGTCGTTCGGCGACGTGGGCGATCTGTTCGCGCCCGCCCTGGCCATCGGCCACGCTTTCGGCCGCCTGGGCTGCTTCGCGGCCGGCTGTTGCTTCGGCAAGGAGACCGCTTCGCGGTGGGGGGTCATGTTTCCACGCGGCAGCGTGGCGTTCGACGTGCTCGAGGCGGCCGGTGCGATCCCGGCCGGCTCCGGCGAGACGCCGCCTTTACATCCGACGCAGCTCTACGAAGCAGCCGGCGAGCTGGCGATCTTCGCGGCGCTCTGCGCCCTGCGCCCGGGGCTGCGCCGGCGCCCCGGCCGCCTGCTGCTGGTCTATCTGGGGCTCTACGCCGTCCTGCGCTTCGCAGTCGAGATCTACCGGGGCGACGTGCTGCGTGGGTTCCTGTTCGCCTTCGAGACACCTCGGCTGGCCCACTGGCTGGGACTGCCGCCGGCCGAACCGATCTTCTTGTCGGCCGGGCAGATCGGCAGCCTGTTGGCGGTGATCGCGGTGGCCGCTGTGCTCATCCGCGACGCGCGCCAGAGCAAAGCGCCTCGAACGCCCGCGCCTTGATGTCGGTCTCCGCCAGCTCGGTCTCCGGCGTCGAGTCGGCCACGATGCCGGCGCCGACGGAGAGGGCGAGCGTGCCATCGCGCACGGCGGCGGTCCGAATGGCGATCGCCAGATCCAGATCACCGGCGGCGCCCAGCCAGCCGGTGGCGCCCGTATAAGCGCCGCGATCGGTCGGTTCCAGCTCGTCGATGATCTGCATGGCCCGGCGCTTGGGCGCGCCCGTGATCGAACCGCCCGGAAACGTCGCGCGCAGGAGCCCCGTCAGACCCACGCCGGGACGGAGGACGCCGCGCACCGTGCTCACCAGGTGGTGAACCGTCGGGAACGTCACGGCCTGCGCGAGCGCGGCCACCTCGACGCTGCCGGTCCGGCAGACGCGGCCCAGATCGTTCCTCTCGAGATCGACGATCATGACGTGCTCGGCGCGATCCTTGGGCGACGCGAGCAAGTCGGCGATGGCTGCCCGATCGGTCGCCAGGCTGCCACCGCGCGGTCGGGTCCCCTTGATCGGCCGGGTCTCGACTACGCCGGCCAAGTCGAGGGAGAGGAATCGCTCGGGCGAATTTCCGATCGACGCCCCCCGGCCGTCGCCGTGGGCGATGAAGGCGGCGTTTGGAGCCGGGGCGCGCGCGCGCAGCGCGGCGGCCAGCGCAACCGGATCGCCCGCACCACAGCGCGCGGTCAACCGGCGTGAGAGATTGACCTGATAGGCGTCGCCGGCCTGGAGGTAGTCGAGGATTCGCCGAACGCCGTCCAGAAAGACCGACGCCGGATGCGCCGGTTCGAGCGGACCGAGGATCGGGAGCGGCCCCCAGCTCGGGTCGGCGATCGGATTCGCCAGCCTGGCCGCCAACCGCCGGGCCGCCCCTTCGTCGCAGGCCCAGATCACCGCCTCGCCTCCCACCGGACGGGACCAGATCGCGTCGTAGAAGTGCACCTCGAAGAGGGGCTCACCGTCGTCGCGCGGCGGGAGTCCCATCAACCGCCGGCCCAGCTCGTAGGAGAACCAGCCGGCCGCCGCCGGCACGCCCGCCGCCGCCGGGCCGCCGCGCGACCAGGTCGCGCGCGCCGTCGCCCATGCCGCTTCGAGCCGCTCCAGATCCACGCCCGACGCGCCACGGACAATCTCGACCGGCGCAGTCCCCACCAGATCGCCCGCGATCCCGATCTGATCCGCCGACGGCCTCACCAACCAGCAGGCGCCTGGGAGCGCGGCCGCCCGGCGTGCAGCCACCGACGGCTCGAGCGGCGCGGCGGGGAGCGCGATCACGCCGAGGTGCGCGCCTCGGCCAGCGCCGCCGACAGGAAATCGCGCAGATATTGCGCCGCCGAGAGCACCGACACCACCATCGAGACGTACAGCACGATGAGGCCCGCACGGTGGTAGTCGACGGTGATGCCCGAGCCCAGCACCGGATAGCGAAAGTAGATCATGAGCATCATGATCGCGACCAGCTGCAGGCCGGTCTTGATCTTACCGCCCACGCTGGCCGCGATCACCAGTCCCTGCGCCGAGGCGATGCTGCGCAGGCCGTTGATGGTGAGATCGCGGCCGACGATCACCACCACCACCCAAGCCGGGACGCGCGATAGCTCCACCATGAAGACCAGGACCGCCGTGACGAGCAGCTTGTCGGCCAGCGGGTCGAGGAATTTGCCGAGCGTGCTGACCTGGCCGCGGCTGCGCGCGAGGTAACCGTCGAGGGCGTCCCCCGCAGCGGCCGCCAGGTAGAGCAGGCTGGCGATGAAGCTGCGAAGGGGGCTGAAGTTGTCGATGAAGATCAGCACCAGCGGGATGAGCGCCACCCGGCTCATGGTCACCAGGTTCGGCGCGTTGGTCAGCTCGCGGCGGAGGTTGGCCATCGCTATCCGTTGGTCGCGTCCAGCAGCACGACCCCTTCGCCCTGGCAGGCCAGCTGAAACGGCGCCGCGCCCGGCAAGCGCTCGCCGTGCGGCACGAGCCGCCCCACCCACCCGTACAGGCGCGCGGCCGACAGCAGCGTGGGCTTCTCGTCGGTCACCTTGAACGCGATTGGCCCCTCGCCCACCTCCAGCGCCACGGTCCCGCGTCCGCGGAACTGCAGCATGCGCAGCCCGGCGTTGGGGACCGTGCCCGCCTCCCAGGTCAGCGAGCCTTCGAAAGCCAGCACCTTGTCCTCGCGGACGTAGAGAACGTCGTCGGCCAGCCGCAGCGGCAACCAGCATCCGTGCGCGCCGGCGAGCCAGATCTCGCCCGCGCCGGTCAGGCGGAAATACGGGCGACGCTGGCTGCCCAGCGGCTCGGTGCTGCAGCGTCCCTGCGCGCGCCGCAGCCCCGGCTCCCAGGCGAGCGCGCCCGAGCCGGCCAGGATCGCGTCGGCGCGCACGTGCGCCTCGTCGGCGATCGTCAGCCGCAACGCGCCCACGGGCGCGGCCGGCGCCGGCGACTGTCCCAGCCGAGAGAGCACGTACGACAGGAGCGGGATCGGCTCCGCCTCGCGCGGTTGCGGCGGCGCGAGTGGCTCCTCGATCGGGGCCGGCAGCGCATGGGCGGAGATCTCGACGCGCGGCCCGCGGCGCGCCTCGGCCCCCTCGGACGGGGGCACGGGCGCCGGCAACGGGGGCGCCAGCGCGACCGGACGCGTGAGAGAGGCGCGCGACAGCGGCGTGGGCGGGCGCTGGAGCGTGGCCGAGTGTTCCAGCTCGCCCGCCAGGCTGTCCTGTCCGGCGCGGCGGAAGGCGGCGGCGGCCTCGATGACCTTGCCCTTCTTGGCGTAGACATAGCCGAGGTAGCTCCAGGCGCGCTCGTCCTGGGGCGCGATCCGCACCGACATCTCGAACTCGGGGAGGGCCTCGTCGAGCCGCCCCAGCTTGAGCGCCAGCAGGCCCAGGTTGCGGCGGGCGCCCGCGTCGTGCGGGGCGCTGGCAGCGATCTCGCGGTAGGTCGAGCAGGCGTCCTCGAGGCGGCCCAGCTTGTAGCGCACCAGCGCCAGCAGGTTGAGCGCTTTGGCGTCGGCCGGCGCATCGGCCAGCGCGCGCAAGATCTCGCCCTCGGCCTCGCCAAATTTTTGCGCCGCCACCAGCTCGCCCGCGCTCGCCAGGTGGATGGCGTGCGGCGAGCGACTGGACTCGGTTCCGTCGGTGGCGCCCGTCATGTCGACGCTCCCCCCACCGGCCCCCTCACCGCGACGTCCCTCATCGTTCTTGGCCCGGCGCGCCCGTCGACAGGCGATATTGATCGTACCGCCGCAACACCGAAACGACGTAGGCGTGGGTGGTCTCGTAGGGCGGGATCCCGCCGTACTTCTCGACGGCCGCCGGTCCCGCCTGGTACCCGGCGATCACCTTGACCTTCTCCTCCGGCGAGCAGACGGTGAGCGACTGACCGCTCTCGGCGGTGAGCGGTGTCCGGCAGAACCGCCGGGCCAGAACCTGCAGATAGCGCGCCCCCCCCATGATGTTCTGGCGCGGGTCGAAGCTGTCGATGACGCCCATCAGGCGCGCCGTCGAGGGGAGCAACTGCATCAGGCCCTGCGCGCCGGCGCTCGACACCACGCGCGGATCGAAGTCCGACTCGGTCTTGATGATGGCGCGCATGAAGGCCTCGGGGATTCCGTAGAAGGCCTGTCCGTCGAAGATGTCGCGATCGAAGCGGGTGTAGCGCGCCGGCGAGGTGTCGCGGGCCGGCACCAGATCGGTCGAGCCGCGCAGCGCGGCGGCCTTGCCCGGGCCCGTCTTGAACAGGACCTTCCAGCTCTTGCCGGCCGGCGGCCGGTTGGTGAACTCGACCACGCCGTCGGGGCGCGCGCGCGACCAGAAGGTACCTGCCCGCGCCGGCCGCCACCCCGCCCCGGCCAGGACCGCGGCAACCGACGAGACGACGAATAGACCGGCGCCCATCCGGGTATCCGACCATGTCGCGCGCCCCTTCATGGTGGAGAGGATCGTAACACACGCGGCTGCTAGACTCCGGCCGTGATCGAGACCGACTACCTGGTCATCGGCTCGGGGCTGGCGGGCCTCACCTTCGCGCTGCGCGCGTCGGCGCACGGGCGGGTGATCGTGGCGACCAAGCGCGCGCCCGCCGATGGAAACACCAGCTGGGCGCAAGGCGGCGTGGCCGGTGCCCTCGACCCCGATGACGGTGTGGCGGCCCATGTCGAAGACACGCTGCGCGTGGGCGATGGCCTCTGCCACCGCGACATCGTCGAGATCTGCGCGCGCGAGGGGCCCGAGCACATCCTCTGGTTGGCCGACGAGCTCGGCGTGCCGTTCGATCGCGACGCCGCCGGGCACCTGGAGCTGGGGCGCGAGGGCGGCCACACCGCGCGGCGGATCGTCCACGCCAAAGACACAACCGGTTGGGCCATCGAGCATGCGCTCCTCAAACGGGTCGCCGAGCGCGCCGAACGGATCACGATGCTGCCCGATCACATGGCCATCGATCTGCTCACCACCGCCAAATACGGCGGCCCCAACGCGGTGTTCGGCGCTTATCTGCTCGACCAGCGCACCGGCGAGGTCGTCACGATCACGGCCCGTGCCGTCGTGCTGGCCACCGGCGGATCCGGCAAGGTCTACCTCTATACCTCCAACCCCGATGTCGCGACCGGCGACGGCGTGGCGATGGCGTACCGGGTGGGCGCGCGCATCGCCAACATGGAGTTCTTCCAGTTCCACCCGACGGTGCTCTACCACCCGGCCGCCAAGTCGTTCCTCATCAGCGAGGCGCTCCGCGGCGAAGGCGGCATCTTGCGGCTGCGCGACGGCACCGCCTTCATGCCGCGCTACCACGAGATGAAAGATCTCGCGCCGCGCGATGTGGTGTCGCGTGCCATCGACGCCGAGATGAAGCGGACCGGCGACGATCACGTCAACCTGGACATGACCCACTTGCCGGGCGACTTCGTGGTCGAGCGGTTCCCCAATATCCACCGCCGCTGCCTGGAGCTCGGGATCGACATGCGCACGCAGCCGATCCCGGTGGTGCCGGCCGCCCACTACAGCTGTGGCGGCGTGCTGGTCGACGAGCACGGTCGCTCGACGGTGAAGAACCTCTACGCCATCGGCGAGGTGTCGATGACCGGCCTGCACGGCGCCTGCCGGCTGGCTTCCAACTCGCTGCTCGAGGCCATGGTGTTCGGCGCCCGCGCGGCGGACGACGTGCGTGGCGTGCAGAATCCGCGGCCGCCCGGCGTGTCACCCTGGTACGCCGGCGAGGCCGGCTCCCCCGACGACGCGGTGGTGGTGAGCCACAACTGGGACGAAATCCGCCGGCTGATGTGGAACTACGTCGGCATCGTGCGCACCGACCGGCGCCTGGAACGCGCGGCGCGCCGCATCGAGCTGATTCGCTCGGAGATCCGCGACTACTACTGGAACGTCACCATCACCGGCGATCTGGTCGAGCTGCGCAACATCGCGCTGGTGGCCGACCTGATCATCGAATCGGCGCGCCGGCGGCCCGAGAGCCGCGGCCTGCACTTCAACCTCGATCACCCCGACCACGATCCGCGTATGATGAAAGACACCTTGGTGACGCGCGGCGACGGGCCGCCGGTCTGAGATGCTGAAACTGCTAAATCATTTGGATCCGGCGACGGACGACGGCGATCTGCCGGCGGCCCCCGACGAGCTGGCGGGCCTGGCGCGCGCGGCCGCGGCCGGCGATGCCGACGCGGCCAGCACGCTGGTCATGCACCTCGGCGGCTCGATGTTCGCGATCGTCCGGCGGGTGCTCGGTCGCCGCCACGCCGACATCGACGACGCCGCGCAGGACGCCGTCATCGCGCTGCTGGGCGCGCTGCCCAAGTTTCGGAACGAGTGCGGGGTGGCCCACTTTGCCCACCGGATCGCGCTTTTGACGGCGCTGGCCGCGCTCCGTCGGGCGCGCGTGCGCCTGCGCTTCACCGACGGCAGCGGCGACCGGGAATTGGACGCCGAGGCCGAGGCCGACGACGTCGCGTCGCCTTGGGCCACCACCGTGTCGACGCGCCGGCGGGTGCTGGTGCGGCAGCTCCTCGACGAGCTCCCGGACGTGATCGCCGAGGCGCTCGCGCTGCACTTCATTCTCGGCTACACGGTCGACGAGATCGCCGAGGCGGCCGCCATTTCGCCCAACACCGTCTGGAGCCGCCTGCGTCTCGGCAAGCAGGCGCTGCGCCGCAAGCTGGAGGGGGACGCCCGTCTCGCCGAACTCTTGGAGGTGGGCGGATGATCGCCGGCGAGCGGGAGTGCCAAAGCGAGCTGGTGATCCGATCGCGGCGGGGCCGGCTTTCACAGGCCGAGGGTCTGTCGCTGCAGGCGCACCTGGCATCGTGCGCCACCTGCCGGCTGTCGCGGCGGGTGCTCTCCGACTTCGGCGAGATGAGCGCGGTCGATCCGCGGGATGACGTCCGCATCGAACGGCTGGCCTCGCTGGCGCGCGGCTGGACCAAAGGGCGCCCGCGGCCGCGCCATCGCCGAACCGTTCGACGATTTCGATTGCTGGCTTTCGCCGCCGGCGTCGCGCTCTTGGCCGGAAGCGCCAGCGCGGCGATCTGGCTGCGCCACAGGCCGGCCCCGATCGCGGCGACCGAGCGCGGATCTCTTGCCGCCACCCACCCCGGGCCAGCCCACCACGCGATCGCGATCCGGCCGGCGGGACTGCAACCGGAAGCTCTCCCGCCGGTGGCGCCCGTGACGCCCCAAGCTGCCGCACCCATTCAAGCGCGGCGCCACGACCTTCGGGCGCTGTTCGACGGCGCGCGGCCGACGCCGGCCATGCTCTTGCGCCGAGCGGGCGACGCCCAACGCGGGGGCGATCGGCCGGCGGCGCTGGCGCTCTACCGCCAACTCCGCCGGGACTACCCGACCTCGCCCGAAGCGCTGCTGGCCACGGTGCCGCTCGGCAAGCTGTTGCTGGCGCGCGATCCGCGCGCGTCGCTGGTGGAGCTCGACGCCTACCTTCGATCCGCCCCGGCGGGCGCGCTGGTCCCCGAGGCGCTCTATGCCCGGGCCCGGGCGCTGGAGACGCTGGGCGACGCCGCGGGCGAGCGGCAAACCTGGGATCGGCTCCTGGCTGGCTTTCCGGACAGCGCCTACGCCCCGATTGGACGACGCCGACTCGCCGAGCTGAGGTGATCGCCGAAGGACCTCGGCGCCCGCGATTCATCGGGGCGGCCCGCGTGCTCGCGGTGGCCATCGCGATCGCCGCAGCGACCGCGCCCCGCGCGGCCGCAGAGGCCGTTCCGTCCGGCCCAGAACCGAGCCCGCCGAACCATCCGGCGACCGAGATCGCCGTGGTCGGCAGCCCGGCCAATCTGGACTGGGTGCGCGCGCTGGTCCATCCGGAGGCCAGCGGCGCGGTCCACTGGAGTCGCGCCGATCATTTCGATCCACACGACGTGCTGCGATCGACCGCCGGCGCCGGGGGCAGCATTCTCTGCTGGATCGATCTGACCGACGCCCGGCGGGCGCGAATCTACTTCGCGGCCCGCTCGGGCGAGCGCTTCCTGATCCGAGATCTCGAGCTTTCTGGCGGCTTCGACGAGATCGACCGCGCCACCTTGGCCGAGGTGCTCGACCTGTCGCTGGCCGCGCTGGCCGAGGACGGACGCGCCGGGCTGAGCCGCGCCGAGACCGAGACCTTGCTGGCGCGGCGCAACGCCGCCCTCGACGCCGCCCGACACTCCGCCGCAGTGCTTGCGACGCCCGCGTCGCCCGCGCCTTCGATCGTGGCCGACAGCGGCCCCCACGTCGGCGTCTTCTATGCTGGCCAGGCCTTCTCGACCGGGCTTCCGATCGTGCAGGGACCGGGCCTCTTACTGGCCTGGCCCTTCGGCGGAAGCTCCGACCGTCCGCGGGGACGACTGGCCGGATGGTTGAGCGTGCAGTACCAGCTCCCGGCGGATGACCAAGCCAGCCTGGTCGGCCTGCGCCTGCAAGCGGTGGCGCCGCGGGCCGGGGTGGCGATCCGCTGGCCGCGCGGCCTCGAGGCGCGCCTCGGGCTGGGCGCCGAGCTCGCCCACCTGACGCCGCTCGGCGGCACCGCCGCGATCCCCGTCAGCTTGACCGCCCCGCGCTGGTCGGCCGACCCGCTGGTGATCGCCGCCGTGGGAGCGGCCGTCTCGCTCACCCGCCGCGTCGAGATCGAGGCCCTGGTGTTCACCGACTATCTGCCCACGGCCGTGCGCTACGATCTCGCCGTCGGCGGCCAGCGCAGCCCCGTGCTCTCGTCGTTCCGACTCCGCCCAGGGATCGCGCTCGAACTGGCGGTCCGCTGAGCAGCGCGGGTCGGCCTAATGCCCAGCGACTTCGAGTAGCCGGCGCTCGATGGCCGACGCGTCCTCGGGCACGAAGCCGGCGTTGACGTAGCGAACGATGCCCGCGCGGTCGACCACGTACGACGTCGGCATCTTGTCGGGCTGTAGCAGCTCCGCGATCTCTTGCCGCGGATCGTGGGCGATGGTGAGCGACCAGTGGCCATGCCCGTGGACGAACTTGTCCACGTTGGCCCGCTCCTGATCGACCGACACCGCCAGCACGTCGATCCCCTGCCCCTTGAGCCGCTTGGCCATCGCGTCCAGCATGGGGAGCTCCTGCTTGCAGGGGCCGCACCAGGAGGCCCAGACGTCCAGCAGCAGCACCCGCCCGCGGTACGAGCCGAGGTCGATGGTCTTCCCCGATAGCGCGTCGACCTTGAGCGGCGGCAGCGGCGCGCCGATCGGGCCGCCCGAGCCCGAGCTGCCGCTCCCGGTGGCGCAGCCGAGCATCAAGAGCACCGCCAGCGCGGCGGCCCTCAATGGCCGAGCTCGTCCTTGATCCATTCCTTCAGGCTGTCGACGTCGCGCGAATCG
Source organism: Polyangia bacterium (assembly GCA_035648655.1). Taxonomy (GTDB): domain Bacteria; phylum Myxococcota_A; class Polyangia; order Fen-1088; family Fen-1088; genus JADGRB01. The sequence goes on from DASRLC010000211.1 coordinate 14,984, forward strand.
GTATACTCGCGACCGTTGATGTAGAGGGTAGGGGTGGCCTGCAGACCGATGGCCGTCCCGTCGCTGTGGTCCTTCTCGACGCGGGCCTTGACCGCCGCGGAGGCGATGTCCTGGCGGAACTTCGCCAGATCGAGCCCAGATTCCTTGGCCACCTTCTCTATCTCGGCCGGCCCCAGCTCATCTTGATGCTCCCAGAGCTCGTCCTGGAATTGCCAGAACTTCCCCTGCTTCTGGGCGGCCACCGCGGCCTCGGCGGCCAGCCGCGCGTTTGTGTGCTGCGGCAGCGGGTAGTTCTTGAAGTATAGCTTCACGTCGTTCGGGAAGTCCTCGACCACCTGGCGCAGCACCGGCTGGAAGCGCTTGCAGTGGGGGCACTCGTAGTCGGCGAACTCGATCAGGGTGATCCGGCCGTTGGGGTTCCCCTTCATGGGGGCGCCCGACACGTCGATGTTCTTGAGCGCAATCGGCCGGTAGCGCTTGGCCAGCCCATCCGAGACCTCGGAGTCGGTGTAGCCCTGATCGACCAGCCGGGCCACGTAGCGAAGCGCGTTCACCGAACGGCCGCAGTCCTTCTTGGCCGAGGCTATCAAGCTCTCCGCCTGGCCGCAGACCGACGACTCGCTGTTGGCGATGCGGAAGAAGACCTTCTTGCCGAAGTCGTCCAGCTTCGACACGTCGACCCCGGGTGGCAGCGCGGTCTGCTGGCCGGCGGCCGCGGGGGCCGTGGTCGCCGTAGCGGTCGGACCGGGCTGGGCAGGCGCCTTCGCACAGGCGGGTGCGGAAACACATACGACCAGCGCTCCCACCAAAAGGAGCCACGTAGGGGCGCGTCGCATCGGGCCTCTAGATATAGAAACCTGCGGCTTCCAAGTCAATTGACTCATTGTCACGCACCCTCTATAAATCGCGGCGTCGGTTTCGCTCTTCCCGAAGCGCAAAAAAAACGAGATCTCACCACCGATGACATCTGACTACCTTTCGGCGGCTCTCATGATCCTGGGTGGGGTGGGCTTTGCCTTCGCCCTGACCGCCGCCGCCAAGTATCTGGGACCTTCGCGCCCGAGCGCGGCCAAGGACTACCCTTACGAGTGCGGGTCCGACGTGATCGGCAGCCCCCGCGCGCGCTTCGAGGTGAAGTTCTATCAGGTCGCGATCGTCTTCCTGGTGTTCGACATCGAGACCGCGTTTCTTTACCCCTGGGCGCTGCGCTACCGGCAGCTCTCCTGCTTGGGCGAGGTGCATGCGCGCGTCTGCAGCGGCGGGATCTCCTTCTTCGGCCTGGGCGAGATCTTGGTGTTCATGGGGATCCTGATCGTCGCCCTGGCCTATGTCTGGCGCAAGCGCGCCGTCGGTTGGGAGTAGGGTTCAGATGGGTTTCGAGTTCCACACCTCGTCGCTGAAGGCCGCGGTCAACTGGGCCCGGAAATTCTCGCTCTTCCAGTACCCGTTCGTGACCGCCTGCTGCGGGATGGAGTTCATGTCCGTCGCAGCGCCCAAGTATGACATCGCCCGCTTCGGCGCCGAGTTTCCGCGCTTCTCGCCCCGCCAAGCCGACCTGCTCATCATCGTGGGCACCATCACCGAGCGCCAGGGCCCCGCCCTGCGCCGCATCTACGATCAGATGTGCGAGCCCAAATGGGTGGTCGCCTTCGGGGTTTGCGCCTCGACCGGCGGCTTCTACCAGAACTACTCGACCATGCCGGGCGCCGATCAGGTGGTGCCGGTGGACGTCTACATCCCCGGCTGTCCGCCCCGCCCCGAGCAGGTGCTGGACGGCCTCATGTTGCTCATGGATCGGATCCAGCGCGGCGAGGGGCACAGCCAGATCGCCATCGAGGCCGAGCGCGGCTACGACGTGCCACTGGCGGCGATCCGGCCGATCGACAAGATGGGAACCCTGGGAGGGTCCCCAAACCCTCCCGCCACAGGTCCCGCCGGGCAAAACCCGTCGGGATCCCACGCGATCGGTCCCACCGGAGGTAAGCCGTAGTGGCCCAGATCGTCCTCGACCGACTGGCCGCCCGCTTCACCGACGGTGAGATTCTAGAGTCGGGCAGCGCGCACGGCGACGAGTGGGCACGCGTCCGCCGCGACGCCTGGATCCCGGTGACGATGTTCCTGCGCGAGGACCCGGCCACCAAGATGGAGATGTTCATCGACCTGACCTGCGTCGATCGCTTCGGCATGCGCGCGAGCCCGGGGGGCCTCAACCCGCATGGCCTGGCCGCCCGGGGGCCCTCGGCGAACCCTTCGGCGCCGACCGAGGTTCCCACCGGGGAGCCGCCCCGATTCGACGTCGTTCTGCACGTCTACTCGGTGAGCCTCAAGCATCGCGTCCGGCTTTACTGCGGGGTGACCGAAGAGGATCCCTCGGTCGACACTCTGGTCTCGGTGTGGCCGGGCACCAACTGGTTCGAGCGCGAGGCCTACGACCTGTACGGCGTCCGTTTCAAGGGCCACCCGGACCTGCGCCGCATCTTGATGTACCCCGAGTTCGTGGGGCATCCGCTGCGCAAGGACTACCCGAAAGAGAAGCGGCAGCCGCTGGTGCGCCGCCAAGCGGGGCGGGACTGAACGTGGACACCCACGACGGACCGCTGGTCCCCCCTCAAAACCGCCGCGTGGTCCTGGGCTTCAAAGAGGCCGAGGATCTGGACGCGCCCGATCTGCCGACCGAGTCGCTGCCGCTCAACATGGGGCCCTCGCACCCGGCCATGCACGGCACGGTGCGCATGGTGTTGGAGGTCGAGGGAGAGAAGATCTCCAATGTCGACATCCAGATCGGATACCTCCACCGTTGCTTTGAGAAAGAGTCGGAAAGTGCGACTTGGACTCAGGTTTTTCCATACACCGATCGCCTGAACTACATCTCGCCGATGCTCAACAACGTCGGCTACGCGCTGGCCGTCGAGAAGCTGATGGGCATCACCGGGGACATCCCGGAGCGGGCTTCCTACATCCGCGTGATCGTCGGCGAGGTCTCGCGCATCACCGACCACCTGACCTGCCTGGGCGCCAGCGCCATGGAGCTGGGGGCCTTCACCGTCTTCCTCTATGCGCTCAAAGCCCGCGAGTGGCTGTTCGAGCTGCTCGAAGAGGTCTGCGGCGCGCGCCTCACGTCTTCGTATCTGCGCATCGGCGGCGTGTCGTTCGATCTGCCGGAAGGCTTCGGTCCCAAGCTGCTCGACATCCTCGGCCGCACGCGCATCGTGATGAGCGACATCGGCAAGCTGCTCGACCGCAACCGGATCTTCCGCGACCGGATGGACGGCATCGGGATCATCACCAAGGAAGACGCGCTGGCCTATGGCATCACCGGGCCAGTCGGCCGGTCGACCGGCCTCGCCTACGACGTCCGCAAGGACCACCCCTACCTGGTCTACGACCGCTTCGACTTCGACGTGCCGGTCGGCTCGGTGGGCGACAACTTCGACCGTTACGCGGTCCGGGTCGAAGAGATCGCCCAGTCGATGCGGATCCTCGAACAGGCGCTGGCCACCATCCCGGCCGGCCCCTTCATGGTCAACAACCCGCGCGTCGCGCTGCCGCCCAAGAGCGAGACCTACAACTCGATCGAGGCCATGATCGCGCACTTCAAGATCATCATGGACGGCGTGCACGTCCCGGCGGGCGAGGTCTACTCCTACACCGAGGCCGGCAACGGCGAGCTCGGGTTCTACCTGGTTTCCGACGGCAGCGGCCGCCCCTGGAAGTGCCGCGTACGCCCGCCCTGCCTCCCGGCGACGGCGGTCCTCACCAAGGTCCTGCCGGGGCTGTTCATCGCGGACGTGGTCCCGACCTTTGGCATGATCAACATGATCGGCGGCGAGTGCGATCGATGAGTACGACACCCATCTCCGGAACCACCCCCACCCCGGCGCCCGCGGCCGAAATGGTCACCGTCACCATCGACGGCCAGACGCAGCAGTTCCCCAAGGGGACGGTGCTGCTGGAGGCCTGCAACCAGATGGGCGCGGGGGTGCCGTTCTTCTGCTACCACCCGGGCCTGTCGTCGCCGGCGGTCTGCCGGCAGTGCCTGGTCGACGTCAAGGGGCAGCCCAAGCCGGTCCCCTCCTGCTACACGCCGGTGGCCGACAAGATGGAGGTGATGACCAAGTCTCCGCGCGCGCTGGACGTCCGCCGCCAGATGCTCGAGTTCACGCTGGTCAACCACCCGATCGACTGCCCGATCTGCGACAAGGCCGGCGAGTGCATGCTGCAGAAGCACTACTTCGATTGGGACGCCAAGCTGGCGCGCAACGACGGCATCAAGGTCAAGAAGGCCAAGGTGGTCGACGTGGGGCCGCGCATCGTGCTCGATCAAGAGCGCTGCATCCTCTGCACCCGCTGCATCCGCGTTTGCGACGAGGTGGCCAAGAACCATCAGCTCGAGATGGCCGACCGCGGCGATCACGAGATCCTCACCACCGCGCCGGGCCACCAGCTCGACAACCCCTACTCGCTCAACACCGTCGACGTCTGCCCGGTCGGCGCGCTGACGTCGAAGGACTTCCGCTTCGCGATGCGCGCCTGGGAGCTGTACACGACGCCGTCGATCTGCCCCGGCTGCGCCACCGGCTGCAACCTGGAGGTGCACCACTCGCGCGGCAAGATCCAGCGCCTGATTCCGCGCCAGAACGACCAGGTCAACAAGCACTGGATGTGCGACGAGGGTCGCCTCACCTATAAGCGGGTTCATCCAACCGTCGGGAACCTTGAAGGGGTACCCGAACCCTCCCGCGACGGGCTCCGCGCGGCAGAGCCGCACTACGCCCACGCGCCACGGCTGGCCGCGCCGATGTCGGGCGGGTCGCCGGTCGAGTGGGACAAGGCGCTCGACGACGCGGGTCGGGTGCTGCGGGCGGCGCTCGACGCCGGCTCTTCCAGCGTGGGCGTGGTGATGAGCGCGCAGTCGACCAACGAGGATCTCTATGCGCTGGCCCGTCTCACCTTCGACCATCTCGGCCTCGCTGAGGCGTACCTGTCGGGCCTCGATCAGGGCTGGAGCGACGACATCCTGGTCAGCGCCGACAAGAACCCCAACACGGCGGGCGCGATGGCCATCGGCGCCGGGCGGCTGCGTACGCTGCTCGATCTGGCCAACGATCTGAAATCGGGCGCGGTGACCACGTTGTTGGTGGTCGGCACCCACGGCGTGCTCGGGAAAGACGGCGCAGGCGCGCTGCCGCTCGATCGGCTGCAGACCCTGGTCGTGATCGGCACCCACCGCGACGCGGTGGCCGCCGCCGCCAAGGTCGCCCTGCCGCTGACCGAATGGGCCGAGAGCGACGGCACCTTCACCAACCGCCTCGGCATGGTCCAGCGGGTGCGCGCGGCGGTGCCGGCGGCCGGCGACTCGCTGCCGGGCTGGGAGATCCTCTCGCACCTGGCGCGCAAGCTCGGCGCCACCATGGAGTTCACCGAGGCCAAGGCGGTCTTCGCCGAGGCCAAGCAGAAGCTGGCGTTCATGAAGGACGCGGACTGGGGCCGGCCGCTGTTGCCGGTGCAGCTCCGCTTCGCCGGGTCCCGAGGCTGACGCGATGGAATACGGTTCCCTAGGTTTCCAGGTCCTCACGGCGGTCATCAAGATCGTCTTCATGATCCTGGGCTTCTTGATGCCGCTGGCCTCGATCCTGACCTGGATGGAGCGGCGCGAGTCGGCGATGATGCAGGATCGCCTGGGTCCCAACCGCGCCAACATCGGCCCGGTCAAGTTGTGGGGGATCACCCACTTCATGGCCGACGCGGTGAAGTTCCTCTTCAAAGAGGACTTCGTGCCGCCCAAGGCCCACAAGTTCCTCTTCATGTGGGCGCCCATCATGGCGATGGCGCCGGCGCTGATCGTCGCCGCGATCATTCCCTTCGGGCCCCCGCTCTGCTGGGGCGAGCTGCTGACGACCAACCCGGTCTGCCGGCATCCGGTCGATCTGCAGATCGCGCGCCTAGACATCGGCCTGCTGTTCTACTTCGCCATCTCGTCGCTCTCGGTCTACGGCGCCACGCTGGCCGGCTGGGCCTCCCACAACAAGTGGGCCATGATGGGCGGCCTGCGCGCCACCTCGCAGATGATGTCCTATGAGGTCACCATGGGCATGGCGGTGCTCGGTTCGTTCCTGGTCTACGGCTCGCTGGAGCTCGGGAACATCGCCGCGCAGCAGACCAGCATCCTCGACTTCAGCAACTACCATTCGAGCTGGGGCATCTTCACCCAGCCGGCGGGCTTCGTGCTGTTCCTGACCGCGGCTATCGCCGAGACCAAGCGGACCCCCTTCGACATCCCCGAGGGCGAGCCGGAGATCATCGGCTACTTCGTCGAGTACTCGGGGCTGCGCTTCGGCATGTTCTTCCTGGGCGAGTTCCTGGAGATCGTCGTCTCCAGCGCCATCATGATCACGCTGTTCTTCGGCGGCTGGCACTGGGGCTCGACCGTCGACGCGGCGCTGGTCGGACACCTGCCGAACTGTCTCTTCGTGCTCGCGATGTTCGGGCTGTGGACCGTCAAGGTCTTCGCCTTCTGCGCCTTCCAGCTCATGATCCGCTGGTCGCTCCCCCGCTTCCGGTCCGACCAGCTCATGCGGCTCGGCTGGCAGCGGCTGCTCCCGATCTCGATCTGCAACGTCGTCGCCACCGCGCTCGTCGTTTTGTGGGCGCAGCAGTAGGTTAGGAGAATCCATCCATGGCCGTCGGAGTCAAAGTCGTCAACCGCCCGGGCAGCCTGGCCCAGCAGGCCTACCTGCCGGCCATCGCCGAGGGGCTGGGGGTCACCTTCCGCCACTTCGTAAAGAACTTCTTCGGGAACGTGACCGGCAACCGCAAGAAGACCGACATCGCGACCATCGAGTACCCCGAAGAGAAGATGAAGTACCCGGAGCGAAATCGCGGCCTACACCGCCTCATGCTCCGCGACGATGGCCAGGTTCGCTGCGTGGCCTGCATGATGTGCCCGACCGTCTGCCCCGCCCACTGCATCACGATCGTTCCCGAAGAGGCGCCGGATGGCCGCATCGAGAAGCGCCCCAAGATCTTCGAGATCGATGAGCTGCGCTGCGTGGTCTGCGGCCTGTGCGTCGAGGCCTGCCCCTGCGACGCCATCCGAATGGACACCCTCGATCACGCCAAACCGACCTACCTGCGCGGCGATGCGATCTTGGACAAAGAAGAGCTGATGTCGCGCGGGATCCCGTCGACCGCCGTCCAGGGCGGCGTGGGCGCCTTCTGGCGCGAGCAGGTGGCCGGCGAGCCGCAGACGCCGCCCGCGGGTGAGGTGGTTCCGGCCGGCGCGCCGCGCGGACCGACCCCGCTCGCCGACCACGGTCACAAGTAGCAGTCCCGGGGCGGTCGCGCGCCGCGATGCCCAACCTTCGATTCTGTCGAGGCGCTGCCTTGGCCCTGATGGCGATCGCCGGTCGGAGCGCCTGGGCCGATGCGCCACCGCCGGCCGCTGGCCCGACGGCATCGGTCGCGACCCCACCCCCGCTCGATCTGTGGCCGCACCCGACGGATGTGTCGCCCCCTGTGACGCCATCACCGGTCAAGCCGACGCCGATGCCGATGCCGACGCCGACGCCGACGCCGACGCCGACGCCGATGCCGGCCGCCCGGCCGCACTATT
>DASRLC010000212.1:0-19730 GCA_035648655.1 Polyangia bacterium
ACCACGAGGAGCGAGCTCAGTCCGAGCAAAGGAACGATCTGCTTGAGCCAGGGGCTAACGCGAAATGACATGGGGCCTCCAGAAGGAAGTTTGAGCGGGCGACGCAGCTCGGCCGTCGGTGTTTATGCTCGTCGATCGATCGATCGATCACGAAATCGACTGTGGGTCGATCGGGCGCGGTAAAACGGCTCGCGTATGTCCAAGCCCAGCGGCGGCGCACCGACGATCTTCTGGTTCCGTCAGGATCTGCGCCTCTCGGACAACCCGGCGTTGACGGCGGCGCTGCGTCCGACCGCCGACCGAAGTGTGATCCCGATCTTTATTTGGGCGCCCTCCGAGGAGAAGCCGTTTTCGCCGGGAGCCGCCAGCCGCGTTTGGCTGCACGAATCCCTGACTGCGCTCGCCGGCGCGCTGCAAGCCAAGGGGAGCCGTCTGGTGATTCGAACCGGACCGACCGAGCAGGCGCTGGCCGACCTGACCGCCGAGACCGGCGCGCGCGCGGTGTTTTGGAACCGCCGTTATGAACCCGCCGTGGTCGAGCGCGACGCGCGGATCGCCGAGACGCTCCAGCGGCGGGGGCTGGTGACGGCGCCCGCCGACCTCCCACCGGCGGCGCTCTTGTTCGAACCAGAAGCCCTACGGACCAAGGACGGACGCCCGTTCCAGGTGTTCACCCCGTTTTGGCGGGCGGCGCTGGAGCAACCGGCCCCGGCGGAGCCACTGCGCGCGCCAACGACGATCCCACCGCCGCTCGCCTGGCCGGCCTCCCATCCATTGGAGTCGCTCGGTCTGCGCCCGTCGATCCCGTGGGACGGCGGAATTCGCGAAGCCTGGACGCCCGGCGAGGTGGGGGCCCGGGCCCGCCTGCGCTATTTTCTCGATCACGTTCTCGCGGAGTACGGCGGCGAACGCGATCGCCCCGATCGCGACGGCACCTCGCGGCTGTCGCCGCACCTGCACTTCGGCGAGGTCTCGCCGCGCCAGGTCTGGCGCGCGGTGCAGAGCGAGGCGGCGCGGCGCTCGCTCGATCCCGGTCCCTTCCTGCGCGAGCTCGGCTGGCGCGAGTTCGCCCACCACGTGCTCCACCATTTTCCGCACACCGCGACCCGGCCGATGCGCCCGGCCTTTGCGCATTTTCCGTGGGCCAAAGACCCGGGCAGTCTGCGCGCCTGGCGGCGCGGCCAGACCGGCTATCCGATGGTCGACGCTGGCCTGCGCGAGCTGTGGGTCACAGGGTTTCTGCACAACCGCGTGCGGATGGTGGTGGCCTCGTTCCTGACCAAGCACCTGCTGCTCCCCTGGCAGAAAGGGGCGCACTGGTTCTGGGACACGTTGGTCGACGCCGACCTGGCCGACAACACGATGGGCTGGCAATGGACGGCCGGCTCGGGTGTCGATGCCGCCCCCTACTTTCGGATCTTCAACCCGGTCATTCAGGGGACCAAGTTCGATCCCGAGGGCACCTACGTGAAACGCTGGCTGCCGGCGCTGGCGCGGCTGCCCCCTCGCTACGTGCACGCGCCCTGGACAGCGCCGCCCGAGATCCTGACCGCCGCCGGCGTGAGGTTGGGACACGACTACCCGCTGCCAATCGTCGACCACACCTGGGCCCGCGCACGGGCGCTGGCGGCGATGTCCAAGGAATAGTGGCGCGCGCGATCAGGCCACTGTCGATCGGCTGGCGGTCGCCGCGCGCGGGCGGCCGCGCTCTTCTGGGACGCGATCCTCTCCGACGGTGAGACCCAACTGGCGCCGACAGGCGAAGTAGTCCTCGCTGACCGAAAAGGCGATCAAGTCCCCCATTCGCTTGTGGGCCGGTATCGGCGACAGTGGCACCGGCTCGCTGGAGATGACCCGTGCGGCGGACGCTAGCTCGCCGGTCAAAACCAGCGCCACGCGCGCGGCGCTCAGATCGGTGACGGCCAGCCACCTGCCGAGATCGGCGTCGGGCTCCCGCAGATCGCCCTCGCCCCACCGGCAGATGGCTTCCGACAGTGGCGCCAGCACCGCCGGCGGCACCGTCCGGTGCAGGTACGCCTCGAGCTGTTCGGCCTCGCCGCTGCCGGGCCGGCCGCCGCCTGGCGCCACCAACAGGCGCAGCGCCTCCAGCCCGACGCGCAGCATGGGTGGTGTCCTGAGCGCGACCTTTGGGAACCAGGCTGGCCGCAAGAACGCCACTTGGGTGGCGAGATCGAACACCAGGTCGAAGCTGCTGCGTCTCAGGGTGGGCGGACCCAACACCAAGACCGCTCGCGGACCGCCCCGGTGCTGGACGTTGAGCACGGTCGTCTGGCCGGTCTCGCCTTCGATCCGATAGACCTCCGGGATCGGCACGCCCAAGGTTTGCGCCAGGAGCACCAGCGTGCGCACGGGCGCGCTCTGATCCTGCGCGACGTCGACCCGGCTCCGCTTCGGCAGGCCGAGGTCGGCGGCCCGCTGGGCGGCCGGCGCGGCCAGGAACGGCGAGGCGATCGCGAAGATCTCGTCGAGCCGGCGATCTTGATCCGGGTGGAGCGTCCGCAGCCAACTCTCCGCCGACAGGGGGTGCCGGGGGGGTCGCACCTGCGGCGGGCGCAGCCGCCGAAACAGGTCGTCGAGTGGCGGTGTGATCTTCTTCAGGTACGAGAGCGTCGCGGCGACGCACCACTGCTGGTCGAGCTGGCCGGTTTCGCCGAACAGCTTGGCCAGCGCCAAGTACGAATCGGTGCGGTGCGGATCGTGGGCGATGAGCCGTTGGTGGGTGGCGATGGCCCGCTCGCGCGCGTCGGGCCCGATCACATCGTAGACGTGCGCCAGCGTCTCGACGCGCTGCAGATCGTCGGGCGCCAGTGCCGCCGCCGCTTCGTAGGCCTCCATCGCCAGCGGACGATCGAAGAGCCGCCGCAGCGCCAGATCGCCGAGGCGCCCCCACAGGCGCAGGCGCCGCTCGCGCGGCGCCGCCTGCGGCAAGCGATCGAGGGCAGCGCGCAACGCCTTGGCGAGCCCCGGCCAATCGCCCATCCCCTCGCGCAGCGCGGCGAGCTCCTCGAACGCCTCGGCGTCGCCGGGCGCGTCTTCCAGGCAGCACTCCAAAAGCTCGGCGGCCTCGGCGGGCCGGTTGAGCGGCTCGAGCGAGAGCTGGGCGGCCTGGTGATACGTCGCGGCCCGCGCGCTCGGATCGCCCTCGACCCGGGCGCGGGCGCGCAGCATCTCGATCGCGGGTTCGAATCGCGAGGTGCGCGTGTAGATCGCCAGCAGCTTCTCGATGACCGAGCGCCGCGCCGGATCGGCCACGAACGCGCTCCGGTAGGCGGCCTCGGCGCGCGCCCCGTCGGAGAGCCGTTCGAGGCAAGCGTCGCCGATCTCCTCCCACCGCGCGCCCCGCTCGACGGAGGGGGCCTCTGCGGCCAACGCCTCTCGCCCGCGAACCCAGGCGTCCCAGTCGCCGCGTAAAGCATGTAGCGCCGCCAGCGCCTCGAGCGTCTCGGCATGCTTGGGGTCGAGCGCCACGGCCTCCCGATACGATTCGAGGGCGCCGTCGATTTCACCGGCCTCCGCCCGACAACGCCCGATCCGGCGCAAGATGCCGAGCGTCTCCGAGGCGGGGAGCGACGCGCGATGCAGCCGCAGCATCGCGCCGTAGAGCTCGCCGGCCGGCTTCCATTCGCTGCGTTCGAACCGCAGATCGGCGTAGGTGCGCAGGAGCGGCAACAGCTCCGGGCGCAGCCGGTGGGCCGCTTCCAGGCAGGTGAGCGCCTTGTCGGTCTTCCCCTGCTCGAGGCAGGCCCCCGCCCGGCGGGTCTCGAGATCGGCCAGCCGCTCGGGCTCGGCGTCATCGGAGGCGCGCGCCACCGCCAGGTCGAGCAGCGCTTCGACCTCGACCCATCGGCCGCGGCGCACGTAGATGTCACAGAGCCGCTGGTTGGCCGACGCGTGCTCGGGATCGGCCGCCAGCGCCTGTGTGAAGAGATCCGCCGCCCGGTCTTCGTCGCGCAGGTGATCGAGGGCCTCGGTCCCCGCCTCGGTCAGCAAACGGGCCCGCTCGGCCGGGCTGGCCTCGCCGGCGGCCGACTTTTCGTAAAGTTCGGCGGCGCCCCGATGATCGCCCGCTTCGCGCCGCACGCGGGCCAGGAGCGCCAACGCCCGCGGGTGCTCGGGCAAGAGCTCGAAGATCTGCGCGAGGACAATCTGGGCGGCGGAGGTGTCGCCCAGCCGCTCGATGAAGACGCGGGCCGCTTCCACCAAGACCTCGGCGCGCAGCGCCGACTCGGGGACGACCGCCGCCCAGCTCGTCAGCGACGCCGCGCAGATCGTCCAGCGTTCGAGGCGCTCCGCCATCCGCGCGCTGGCCTCGTAGATCTCTTCGCGGCGATCGCCGGCGGCCTGCCCGGCGGTGAGCGCGTCGAGCGCGCGCGCCGGATCGTCCAGCCGATCTCCGTAGAGCTGCGCCAGCGCGTACAGCAGCTCCCGCTTGGCCTCCGCCGTCTCGGTCACCTCGAGGCGGCGGGCAATCGTCTCGGCCAATGCCGCGAATCGCCCGGCGGCCCGATCGATCCGCGAGAGGGCGGCGAAGGCATCCGCGTCGCGGGGCTCCTGCTCCAAGATCTCCTCCAACGCCAGCGCGGCACGCTCGAGGCCGTCCGGTCGCTCCTCGCCCTCGGATGCCAACCGACGGAGGATCTCCATCCGCTCGGCCGGCGTCGGCGCCGCGGCGGCTCGCCGTTCCAGCGTGCGGAGGTAGTCGTCGTGTCGCTCGGCGCGCCCGTAGATCCGCTCGAGCCCCGTCAGAGCGGCGTGATCGCCGCCGGCCGCCAAGCTCTCGAGCTCCTCGGCGGCCAGACTGAGCGCGTCCAGGTGCTCGGCCAAAATCTCGGCCCGGCGATGTCGCAGCGGCGCCGCGGCCTCCGCCGACAGGTGCGCGCCCCGGCGATCCAGCAACGCCGCCAAATCGGCCCAGCGTCCCTGGCGTTCGTATAGGGCGGTGAGCGCGTCCATCGCCGCGCCGTCATCGGGCGCGAGCGCCAACGCCCGTTCGTAGGTCTGCACGGCGCCCGCCACGTCATGAAGGCCGCTCTCGAAGACCTCGGCCGCCTCGAGCATTCGCACCAGGGCCTGGGCCGGATCTTCCGTCTCGGCGACCGAGGCCAGCAGGGCCGCCGCCAGGTCCGCCCACAGCGCGAGGCCGCGCAAGAGCTCGAGCTGCGCGTCGCGCGCCTCCCGTTGGCCGGGCGACGCCACCAGCGCCTGCTCCCAGGCCGCCAGCGCCCGATCGGGGTGATCGAGCTCCTCGCGTTCGATGCGCGCGATCTCGCTCCAGATGCGCGCGGCGCCCGGCGTGACGCCGGCCGCTTGCGCCACCGTGGCCGCTTCGGCGACCAGCAGCGGCCAGGCGCCGGCGGCGCGCGCGTCGACGCGCAACTTTTCCCACAGATCGTCGTCGGTCGGCAAGAGGCGCAACATGACGATCTCGGCGGTGAGCGCGCGCTCGGGCGCCTCCAGACGCTCGCGGAAAATGCGCGCCACCTCGCCCAGCGCCGCGATCTGCTGGCGGCGATCGTCTTGCAGATCGAGCCGGCGCAATAACAGCTCGACCAAGCCATCCCAGCGCTCTTCGTCGCGCAGCGCCGCCTCGGCCCGCGCCAGCACGCGGCGCGGCTCCGGATCGGCCGGATCGCGGGCCCAGCGATCCAGCCAGTGCGCAAGGTCGATCTCCGCATCCGAACGCGGGAGCTGCGCCACGATCGATCTCGACAGCTTGCCCAGACGCGCCAGGGCTTCGGCGGTTCCTTCCAGGCAGGGCAAGACCTCGAGCCCGGTCCGCAGTCCCCAGGCCGCGACCTCGGCGTCCGGATCGGTTTCCTCGGAGAGATCCAAAAACAGAAAATGCCGCACCGGCGCACCTTGCACCGGCTGTGCGGCCAACCAAGACGTGAGCCAAACCAGATCGGGGTCCGACGGCCGGAAGCCGACCAACACCAGCGAGCGGCGGCGCCGGAGCTGATCGAGCCAGGCCAGCCCCGCCGACGGCACCAACCGACGGCGCGCATCCGCCGGTCCGAGGCACAAGCTCCCAGGGACCGCGGTGCGACCGAAGAGGTGCAACAGCGCCGCATCCCCGCCGCCCAGCCGCGCCCGCGCCGAGACGTCCACGCCGACCAGCACGCGCAACGGATCGCGGCGGTCGACGATAAAGGAGAGCGCCCGTTCCCACAGGTCATCGAACGCGGTGGACACCACCGCCCGCCACGGAAACTCGGCGGCGGCCTTCAGGTTGTCGGGCAGCGGCAGGCCGGCCGGGAACGCCCGCCGGAGCGCCTCTTCGATCATCGTCGGCGGCACCAGGTCGCGCACCAGCGCCAACGCGTCACCCAGCCGACCCGCCGCGATGAATGCCGCCACCTGCGCGCGCGCATCGGCGAACACCGGGCGATCGGCCAGGGAGGCGACGAAGGACTTCCAGCCCAGCGCGCCGGCGAGCTCACTGCATCCGAGGCCCGCCACCAGGACGACCTGACGGGCTTTCAGCCTTTCGACCAGGGAGTCGGGGATCTCGACCATGAATACACCTCGGCCGGACGATCCTTCATAGCGCGTATTCGCGATCCGTGACAGCGCAATAGCACCGCCAAATTGTTGGCGCCCTGGATCTTACCGGTCGCAGACGTTGATTAGGGGCGATCCCATCGCAACTTTCGTCAGAGAATTTCTCCCAACCGCAAACGACGGCAGTCGGCGAAGTTTCCGGAGATTTCCAAATCGCGTGAGCGGGGGCTCTAACGGACCCTTCGAAGATCCTTTTCTCAGTAGCCCAAGCCGAAACCATAGGGGAACAGCGGATCGGTCGCGGCTTCGCCTTGGTTGATCGGGATCTGCGTCAGCTCGCGCGGCCAGGTGCGCGAGAGCTTGCCGGTCGGCGGGGAGTCGCCGTACAGAACGTCTGCCACCCCTTCCCCTTCGCTGCCGGGAAGCCAGGCCACCACCACCGCGTCGGCCCGTCGAAAGGCCCCTCCGATGAGCAGCGGACGCCCGGTGAGAAGCAGAAGGACCACGGGCTTGCCCGCGGCCGCGACCTCCGCCACCAACTCCCCATCGGCTTTGGTCAGCTCGGGGATGTTTCGATCGCCGCGCCCCTCGGCGTACGGCTCTTCGCCCACCACCACCACGTTCACGTCGGCGCGCGCGGCCTGCGGTCCGACCTGGTCGCCTGAGAACGTCACCTTGGCGGGATCGCCGGCGCCGCGGCGGATCGCTTCCAGGATCGTCGTGCCCGGGGTGATGGCGCCGCGCTTGCCCTGCCAGCCCACGGTCCAGCCGCCGCACTGCGCGCCGATGTCGTCCGCCTTGGCGCCCACGACGTTGATGAGGGCCGCCTTCGACAGCGGCAACGCATGGCGTTCGTTCTTCAGCAGAACCAGGCTTTCGCGGACGGCTTGCCGCGCGATCTCCCGGTGCGGCGCCGAACCAATCGCCGCGGTGAGCCGCCGATCGGCAAACGGATGCTCCCACAGACCGAAGCGCACCTTCTGGCGGAGGATGCGGCGAACGGCGTCGTCGATGCGCGCGGTCGGAATGCGCCCGGCGGCCACCAGCTCTTTCATGGTGGCGATGAAATCGCGGTAGTTGCTCGGCACCATGACCATGTCGATGCCGGCGTTGATGCCGGTCTCGACCTGCTTCGAATAATCTCCGGGGAGCTTGTTCAGCGCCTCCCAGTCGGTGACCACGAACCCGGTGAAACCCAGCTCGCCCTTGAGGACGTCGGTGATGAGGTGGCGGTTGGCGTGCATCGGGACGCCATTCCAGCTGCTGTAAGAGACCATCACCGATCCAACTCCCGCCTTCACCGCGGCGGCGTAACCGGGGAGGTGAATCGCGCGCAGCTCGGCCTCCGAGATCGCCGCGTCCCCCTGGTCCTTGCCGAAGGTGGTGCCGCCGTCGGCCAGGAAGTGCTTGGCGCACGCCAGAACGGCGCTGTCGCCGTCGGCGCCGGCCGGTGCCTGTTGCAGTCCGCGCACCACCGCCGGCCCCATTTCGGACACCAAATCGGGCGTCTCGCCGAAGCCTTCGTAGGTGCGGCCCCAGCGCCCGTCGCGCGGCACGGCGATGCAGGGGGCGAACGCCCAGCGCGCGCCGGCGCCCGCCACCTCCAGGGCGGCGGTGCGCGCCACCCGCTC
The DNA here is from genome assembly GCA_035648655.1 of Polyangia bacterium. Lineage (GTDB taxonomy): Bacteria > Myxococcota_A > Polyangia > Fen-1088 > Fen-1088 > JADGRB01. The sequence continues at coordinate 8,154 of DASRLC010000212.1, forward strand.
GACCAGCGCGGGATCGCGCGTGCACCCGAGACCGACATTGTGGGGAAAGATCACCGCGCCGCGCACGCCACCCATTCCATGAACCGCGTCGGTGCCGTAGAGAATCGGAATCGCCAAGCGGGTCGCCAGCGCGGCCCGCTGAAAGGCATCGATCGAGTCGGCCCACACCGTGGCTTGGTTGGGGACCGGCAGCGATTCTCCGCCGTTCAGGATCGATCCCAGGAAGAACTCGGTGATGTCGCCCGGCGAGGCCAGCGCGTTGCGATCGATCTGCGTCATCTGGCCGATCTTCTCGTCGAGCGTCATGCGACCGAGCAGCGCCTCGACCTCCGGCGGCTGGGAATCGGCCCGCGCCGGGGCGCCGGCGACCGACGTCGCGCCGTGGATGGCGCATCCGGAAACGGCGAGCGCGCCGGCGCCCAGCACGGCGACGGAGAAAGCGGCGGCGGCGCCGGCGACGGCGACGGCCAACCACGACAAGGGGAGCGAGCGGGCGCAGCGGTTCACGGAGCCACCATATCGGATCCGCGCGTGGCGTCCGAGTCGGAGCGGCGATTTGCGCCGACTCAGGACGATCCGCTTGGGTTCTCGAGCTCCGCTTGGGCATCCGCCAACTGTTTGGCGCACCCCTGCGCCGCGAGCTCGGCCGATCGCAGATCGGCTTCCGCCTGCGCCAGCGCCTGGCGCGCCAGGTCGGCATCTCGACGCGCCTTTTCGAGCGAGCGGAGCGCCCCGTCGGCCCGGGCCTGCAAGGTGCGGATCCGAACCTCGGCCTGGCCGCGGGCTCGGGCACGTTCGGCCTGTTCACGGGCCTGCGCCTGGGCCTCTTGCCTGGTGCGGGCGGCGGCCCCGCGGGCCACCTCCGCGGCGGCCCGGCGCGCGCGGCGGTCCGGATCATCGCCTGCGACGATGTGAGCCGGGGAGCGCGCTTCGCTTTGGCCGGGCGCGCGCGGTTGTTCGTGCGATTCCGCCCCCGAGCTATCTTCTGAGCCGTCGGAAGATCTCGACACCGTCGTGGGCGCCTGGTCCGACCGACCAAACAGTCCCGCGAAACCTTCCTCGGCGGCGACGTCTTCGATCAACCGCCCGCCCTCGATCGTGGGGCGGAATTCCAGGTTGGCCATCCCGACCCGCAGGTTTCGCAATACCCGCTCCAGGATCTGCGGGCGGACCGCCTGCCCGGAGGCGCGCAGGATCTCCTCCGCGCGGCCGCGCAGCCGCTTGATCGCCGCCCGGTGGGCGGTCAGCAGCTCGGAGGCGCTGCCGTCCAACTTGGCGCCCGCGGTCTGCACCTGGGCATCACGCAAACGATCGGTCAGCGCGGCGAGCTCTCGCAGCAGCGGCCCGTCCTGGCGCGCCAGCTGGTTCACGATCCAGGCCGATACGCTGGGACGCGGCGTCTTGCCGAGCTCCTTGGCGGCCTGAGATTTTCCCGACGCCTCGAGCTGGTCGGCCAGGCGCTTGCGTTCGGCGACGAAGGTCTTGAGCGGCGCGGCGAACAGTTGATCGAGCGACGATGGTTCGAGCAGGCGCGGCGGCGGATCGCGAATTGGCACGGCTGGATGAAGTTCTACAACGTTCCGGTGACCGCCATCCGCCGTTCCAGCCGCCGCGCCAGTCGGGCGAACGGATACCCGAGCGCGAAGTAGAGCGCCGCACAGAGCGCCCCCGGTAGCAGCCAACCGTGGGCGTCCACCGCGGTGATCGTCATGCGCTTGGTCAGCTCGACCACGGTGAGCACGGAGACCAACGAGCTGTCCTTGAGCAACGAAATGAAGTCGTTGGTGACTCCCGGAATGGATAGCCGCAACCCCTGCGGCAGGATCACGGTCCGCAGCGCGAGCCGGCGCGAAGCCCCCAGCGCCAGCGCCGCCTCCCACTGGGCCAGCGGCACCGCGCCGATCGCACCCCGATAGATCTCCGCCTCGTAGGCCGCGGTGTTGAGGCCCAGACCGACGATGGCCGCCGTCCACGGGCCGAGCGGCAGGACGCCGGCCAACCCATAATAGAGAAGATAGAGCTGCAGCAACACCGGCGTCCCGCGCACGATCTCGACGTAGGCGGTCGCGAACGGACGCAGTCGCGGGCTCTCGAGGCGCGCCAGGGCCAGACCAAGACCGAGCGGCGCGGCCAACGCCATGGCCGCCAGCGAGATCACCAGCGTGACGAGCGCGCCTTCGAAAAACAGAAGGATCTGGTGCGGGGTCAACGGGCGCGCCGCTCCCGCCGCGACCGAGGACAAGACCATGCCCGCGGTCGGGGGGATCACGGGCGGTGGCTGGCCCGAGGCCTCCGCCAGCGCGATCTCGCGCGCGCCGTCCAGGTTCCAGCCCGAGAGCGTCCGTCGCCAGGCGCCCGAGCGGATGATTTGGGCCAAGGCCCCGTCGAGCGCCGCGCGCAGATCTTCGTCGGAGGGCCGCAGCGCCACCGCGTAGCGCCCCTCGGCCAGGTCGCCTACGACCGCCAGCGACGGGTGGCGGCCGAGATATCGCGCGACGATCAAGTCGTCGAGCACCACCGCGTCGGTGCGCCCGTGCTCGAGATCGACGAACGGCTCGTCGACGCCTTCATAAGGCAGCGCCACGGCGCCGGCGTCGCGCAGCAGATCCCAGGCCTGGCTGTTGGCCAGGGTTCCCACCCGCAAACCACGCAGCGAACCCAGATCGCGGATGCGGCCGTCGCCGCGCCGCCCGACCAGCCGCTCCGAGAACACGTAGTAGGGTCGCGTGAAGGCCACGCGCGCCGCCCGCGCCGGGGTTACCTCGATCCCGTTGAGCGCGACGTCGAAGGTGCCGCGCTCGAGCGACGGGATCAGGTTGGACCAATCGTTTTGGACCAGGCGTGCCCGCACGCCCAAGGCGGCCGCCAGCTGCTCGGCCAGCGCGACCTCGAAGCCGACCAGCGCCCCGCTGCGATCTTCGTAGACATACGGCTCGCCGCCCTGCACATCCGCGCCCCAGCGCAGCTCGCCCCGGGCCCGGATCTCTTCCAGCGTGCTGGACGGCGCCGGCGTCCGCGTGCTGCACCCCGATGTCGCCGCGGCGAGAACGCCGGCCACCACCAGCGTTGCGAACGAGCGACTGCCAGGCGAGCGCATCGCCCCCAGTATCCATGAGGACGGCTAGCCGCCGTCGTGAAACGTCGTGCAGGCGGCCGGATCCCCGGTGTCCATCCCGACGGTGAACCACCTGTCGCGGTCGGCGGCGCTGCCGTGGGTGAAGCTCTCGGGCCGCACGCGGCCGGTCATTTCTTTTTGAATACGGTCGTCGCCGACCGCCGCGGCCGCGTCCAGCGCCTCGGAGATCTCGGCGCGGCTCACCTTGCCCGCGGCGTAGGCGGCATGTCCCCACACCCCCGCGTAACAGTCGGCCTGCAACTCCAACCGCACCGACAGCGCACCCTGCTGATCGGGATGCTCCTCCTCGGCCCGGCGGACACGCCGCTCGAGCCCGAGCACGTCCTGCACGCGGTGGCCGTACTCGTGGGCCACCACGTAGGCCTCGGCGAAGTCGCCGCCGCGGGCGTGGAAGCGCTCGTGCAGCTCGCGGAAGAAGCCCAGGTCCAGGTAAACGCGGCCGTCCTCGGGGCAGTAAAAAGGTCCGGTGCGCGCGCTGGCCACGCCGCAACCGCTCTGCGTGGCCTCGGTGAACAGGACCAAGTGCGCCGGCCGGTAGCCGGCGCCCTCGCCGGCCGCCGCCAGCTGCCGCCGCCAGAAGGCCTGCACGTTGCTTTCGACGCAGACCACGAACTTGGCCGGATCGCTGGTGGATGTGACGCCGGCGCAGCTCCCACCGAGCTCGCTGTGCGAGCCCGGCGGCAGGGGTCCGCCGGTCTGCACGCCGCGTTGGCTCTCCTCGATCAGCCGCCCGACGGCCGCGGCGGTCGGGTTGCCGTTGCTGGCCAATACCTGGACGATGAAATAGATCACGCCGCCGGCCAGGCCGAGCCCGCCGACGCCCATCCCGACCCCGCCACCCGGGAAGCGCATCCCGCGGCGATCTTCCACCTCCGAGCTGTCGGCCCGGTCCTCGTCGTCGAATTGCATCCTGGCGGCCGTTAGCCTAGCCGAGCGCGCCCCGTCGTCTAGACCCTTACGACGCGCGCTGCGTCGCACCTGGTTCGATCCGCGCGTCGGGGCATCGGACGGCGTGCTCGGTTTGATACAATGCGACGATGTACGTCTATCTTATTCGGTATCTCGGCCTGCGACGGGGTCTCGGGGGACGCGGGTTGGCAATCGGCACCCTGTTTGGTTCGCTGGCCGCCCTGAGCTTGGTGGGCTGCGGGGCGTCGTCGGCCGGCGGCTCGAGCGGCGCCGCAGGCACCGGCGGCTCGACCTCCAGCGGAGCCGGGGGCACCGCTTCGGTTGGTGCCGGCGGGAGTGCGGGTAGCGCCGCCTCGGGGGGACACGGCGGCGGCACGTCCAGCGGCGCGGCGGGTACCACTTCGGGTGGTCGCGGCGGTGGCGCGCCGGGCGGCGCGGGTGGCACCGCGGCCGGCGGCTCGCAAGGCGGCTCGACGGGCGCGGTCACCGGAGCCGGTGGCACCGGTGCGGGTGCGGCGGGAGCCGGTGGCCTCATGGCCTCGCAGCCGCTCAGCGCCAACATCGTGGTCGACCAGTTCGGCTACCGCACGGCGGCCGAGAAGATCGCCGTGATTCGCAAACCGCAAACCGGGTTCGATGCCCCCGCGACCTTCACGCCGGGCGCCAAGTACGCGCTGGTCGACGCGCATTCGGGGCAGAAGCTGCTGGAGGCCGCGCCGGCCGTCTGGAACAGCGGCGCGGTCGACACCTCCTCGGGCGACAAGGCCTGGTGGTTCGACTTTTCGTCGGTGACCACGGCCAGCGACTACTTCGTCCTCGACGAGAGCAACGCCGTCCGCTCCGACGTGTTCACCATCTCGGACACCGTCTACCGCGACGTGCTGACCCAGGCCGAGCGGATGCTCTTCTATCAACGCGACGGCTTCGCGAAGACCGCGCAGTACGCCGGCGCGGATTGGGTCGACGGCGCCGCGCACCTGGGCCAATGCTACCTCTATAGCGACACCACGATGACGCTGAACAAGGATCTGCACGGCGGCTGGTGGGACGCGGGCGACTTCAACAAGTACACCAATTGGGGGGCCAGCGACGTCATCGAGCTGCTGCACGCCTACGCCGAGAGTCCGGCGGCGTTCACCGACGCCACCAACATCCCCGAGTCGGGCAATGGCGTGGCCGACCTGCTCGACGAGGTGAAGTGGGAGCTCGACTGGCTCGTTCGTATGCAGCAGAGCAACGGGTCGGTGCTCAGCATCGTCGGGGAGGCGGCGGCGCCTTCGCCGTCCTTCGGCAACCCGCCCAACACCGCGCCTTCGCTGGTGACCACCCCCTGCGCGTACGGGCCAGCCTCCACCTCGGCCTCGCTCACCGCCGCGGCGGCCTATGCCTACGCCTCGGTGGTGCTGGGCGCCGCCGCCGGATTCAACGCCGCCTACCCGGGCTACGCCGCGGGCCTGGTGACCCGCGCGCAGCAGGCCTGGACCTGGGCACAAGCCAACCCCGCCGTGTTCTTCTACAACGCCTCGGCCTCCCCCACCGTCGGCTCCGGCGAGCAGGAGGTCCCCACCGGCGATCCCGATCGCAGCTACGCGCTGTTGGTCAAACGCCTGCAGGCGGAGCTGTACCTCTTCGAGGCGACCGGCGACGCCACCGCCCGCGCCTTCTTCGACGCCAACTACGCCAGCATCAACTTCGTCGGCGAGAAGTACATCGACGGCTCGCACGGTGAAGAACAGGAGACCTTGCTCGAATACGCGCTGGCGCCGAACGCGACCGCGACCGTGGTCCAGAAGATCAAGGCCGCCTATCTGGCGGCGCTGCAGAGCAGCCAGAACCTGGGCGCGGTGCAGACCCCGCCCGATCCTTACCTGGCCTACCTGCCGCAATATTTTTGGGGCAGCAACCAGATCAAGAGCGACCAGGGCAACCTCCTTTACGACGTCGTGACGTTCGCCGTCGATGCTGGAACCAGCGCCGAGGCCGCCAAAGGGGCCGAGCGCTACATCCACTACATCCACGGCGTGAACCCGCTGCAGATGGTTTACCTATCGAACATGGGCGCCAGCGGGGCCATCAAGTCGGTCACCCGATTTTTCCACTCTTGGTACGCCACCGGCTCGTACTGGGACGCATTCGGCGTCTCGATGTACGGCCCGCCGCCCGGCTACCTGACCGGCGGTCCGAACCCCAGCTACACCTGGGACGGCTGCTGCCCGAATGGCTGCAGCGGCACCTCATGCGGGGCGGCGCCGCTCTCACCGCCCACCGGGCAGCCCGATCAGAAGTCTTACGCCGACTTCAACGACGGCTGGCCGCTCGACTCGTGGTCGGTGACCGAGCCCGACGACGGGTATCAGGCCAAGTATCTGCGCCTGCTCTCCAAGTTCGTGCGCTGAGACGTCCGCCCCGGCAGGATCGGGCGCATTGCCAGGGCTGCGCGGCGCGCTCAGGCCTTGTCGAGCCTTTGCTCGAAGAAAGCGATCGTGCGCTGCCAGGCCAGCTTGGCGGCCGCGGCGTCGTAGCGCGGCGTGGTGTCGTTGTTGAACCCGTGCTGGGTCCCCGGATATTTGAAGGCTTCGTACTTCACGCCGGCCCCCTCGAGCGCGGCCTCGTAGGGCGGCCAGGAGGCGTTGATCCGATCGTCGTTCTCGGCGAAGTGAATCAGCAGCGGCGCCTTGATGTGGGGAACCTGGTCGAGCGCCGGGGCCATTCCGTAAAATGGCACGGCACCGTTCAGGTCGGGCAGACGGGTGGCGAGAAAATTGGCGATGCCGCCGCCGTAGCAAAAGCCGACCACGCCGAGCTTGCCGCTACACTCGGGGCGCGCCCGCAGGAACGCCGCCGCCGCCACGAAATCCTCGCGCGTCTTGATCTGATCGAGCTTGGCGAAGAGCTCGCGTGCCCGGTCCTCGTCGCCGGGATATCCGCCCAGCGGAAAGAGCGCGTCGGGCGCGAAGGCCAGGAAGCCCTCCAGCGCCAGCCGCCGCGCGATGTCCTCGATGTGTGGGTTGAGGCCTCGGTTCTCATGCACGACCAAGATCGCCGGCCGGCGAACCGATGCCTTCCCCTGGTGCGCCGGCTGAACCAGATAGCCCCGCGCCTTGCCGGAGCCATGCGGCGACGGAAAATCGACCGTCTCGGCGTGGAGGCGCGGATCATTCTTCGGCACCTGCTGCGCCTCGGCGAACCGCGGGCTCAGCGCCTCGAGGAATCCCGCGGCGGTGAGTCCGCCGACCGCGAACTTGGCGGCGCCGTCGAGAAACCCGCGCCGATCGATCAGGTGGTGGACGTACTGGTCGAAAAGGCTCAACACCTCGGGCGGGAAGTCGCTGGATTTGGTCGGGGCTGGGTCGTTGGCCATGGGATCTCCGTCGGGCGCGGCGCGGGGCTGCGATGGAATTCGATCGGCGCCCCAGGAAGCTTTTTCCGGATGCGGCCAGAGTCAAGGGCCGCCCGTCATTTTACCGCGCGGCCGGCGGCGCGCTGCGGCCACCGACGGACCCGCGTGCTAGGTTTGCGGACCATGAAAATCTTCGGACACCCCGGGAGCACCTGTACCCGCAAGGTCTTGATGACCTTGAACGAGACCGCGACGCCTTACGAGCTGGTCCTGGTCGACTTCGCCAAGGGCGAGCACAAACAGCCTGTCCACCTGGCGCGCCAGCCTTTCGGTCAGGTCCCGGCCCTGGAAGACGGTGGATTCCAGATGTACGAATCGCGCGCCATCGCCCGCTACATCGACGGCCAGACCGGCGGGGCGCTCACGCCCAAAGATCCGCAGGCGCGGGCGCGGATGGAGCAGTGGATCAGCGTCGAGACCTCGAACTTCGCGCCCCACGCCATGAAGTTCATCTACCAGGGCGTCTTCAAGCGCCAGCAGACGCCCGAGGTGCTCGAGGCAGCCGGCGCCGCGCTGGACACCGCGTTCGGCGTCCTCGAGCGCGCGCTGGCGACGCAGCCTTATTTGGCGGGCGACCAGCTGACGTTGGCCGAGATCTGCTTCGCCCCTTACCTCGAATACCTGCCGGCGACACCGGCGGCCGGCAAGCTGGCCGAGCACCCGCGGGTCGCGGCCTGGTGGTCGAAGGTCAGCAGCCGCCCCGCCTGGCTCAAGACCGTCGGACGCGGGTAGCGGCTCTCCGGCGCTGGGCGGCAGGCGCGGGTGACCTCAACCGGGCGCGCGGGCGCGCGGCCAATCGGCATCGCGCACGCCGCCCGCCTTGAGCTCACGCAGATCATAGCGGGTGCCCCGCCAGATGACGGCGCCCCGGACCGTCGCCAGCAGCCCGCTCGCCAGCGCCACCAGCGCCAGACAGATCCCCTCGAACGGCAGCAGCCACCCGTCGCTCCACCGCCCGCCGGCCAGGCGGCGGGCGGTGCCGCCGAGCAGAATCACCGGCAATACGACGGCCGCCGCTGCGACCGCGCGCGTGCCGCCGGCCTGCGACCGCCCAGCCGTCAGCGCCAGGTAGATCGACGGGAAGGTCGTGATGAGCGGGACGAGCCCGGCGATCCGCAGTGTCCCCAGCCAGCCGTAGTCGGACCCCGCGAAGAAGTTCTTGAGCAGGCCCCGCATCGACGCCAGGAAACCGCGCTGCCAGCGCACGCGCACCAGGCCGCCCGAATCGGCGCAGCCCTGCCGTACGCCGCTCCGGCGCAACACCAACCCCAGCTTCACGTCGTCGGCCACCTCGAAGCGCAGCCGCTCGTGGCCGCCGATCGATTGATAGGCATCGCGGCGCACCAGATTGAAAGCGCCGATGCCGACATGGGCCGCGCTGCCCGGCCGGCGCAGCTCATCGACGCGCAGGTGCAGCAGGAAGAACAGCCCGAACATCGCCACGAAGCCGCGCTCGAGGAGCCCGGGCGCGATGAAGTGCGGCAGCGCCACCGCGTGCCCGAGCCCGTCGCGCACCGCCCAGGCGACCGATCGCCGGAGCACATCGGGCGCGAACACCACGTCGGCGTCGGTGAACAGGATCCAGTCGCCGCCGGCCTGGGCCGCGCCTTGGTGGAGCGCGTTGGTCTTGCCGAGCCAGCCCGGGGGCAATACGTCGACGCGCGCCACGCGCAGAGCCGGATGCGCGGCGGCGAGCTCGCGCAGGATGGCGCCGGTGGCATCCTCGGACCGATCATCGACGGCGATGATCTCGATCCCCGGGTAGTCCTGCGCCAGCAGCGACGAAAGCGCCTGGCGGATGGCCGCCTCTTCGTTGCGGCAGGCCACCACCACCGATAGCCTCGGCCAGGGCGCCCCGTCGGGGAGCGAGGCCGACGCCGCGCCCAGCTTCATCAAGCCGCCGATCCGCGCCAGCACCCAGGCGAACTGCAGCCAGACCAGCAGGATCCCCGCCAGCAAGACGGTCGCGATCGGGATCCACACCCAGTGCTTCTACCGCAGGGCGCCCGCGCCAGGGGCCGCCTTAGAGGACGTCCCCGCGGCCCGGAACGAACAGCGCAAAAACCGATCCGCGTGCAGGTCCCACCCGCCCAACAGCAGGTGGGGAAGGTGGTACGACCGGTCGCGCTCGCCGCCTGTCCGATCGCGCCGCGGGCAGCCTATGTGCCGCCGGCCACCCGCCCGCCTGACGCGCCCTAACGAACGGACACGCTGGCGTAGAGGACATCCCACCGGTGGTGCCGGACGGTCGGGATCGCGCGCGAGCCGGGAAAATGCTGGGCGAGCACCCGCAGACCGGAGACCTTCGCAAGATCCGCCCAGCGCCACCCGAGCGGTTGCCCCGACCGGCTCGCGCCCCCCACTTGATAGAAGAACAGCTTCGCCACGCCGCCGATCATCCCGTAGTCGTGCGGCTCGGCGACGCGCCCGCATCCGGCCAACGAGAAGACGACGACTCTCTTTTCGGCGATCGCCAGGCGCAGATGCCGATCGACCTCGGATTCCGATTCGCTACCGAGATCGTCCCGGAAGCCGGCCCGTAACCGCCTCTCGCAGGCCATTAACTGTTCGGGCGCCAAGTCCTTTCCGTAAAGGCCGGTCAGCAATGCCGGACCAATCTCCTCGGACGGCACACCCCCGCTCTCCAAGCTTCGCCGAACGATCTCCCGCGCCATATCGGACATCTCGAAACACATCTCGACCCGCTGCTGGGGCGAGCGCGACATGATCAACGCTGTGTACCGACGTTCGATCTCGGCCGACGTGTCCGAGCTCATGCCGATGTGACCTTCGCGAGAAGACGATCTACGCCCAGCTGGGACGCCCATCCCCAAAGATACGCCCGGTCGAGGTTTTCTACCGCGCCCACCAGATTCCGAACGTCCCGAAGCTGGAGGTCGGATTCTCCTTCTGCCGCCCAGCGGAGCTTCGCCAGGATCAGATCCTCTGGCGAGATGATCGTCAGGCTCAGGCCCGTGACCAATTCGATAGGACGGCGGCGTTGAAACGCGCCCGTCGCGTATGGGTCGGACTTCCGGAGGATCATGTCCACTTTCATAACCAGGGTTTCTTGGATCATGCTGAACATGCCACGCCGGAGTACCTCCTGCCGCACGGTCTCCGCGTCCAGGTAGAAGTCCGGCGAGAACGCCTTCACGAGCAGCTCGACTTTCGACTCAGGGAGCTCGACCACGACGTCGATATCACGCGTCTGACGGGGCTGCGCGTACCACGCCATGGCCACCGAACCGGTCAGCATGTATTCGATCGCGGCCGATTCCAGGCGCACTACGACGGTCCGCAGAACTCCTATCTCCTCCGACACGGTATATGGACTTTAGCTGAGACGGCGACCTGACTCGTCGCGTTCTGGAAGCTCAGTGTTGGGGCAGAGCGCCGGGCCAGGCGGGGATGAGGTGGCGCTCGAGGGCCGCCAGGATCTCCGAGGCCGCTGCCGCGACCTTGATGTGCGCCAGATCGTCGGCGCGGGTGGGGCCCTGGTTGATGAGGGCGACGGGCAGGTCGAGCTCGCGGGCGCGGCGCACGAACCGAAACCCCGAGTAGACCGTCAGCGACGATCCGACCACCAGCAGCACCTCGGCCTGCTCGAACAGCGCCCAAGCGGCGGTCAGCGTCCGCTCGGCCACGGTGCCCCCAAAGAACACCACGTCCGGCTTCAGCTCGCCGCCGCAGACCCGGCAACCCACCACCGAAAACGCCGCCACCAGATCGCCCGGCAGCTCGGAGTCGCCGTCGGGGCGAAGCTGGATCTCCGACGCGGTCTCCAGCCAGCCGGGGTTGGCTTCCAAGAGGCGCCCCTGTACGCCGTCGCGTCCTTCGGCGGCGCCGCGAGGTCCGGCAGCGCTACTGGGCGCGGGCCACCATCGGATGGGCGCGCTTTCGGACCGCCGAGCCCAACCCGGCCCACCGCGCGCTGGCGGCGCTGGAGGCGGCCGGACCGCTGGCCGGCGTGATCACCCAGAACGTCGATCGCCTGCACCACCGCGCCGGCAGCCGCCGCGTCGTCGAGTTGCACGGCGCGCTGGCCGAGGTGCTCTGCCTCGGCTGCGGCGCCGCCGAAGGACGCGACGGCGTACAGGGGCGCCTCTTGGAAGCCAACCCCGGCTGGCTG
>DASRLC010000213.1:0-21547 GCA_035648655.1 Polyangia bacterium
CACCCGCCGTTCCCCCGCTACCGCCGCCTTTTCCAGCAGTCCCACCCGCACTCCCGCCGGCGCCCGCCGATCCGTCCGTCTTCGACCCCGCGGCGCCATCCGTCTTGCCGCCATCCTCCGTACTCGGCGACGACGAGCCGCAGCCCGCTACCGCCAACGCCACCACCAAGAAGCTCGTCCGGAACAGTCGAAGCGATCGATTCATAACCTCACCCCCCAAAGCGAATTGCGATTATCTAACTCAGCCGCAGCCTAAATGAGTTTCGACCGCGAATCCACATCGTCTTGGTGTGCGCCGCCCCTCACTTCACATCGACCAAACCCGCACCCGCCAGTGCCTCGGCCAGGCTCCGCACGTCGGCCGCCAGGATCTCCCGGTCGATCGCGTAGCGCCCGCCGAGCGCCTGGCAGATCGCGCCCACCGTCGCACCCGGCCCCAGCGCCTTCCAGATCTCGAACCCGAGTCGGTTCAGCTCGAAACAGGCGCCCGAGCCCATATTGACCAGCACGGCGCCGTCGTCGATCTCCCGCGCCGCCACATCCGCCCGCGGCACCAGCCGCGCATCGGCCGAAAGGGGCATCAGGCCGCCGGCTTGATCTCGACCGAGTAATTGAGCCCCGCCGCCTGCAGGCTCTCTTCGATCGACAGCCGGACCAGCAGGGCCGACGGCACGCCGATCGCTTTGGCGATCTGCTCGGCTTTTCCAGGGCTTACACCCTTCCGCCCCTTCTCGATGTCACACAGAAACGTCATTCGTGAAGCCCGTGAGGTTGCTGCCAAAAGCAGTAACGATCAAGACCCGACCGACCGGCCTACACGTCGATATCGTCGCGGGCGTGGCTACTGCCAGGAAAATCCCCGCGCAAGAGCCCCGGCAATCGCGGGCTCAGGTTCTCATCGAACAGTAGTTCACGCGGCCGAGCTGGAAGCGAGACGCCGCTCGCGTGCCGCGGCGAAGGAGAGGCAGGCGCTAATACCCTCGCGCGAAAGATCCGGAAAATCTCCGAGGAGCTGGTCCTCGGTCATCCCGCCGGCCAGATATTCCAGCACGTCGTAGACGGTAATCCGCGTCCCCGCGATGCACGGCTTGCCGCTCCGCACATCCGGGCTCACGGTGATCCGATCGTGCCAGCTCATCACGGCCAGGTTACGCTTCGAATGTAGGTCGCGCAAACGGTGCCGGTTCGGACGACGAGCCCGCCCCCGCCCCGAGCCTACACGTCGATCTTGTACCCGACCTTGACGTCGCAGGCGGCCGCGCCGCCGCGGATGCTCCAGCTCTCCAGCGGTGGTTCGGTCAGGACGATGAGCACGTCCGCCGGCGCGATGCCGATCGCCTCCAGCCGCGCCACGATGCCGCGGTAGAGCGCGCGCTTGGCGTCGACCGAGCGGCCCGGGAAGGCGGTGATTTCGATCAGCGTGTAGGCCGCCGTGCGGTCGGCCGGGATCTCGAAGTGCGCCGCGTCGTGCTCGGAGAGGAGCTGCGTGCGGTCGTGCATCGGCGTCTTGAACGCCTCGACGATCGCCGCGTGGATCCCCTCCAGCACCCCCGCGTTCTCTTCGCGCGGTCGCCCGGCCCGGCGGTTGACGTGTACCAGCGGCATGGCCGGCAGTATAGACGACCGTCAGGCGCCGATCTGCAGCTCAGGGATGCGGCGGAAATGATCGAGATTGCGGGTCAGCAGGGTGGCGCCGTGCGCGAGGCAGACGCCTGCGATCAGATAGTCCGCCATCCCGATCCCTTTCCCGTCCGCTTCGAGGCCGCGACGGATCTGCGCGGCGATTTCTGCCGCGCGTCCTTCGACCGGGAGCACCAGCACCGCTTCGAGCAGCGTGGCGACCTTTTTCTGATCCCGCTTGGCCAGTGCCCCGCTCAGTAGCTCGAAGGCGTTTATCGCTGTGGTGGCGAGACGTCCCGTCGAGAGCTCCCGTGCGATCCTGCTCCGGCCCGGCTCGTGCCCGCGTAGGAAATCGATCAGGACGTCGGAGTCGGCGACGGTCATCGCCAGGTCTTCCGGAGCTGCCGTACCGAGCTCTCGAGGGCCTCGGCGGCCTTATCGTCGAGGGTACCCGCAAGGCTCAGCGCGGCCTCGATCCGAGCTTTTCGGTTGTCTTCGTCGGCTAGGTAACGGTCGAGAGCGTCCTGGACGAGATGGGAGAACCCCTTTTCACCGCGACGGGCTGCAATCTCCAGCAGCCTGGCCCGCTGGGCATCGGTAATCTCGAGCGTCGTTCGCATCTACAGATTTTGATATACATGCATATGCATGTCAAACCAACTTGCGCGGAGTGAATCTTCCCCAGATCTCGGGCACACCCCCGTAGCCGGGCAGCGGCCGGCCTCCCGAGGTAAACTCGACCGGTGCTCGCTAAGAAGTCGGCGACCTACGAAGATCTGCAGGCCTTACCACCGCACGTGGTGGGCGAGATCCTGGACGGCGAGCTGGTCGTCAGCCCGCGCCCCGCGTCGCTGCACGCGCGTGCGGCCAGCTGGCTCGGCATCGAAATCGGAGGGCCGTTCGACCGTGGCCGGGGTGGCCCAGGAGGATGGATCTTCTTGTTCGAGCCCGAGCTGCACGTCGCAGGTCAGGTCATGGTTCCGGACTTGGCCGGGTGGCGCCGGGAGCGAATGCCCCAGATGCCCGATGTGTCGTTCTTCGAGCTGGCGCCCGACTGGGTCTGTGAAGTCCTCTCGCCGGCCACCGCCACAATCGATCGAACGCGCAAGATGCGGCACTACGCCGACGCCGGCGTTCGCCATCTATGGCTGGTGGATCCGCGGATTAAGACGCTCGAGGTCTACCGATTGGACGGCGGGAGCTGGCGGGTGGTCGCGACCCATGGCGGCGACGCTCCCGTTCGCGCCGAGCCCTTCGACGCCATCGAGCTCGATCTCGCCAGCCTCTGGAGCCGCTGACAGACCCGCTTCACCCCCTTCGGGGCTGGTCTTACTCGTGGGTCAATTGCATGGTAAATGACCCTCACCCGAGCCAGGTCTTCCAGATCTCGGGCGCGTAGCCGACGGTGGCGCGGCCTTCGCTGCGGACGATCGGGGTGCGCAGCAGCAGCGGGTCGTCGACCAGCATCTGCTCGATGCGCGGGCCGGTCGGGGCGGCGTAGGCCAGACCCTTTTCCAGGTAGCGTTTGCCGGCGCGATCGACGAGCGCTTCGATGCCGCCCACGCGGGCGGCCACGTTGCGCAGCTCGCCGGCGGCCATCCCTTTTTGGGCCAGATCGACCAGGTGCAGCTTCACGCCGCGTTCTTTGAAGTAGCGCTCCGCCTTGCGGGTCTCGGGGCACTTCTTGGTGCCGAAGAGCTGGACGTTCACGGAGATCGTCCGCTTCCACCCGGCCGCGCGGTCAGGCCACGCGTTTGCGGCGCAGCTTCTCGACCAGCGTCGTGCGGTTGAGGCCCAGCAGCTCGGCGGCGCGGTTTTTGTTGCCGCCGGTGCGCTCCAGCGCCTCGCCGATCATCTGCTCTTCGACCGCGTCGAGCATAGCGCGCAGATCGGTGCCGTCCTTGGGCAGCCCGGGGACCGACGTGTGGCGGGGCGTGGCGTCGTGCGGGGCGCGGATCTGCGGCGGGAGATCGGCCACCGTGATGACGCCCTTGGCCTTGACCACCACCACCCGCTCCATGATGTTCTCCAGCTCGCGGATGTTGCCGGGCCACGGGTAGGCCTCCATCACGGCCATGGCTTGCGGATCGAACCCTTCGACCTGGCGCTTGTGGCGCTCGTTGCTGCGCCTCAGGAAATGCTCGGCCAGCAGCGGCAGGTCGGAGTGGCGCTGGCCCAGGGTCGGCAGCTCGATGGGGATGACGTTGAGGCGCCAAAACAGGTCGGCGCGAAACCGGCCGGCGGCCACCTCGCGCTCCAGGTTGCGGTTGGTGGCGGCCAGGATGCGCACGTCGATGCGGGTGGGGGTCTCCTCGCCGACGGGGTAGAGCTCGCCGTCCTGGATCAGGCGCAGCAGCTTGGCCTGCACGCCGATCTCCATCTCGCCGATCTCGTCGAGGAAGATCGTGCCGCCGTCGGCCTGGGCGAAGCGGCCCACGCGCGCGCTGGAGGCGCCGGTGAAGGCGCCCTTGGCGTGGCCGAACAGCTCGGATTCGACCAGGGTGGGCGGGATGGCGGCGCAGTTGACCGGGACGAAGGGCTTGTTCTTGCGGGCCGAGCCGGCGTGCAGCGAGCGGGCGGCCAGCTCTTTGCCGGTGCCCGAGGCGCCCGTGATGAGGACCGTGCAGCTGGTGTCGGCGACCTGCGCGATGAGGCGCAGCGCCGGCAACATGGCCGGATCGTTGCCGAGCAGCCAGGGGGCGTGCTGGTCGCGCCAGGCGATGGCGTCGGTCTGCGGCTCGGCGGGCGGCGCCGGTTTGAGCACGGCGGCCACCGCCTCTTCGAGGGTACGCACCTCGAACGGCTTGATCAGGAAGTCGCGCGCGCCGGCGTGCATGGCGCGCACCGCGTCCGGAATTTCGGCGCTGCCGCTCATCGCGATGACCGGCGTGCTGGGCGCGTGCAGGCGGGCGGCGGCGAGGATTTCGAACCCGTCCACCTCGGGCATCCGGATATCGGTCAGGATCAGATCGAATCGCTCCTCGCGCAGGCGCACCAAGCCGGCCGGGCCATCGAGCGCGACAACGTCGTGACCGGCCGAGCGCAGGATGCGCCCCAGGCTCCGGCAGAGGGATTCTTCATCGTCGCAGAGGAGGATTTTTCCCATGGTGTGGAGCTAAACCTCCTCAAGTTTCTCACGGGATGGCCGATTTGGGCGAGCTTTTTTTCTGCGTTATGGCCTACGTTTTCGGACTCCCCGCCCTGTTTGGAACCTTGCCAGAAAGCTCGGCCGGGCCTTGATTGTGCTGGGGGGAGGGTCTAAACCGTGCGGATGAAGGAGCCGGCCCGGACCCTGATTGGGGAGATTGAACGCGTCGTGTCGGCGCTGCCCGACACGGTCCTGTTCCAGGGCCTGGGCGCGGACGGCCTGCAGCGTTTCCAGGCCATCATGGGGGTGGCGCCGCCGCCGGGGCTGGCCGCCTTTCTGACGGCCCACGATGGGGGCCTGCTGGGGCCGGAGGCGCGGCTCTTGACGGTCGACGAGTCGGTGGCGCGGGTCACCGGGACCAAGCGAACGCCGGGCCTGTCCACCTGGCCGCCGGGGCTGTGGCCGGTAGCCGATCGGACTGGGCGGCGGTATGCGCTGGACGCCGAGGAGGCCAACGGCGACGGCGAGTGGCCGGTCGTCGAGGTCACCGAGCGCGGGGTCGATCGGGTGGGGACGTCGTTCTTGCGGTTCTTGCACGTCCTGTGCGCCGAGCTGGCCACCGGCGGCGTGACGGGCGAGGCGGCGGTCGCGCTGGCCGAGACGCGCTGCCAGCGCGATCCGGGCCTGGCCGATCACTGGTTGGATTTTGCCGAGCTGCTCGAGCCGGCGGGGCGTGCCGCCGAGATCGACGCGACGCTGGCCTCGGCGCTGCTGGCGGCGACGCCGCCCACGCCGGCTCTGATGTTGGCCATCGGAATGCGGGCGGTGCGCGCCGGCGACGACGACGGCGCCTTGCGGGCGTTCAGCGACGCCATCGCGCTGGAGCCGGTCGGCGCCCGCGACGACGACGCGCGGCTCGACGCGGCGGCTTTGGTCTCGGTGCTGGCGGCCGAGCGGGGCGACGCGGCCACGGCGGCTTCGGCGCGCGCGCTGCTCGGCGAGGCGATGGTGGCGACGGCCGCCTTCTGGCGTGGCGAGGCGCTGGCCGCCCTGGCGGAGCCGCTAACAACCGTGGAACCCTCGAAGGGTTCCACACCTCCCGCGACGGGTCCCGTCGAGCAAAGCTCGCCGGTACCCACGCGATTGTCATCAACTTCATCGACGTCAACTTCGCTGGTGGGGGCGTTGGCGCTGCGGGTCGTGCGGGCGCTCGATCCGGAGGATCGCGATCTCGCCAAGCTGCTCGCGCCGACGCAGGCGCTGCGCGACGGGCTGCGGCGGTTGCAGGCGGCGCGCGAGGCGTTGGAGAGCGGGCAGGCCGACGTGGCGGCCCGGGACGCGCGGGCGGCGCTGGCGTTGCCGGCGCTGGCCGGCCTGGGGGCGGCGCAGGCCTTCTTGGCCGAGGCGCTCAACGCCGTGCGGGCGCCCGACGCGGTGGCGGCCGCCCGGCGTGCCACCGAGCTGAACCCGGCGCTGGTCGACGGCTGGCGCGAGCTGGGGGATGCCGAGCTCGAGGCGGGGGCCCTCAAGGAGGCCGAGGCGGCCTTCCGCCAGGTGGTGGCCATGGATGCCACCTATGGCCTCGGCTACGCCAAGCTGGCCCAGGTGCTGCTGGAAGAGGGGCGCACGCTGGAGGCGCTCGACGCCATCGGCGAGGCGGGGACCCGGGGCGGCGATCCGTTCTTCATCGCGGCCATCCGCGGTGACATCTACGCCGAGATGGAGCGCCACAGCGACGCGGCCGACGCCTACGATCAAGCGCTGGCGTTCGAGCCCGACGACCACTGGGCGCTGCACCAGGCGGCCCTCGAGCACGGGTTGGCCGGCAACACGGCGCGCGCCACCGAGCTGTTTCTGTCGGCGCTCGAGCACGATCGCGAGGGGTGCCACCAGACGCTGATCGACTACGGCGACCACCTGCGGCGCCTCGGCCGGATCGGGGACGCGGTCAAGCTTTACCGGCGCGCGGTGGCCGCGGTTCCCGGCGATCCGGAATGGAAGCAAACCCTGCGCGAGGCCGAGCGCGAGCTGCTGGCGGCGCCCAACTGACGGTGGCAGATTAAGGCCCGGCCGCGATTCGCCGATATGCCGACGGGGCGCGCCGACCCGACCGACCCATGGATCATCTAGAACAGCTCGAACAACAAAGCGTCTACATCCTGCGCGAGGCCTTCCGGCACTTCGAACGGCTCTGCATGCTGTGGTCGATCGGCAAGGATTCGACGGTGCTGCTCTGGCTGGCGCGCAAGGCCTTCTTCGGGCACGTGCCGTTTCCGCTGGTGCACATCGACACCAGCTACAAGCTGCCCGAGATGATCGCCTACCGCGATCGCCTGGCCATGGAATACAAGCTGCAGATGGTGGTCGGCCAGAACGTCGAGGCGCTGGCGGCCAAGGACACCTTCCCCCACAAGCTGGCGGCCAATCCCAAGATGACCGCCGAGGAACAGGCGCAGGCGCGCACCGCCTGTTGCGGCAAGCTCAAGGCCGAGGCGCTGGGCGCCACGCTGCACGGCACGGGGGTGCGCAGGCGCCTCGACCTCGAGACCGGCAAATACGAAACCGATCCCGATCGCCAGCCGTACACGGGCGTCATCGTGGGGGCGCGGGCCGACGAAGAGGGGAGCCGCTCGAAGGAGCGTTACTTCTCGCCGCGCGACAAGAACAACCTGTGGGACGTGGGCGATCAGCCGCCCGAGTTCTGGAACCAGTTCAAGACCGACTTCGCGCCCGGCACCCACGTGCGGATCCACCCGCTGCTCGACTGGACCGAGCTCAACATCTGGGAGTACATCAAGCGCGAGTCGATCCCGACGGTGTCGCTGTACTACGACCAGGGCTCCGGGACGCGCTACCGCAGCCTCGGCTGTGGGCCTTGCCAATCGCCGATCAAGAGCACCTCGAAGAACGTCGACGACATCATCGCCGAGCTCAAGAGCGGATCGCTCAAGAACATCGCGGAGCGCTCGGGCCGCCTGCAAGACGGCAAGCATGGCCTCGAAGAGCTGCGCCGCGACGGCTACATGTGATGCGGCGAGGGGGGGCTCGCCCCCCTCGGGTCCCCCCGCTTTGGGAGCGAGCCGGGCGAGCAAAGCTCGCCCTCCCGGTGCTTGGATCGAAGCCAAAACAGATAGGATGAAGACCGAGATGGATGCTCAGCGCGAAACTTTCAACGTCGTCATCGTCGGGCACGTCGATCATGGCAAGAGCACCGTGGTCGGGCGGCTGTTGGCGGACACCGGCGCGCTGCCGCAGGGGAAGCTGGAGGCGGTGCGGCGCGAGTGCGAACGGACCGGCAAGCCGTTCGAGTACGCGTTCCTGCTGGACGCGCTCTCCGACGAGCAAGACCAGGGGATCACCATCGACACCGCGCGCTGCTTCTTCAAGAGCGCCAAGCGGGACTACATCATCATCGACGCCCCGGGGCACATCGAGTTCCTCAAGAACATGATCTCGGGCGCTGCGCGTGCCGAGGCCGCCGTGCTGGTGATCGACGCCAAGGAAGGCGTGCGCGAGAACAGCCGCCGCCACGGCTACATCCTGTCGATGCTGGGCATCCGCCAGGTGGTGGTCTGCGTGAACAAGATGGACCTGGTCGGGTACAGCCAGGACCACTTCAAGAAGATCGAGTTCGAATACCGCGCCTTCTTGGAAGGGATCGGCGCGGTCAGCCCGCGGGCCTTCGTGCCGGTGGCGGCGGTGGCGGGCGAGAACCTGGCCATCCGCGGGAAGGCCACCCCCTGGTACGACGGGCCGACCTTGCTCGAGCTGCTCGACAACCTGCCCAAGGCGCCGTCCAAGATCGAGCAGCCGCTGCGCATGCCGCTGCAGGCGGTCTACAAGTTCACCAAGCATGGCGACGACCGGCGAATCTTCGCGGGGCGGATCGAGGCCGGCCAGGTCTCGGTCGGCGACAAGGTGGTGTTCTCCCCGTCGAACAAGCTGTCGACCATCCACAGCATCGAGGCCTTTCACAGCGCGCCGCGCACCACCGTCGACGCCGGCTGGTCGACGGGCTTCACGCTGACCGAAGAGATCTACGTGACCCGCGGCGAGGTGATGAGCCACGTCGAGCGGCCGCCGCTGGTTTCGACCCGCGTCCGCGCCAACCTGATCTGGCTGGGCAAGAAGCCTTTCACAACCGGTCGCGACTACAAGCTCAAGCTGGGCACCGCCGCGGTGCCGGTGCAGCTTCACACGATCAACAAGGTGATCGACGCAAGTATGGGGACCCTGGGAGGGTCCCCACGCCCCCCCGCGATGGGCTCCGGCGAGCAAAGCTCGCCTTCGCCCGACGCGATCGCCGGCGTCTTGAACAAGAATCAGGTCGACAGGAACGACGTCGCCGACGTGATCCTGGAGGTGCGCCAGCCGGTGGCCTTCGATCTGACCGCCGACTGCGAGGCCACCGGGCGCTTCGTGTTGGTCGACGGCTACGACGTGGCGGGCGGCGGCATCATCACCGCGGGCGTGGCCGACGATCAGCGCGACCTGCGGGCCGAGGCGCGCGTGCGCGACTTCAACTGGGTGCCGGGCGGCGTGACGCCGGCCGATCGCGCCCGCCGGCGCGGCCACCGCGCGGCGCTCGTGATGTTCGTCGGCAAGGCCGGCTCCGGCAAGCAGCGCTACGCGCGCGCGCTCGAGCGGGCGCTGTTCGACGCCGGCCGCAGCGGCTACATGCTGGACGGGCAGAACGTCCTGCTGGGCGTCGACCACGACCTGTGGGTCGACGCCGCTCAGTCCGAGCTGGTCCGCCGCTTCGGCGAGGTGGTGCACCTGCTGCTCAACGCCGGCCTCATCGTGGTGTCGACCACCAACGCCATCGGCCTGGCCGACGCGACGTCGGTGCAGGCGCTCATCCCCGACGCGCCGATGCTGCTCATCGACATCGACCCCGCCGACGCCAGCACCCAGGCCTGCGATCTCCGCATCCGCGGCACCGAGCCCGAATCCGAGGTGGTGGCCCAGATCGCGACGCTCCTCGACAAGCGCCAGATCACCGTCGTGGGCTGAGAGCAGCGAGTCGCCGCTCAGCGGAGCAACTTCACGATGACAAAACGCGGTTCCGACGCCCCGCGGCAAGGTGACCTTCCCAGTGCAGGCGACCACGAAGAGCTCGCGAGGCGGCATAGGTACCAAAACGTGAAAGCACCCGAGGTGTATGAAGAGCACCGCATCCGTCGCGTCATGAGTTGCGCGTCGCTACGGCGATTCGTCGAGGGGGATCAGGCGCGGCGGCTTGGGTAGGTTGAGACGCACGGCTCGAAAATGTCGGGCGTCCAGCGTGACGATCGCTTCTGCCCGGTGTCTTTCGGCCTGGGCCATGACCACGGCATCCACCAATCCGATGCGCAGATCGCGATAGCGGGCGAGAAGCGCGGCAGCCCTAGGAAGATCACGCGCGGCATTGGCGTCCAGCCGGAACTGGCCGTCACGCAGGTCTTCCACGAATGCGCGGGCCACGTCGGGACCCAGGTTTCGCTCCGCGAGGTAGTCCACCTCGGGCAAGATCGCCCACGGAAGGATCCAACGTCCGCCCTCCCGTTCGAAGAGCAGACGCACGGCGGCGTGGTGCCGATCGTTCCGATCGAGCAGCGCCAGGACGCCGCCGGTGTCCACGACAATCACCGGTCGGTCACCGGTCGGTCACCGATCGGTCACCGATCTTGGCCGAATCCTTCGAGGAGCTCCTCGGCCCGCTCACTCAAATCTCCGCTGGCGCTCGCGCCCATCCCGACGCTCCGGGGCGCACGCCGGCTGCCGCGGGTGGACGAATAGACAGCGATCGCTTCGCGGATGACAGCCGCCTGCGTCTGTCCCGATGCCTCGGCCAGGCTCTCCAGGCGCTCACGCGTATGCTCGTCCAAGTAGATCGTCGTCCGGTGCATCTTGACATATATGGCATGACATATCCTCGTTTGGCAAGTAGAGTAGCCGTGTGGAAATCCCGGTCGCCGCCCAATCGCCCGAACCGCTGCGCCGGCTGACGGCGACGCGGTACGTGACGCCGCTGCGCGAAGGTGGGTCGGTGCCGGCGGTGGTGGAGGCCGACGACGGGGCGCTCTATGTGGCGAAGTTTCGGGGCGCGGCGCAGGGGAGCCGGGCGCTGGCGGCCGAGGTGATCGCGGGCGAGCTGGCCCGCGCGGCCGGCCTGCGGATGCCCGAGCTGGCGCTCATCGAGATCGGCGCCAACTTCGGGCGCAGCGAGCCGCACCAGGAGATCCGGGAGGTGCTGCTGGCCAGCGCGGGCGTCAACCTGGCGATGGGCTATCTGGCGGGCGCCATCGGTTACGACGTGGCGGCGCGCCGGCCGGTGGCGGGCGATTTCGCGTCGACGCTGACGGTGTTCGACGCCTTCGTCGCCAACGTCGATCGCACGGCGCGCAACCCGAACCTGCTCTGGTGGCAAGGGGAGCTGTGGCTCATCGATCACGGCGCATCGCTCTATTGGCACCATGGGTGGTCGGGCGCCGCGGACGGCGGCGATCCGGCGGTCTCGGCGGCACGGCCGTTCGCGCGCATCGCCGAGCACGTGCTGCTCCCGTTCGCCGATCACCTGGCCGAGGCCGGTGCCGCGCTGGGCGTCGCGCTCGACGACGCGGCGATCGCGCGCGCGGTGGCCGCCGTTCCCGAAGAGTGGCTGGAGGGCCCGGGCGGTGCGGCGCTGCGCGAGGCCTACCGCGTTTGGCTGCGCGCGCGGCGTTCGGCCCTGCCGCGGATCACCGAGGATGCGGAACGTGCCCGCGCAAACCGGGTTTGACTACCTGATCGTGCAGGTGGTGCCGCGCGTCGATCGCGACGAGCGGATGAACGCCGGCGTGGTGCTGTTTTCGCCGGCCGCCGCCTACCTGGGCTGCACGATCGCGCTCGACGAATCGCGCCTGCGTGCGCTGGCGCCCGCGGTGGATCTGGACGCCGTGACCGGGCAGCTGGAGGCCATCCGCGCGATCTGCGCCGGTGATCCCGCCGCCGGCCCGATCGCGGGTCTGTCGGTGTCCGAGCGGTTCCATTGGCTGTCGGCGCCGCGGAGCACCGTGGTTCAGCCGTCGACGCCCCACACGGGGATCTGCGACGATCCGGCCGCCGCGCTGGAACGACTTTTTCGCGCCTCGGTCGCGGTCTCGGCGCCGACCGCGCGTCGAACGTGACAGAGTTATTCCAGATGGAGATGTCGTCCCCCGGAAAGTCCGATCCGTCGGAGCGCGCGGACCGGGGCGATCGCGCTGCGACCCCCCGCCCCGCCGAGCCGTTCTCCCCCGAGGCGCTGGCGCGCGAGCTGAACCCGGCGCAGGTCGAGGCGGTGCTGCACCCGCCGGGGCCGCTGCTGGTGATCGCCGGCGCCGGATCCGGCAAGACGCGCGTCATCACCTACAGATTGGCGCGGCTGGTGGCGACGGGGGCCGACGCGCGCCGCATCCTGGCCGTCACCTTCACCAACAAGGCGGCCGGCGAGCTGCGCGAGCGCGTCGATCGACTGCTCTACGGGCGGATGGGGATCGGCAGCCGCGGCCTGTGGGTCGGCACCTTCCACGCCACCGCGGCGCGGATCCTGCGCCAGTGGGGCACGGCGGTCGGGCTGCGCAAAGACTTCGTCATCTACGACGACGACGATCAGAAGCGCCTCCTCGGGCGGGTGCTCACCGACCTCGAGGTCCCCGAGCGGATGTTCCCGGTGCGGCAGGTGCTGTCGGCCATCGACCGGGCCAAGAACCAGGGGCTGACCGCCGATTCGTTCAGCTCCAGCGACTACTTCGACGACGTGGTGGGCAAGGCCTACCGCCTCTACGAAGAGCGTCTGGCCGCCGCCAACGCCACCGACTTCGGCGGGCTCTTGCTGTCCACGCTGCAGCTGGTGGCGGGCGCCACGCCCGCAGCCGCCGAGATCGCCGAGCGCTTCGATCATGTGTTGGTCGACGAGTTCCAGGACACCAACCACGTGCAGTACCGGCTGGTGCGGCTGCTCTCCCGGCTCACCGGCAGCATCACGGTCGTGGGCGACGAGGACCAGTCGATCTACCGCTGGCGCGGCGCCGACATCCGCAACATCTTGGACTTCGAGAAAGATCACCCGGGCGCGGGGAGCGTCAAGCTGGAGCAGAACTACCGCTCGACCGGCCACATCCTGCGCGCCGCCAACGCCATCATCGAGAAGAACAGCGAGCGGCGGCCCAAGCGCCTGTTCACCGAGGCGGGCGACGGCGATCCGATCATCTCCTTCGAGGGGGAGACCGAGCGCGACGAGGCCGAGTTCGTGGCCTCGCGCATCGAGGCGGCACTGTCCACTTCATTGGCGCCGCGCGACTTCGCGGTGTTTTACCGGACCAATGCCCAATCGCGGGTGCTGGAAGACGCGCTCCGGGCCCGCGATCTTCCCTACTCGGTGGTGGGGGGGACGCGTTTTTTCGATCGCGCGGAGATCAAGAACCTGATCGGCTACATGCGGGCGGTGGCCAACCCCGACGACGGTCTGGCGCTGCAGCGGATCATCAACGTACCGGCGCGCGGGATCGGCGCCGCCACCGTCGATCGCATCGGCGAGCTCATCAACGGGCGGAAGATCTC
The DNA here is from genome assembly GCA_035648655.1 of Polyangia bacterium. Taxonomy (GTDB): domain Bacteria; phylum Myxococcota_A; class Polyangia; order Fen-1088; family Fen-1088; genus JADGRB01. The sequence continues at coordinate 13,271 of DASRLC010000213.1, forward strand.
GGCCTGGCAGGCGCTGGAGCTGGTGGTGCAGGACGGGGAGCTGCTCTCGACGGGCCCGCGCAAGAAGGTCGCGGCCTTCGTCGAGCTGATGGGCCGTCTGCGCACCGAGGGCGCCACGCTGGGGCCGGCCTCGCTGGCCGAGAAGATCTTCGAGGAGAGCGGCTACCGCGACGCGCTGGCCGGCGAGGCGACCCTGGAGTCCGAAGGGCGGATCGAGAACCTGCTCGAGCTCGTGGCCCAGATGCGCGAGTACGAGCGCGAGGCCGAGGAGCCTTCGCTGCACGGCTTCCTGGAGCGGGTCGCGCTGGCCTCCGACGTCGACGGCTACGATCCCGAAAAAGGCGCCATCTCGCTCATGACGGTCCACACCGCCAAGGGGCTGGAGTTCCCGGTGGTGTTCCTGACCGGGCTCGAGGAGCGGATCTTCCCGCACGCGCGCAGCGTCGATGACGACTCGGCGGTCGAGGAAGAGCGGCGCCTTTGCTATGTGGCGGTGACCCGCGCGCGCACGCACCTGCACCTGTCGCGCGTGCGGCGACGCCGGCTGTCGGGGCAGGAGCTGCCGGGGATCCCCAGCCGCTTCCTGCGCGATCTGCCGGCCGAGAGCGTGGAGGCGATCGTGATGGCGCGCCCGGCGGAGTACGGCAGTTACGGCTCGAGCGAAGGGCGCGGCCCGTGGGGCGGCCGCTGGAGCCGCGACGAACCGGCGCCCCCGCGCCTGCCGCCGGCGCGCCCGGCGCCGTCGCGCGGGCCGGCCCATACCCCAGGCGAGATCGTCGTCGAATACGAAGCCGAGGACACCTCGTCGCCGATGGGCCTGCAAGTCGGGGTCAAGCTGCGCCATCCCTCGTTCGGGGTGGGAGAGGTGCGCGGGTGGCAGGGGGGCGGCGCCGACCTCAAGGTCACGATGCGGTTCCCCGGGACGGGCGTGAAGACCATCCTGGCGCGGTTTTTGTCGAAGCCCTGACGGCGCGGCCGCCGTTAGCCTGTCCGCGATTTCAGGCGTCGCACGCGGGCACCTGCAGCGCGGCGTGATCAAGGCTATCCCCAGGAATTGGGGTCGGCGGTAGACTGCCGAGCCATGATGGCCCTCACCCTCCCGTTCGCGTTGCTGGCAACCGTTCTTTCACCGGCGGCCTCGCCGTCTCACCAATTCACCGCCACCCGCCTGCAGGTCGCGCAGGCCTACGGCGATCCGAATGCGCCACCGCCGCCGCCTGTCGAGGAGCGGGTGGAGGTTCGGCGCGGTCACGTCTGGGTCCCCGGCAACTACGAGTGGCGCGGCGGCCGTTGGGCTTGGGGCCGGGGCCACTGGGAGCGCGAGCAGCCCGGTCGCCGCTGGCAGCCCGGCCGCTGGGAGATGCAGGGGCGCCGCTACGTCTGGATCCCCGGCGTGTGGGTCGACGCCGCTCCGACGCCCGCGGGGCCGCCCGGCGGCCCGGTCTACTACCAGGGCGCCGCGCCGCCGCCGCCCCCGCCGCCGCAGGTCGAGCAGATGCCGCCGCCGCGCCCGGGCTTCGTCTGGATCCCCGGCTTCCACGAATGGCGCGGTGGCCGCTACGTATGGGTCGGCGGCCGCTGGGACCACGAGCACCGCGGCCACGTCTGGCGCGGCCCCCACTGGGAACGCGAAGGCAACCGCCAAGTCTGGCGCCAAGGCGAGTGGCGATGAGGCGCTCACGCGCCGGGTGGGGGGACAGTCCCCCCACCAGACCCCCCGAAAGCAAGAATCGACGTCCCCGATCTAGTAAGCCAATTCGAAGTCGTTCTGCGGGTCGGTCTTGAAATTGTCGTAGTAGGGGGAGTACGTCCGGACGTGCACCGTCCGGGCCGCCGGGAAGAACTGCATGACGCGCAGGTAGGCGCCGCCACCCATGTCCTCGACCTGGTAGTTGGCGAGGAGCTGGTTGACGGTGGTGCCGTCGGGGCGGGTGCTGGTGAGGCGACCGGTGCCGCGGTCGAGCACGTGACCGCAGAAGACGAACTGGATGTTGCTGTTGCCGAGCACCAGCTTCCGCCAGATCTCTTCGCCGTCGTTCACCGCCCCGGGCACCGAAGCTATCGGGTAGTCGTGCGGGTTCCACGACTGTCCCGGATGCCCGACGTGGTCGTAACGGGTGTTGTCCTCGAAGAGATAGGCGTGCGTCACCAGCATGGCCGGCGTGTTCGGGTACTGCTTGGCGACGCCGTCGGCCCAGGCCAACACCGCGTCGCGCGGCCCGAACTCCAGCGAGATCACCAGCCACTGTCCGCCGCCGCCCGGCACGTCGATGAGGGCGTAGTTGTTCTCGATGTGCGCCGGGTCGAAGGTCCCCTTGAACCAGGGGAACTGTGCGTATTTCCAGACTGGGAAATACGAATCGATGAGCGTGCTGCGGGTGGTGGTCCACCCGTCGCCGCCGTAGTCGTAGTCGTGGTTCCCGGTCGAGATGACGTAGGGGACGACGCCGTCGAGCAGGCCCATGCTGCGCGCCGCCACCGACCACTGCCCCTCGTCGTCGGTGTCGACCAGATCGCCCTCGTGCAGGACGAACGCCAGGTTGCCGAGCGCGCGCTCGCCCGCGATCCAGCGCGTCTGAGCGGTGAAGAGATCGGGATAGAACGCGGCGTAGAACTGCGTGTCGGGCAGCACGACGATCGTGTAGGGGGCGCCCGCCAGCGGCGCGCCGGCGTCGGGGTTCGGCACCGACGGCGGGATCGGCGCGGCCTCCGAGCCCGCGTCGTAATACACGGTGGGCGCGGCGTCCTCCCACACGAACGGCCACAGGTAGACCGATTCGGGTTGTCGCTGGCAGGCGGCGAGGCCCACCGCAAGCAGGACCAGGCCGCCGAGCGCCGATCGCGGGGGGCTCATGACGGCCAAAGCCTATCAGACCAGGCGTTTCAGCGGATCAGCGTCAGCTTGGCGCTGCGCTTGCCGGGGCCGGCGGCCGGACCGTTCTTGACCGAGAGCTGGCAGGCCACGTCGGCCGCGATGCGCGAGAAGATCTCGGCCACCTTGGAGCCGGGGTCGCGCACCACCACCGGCGTGCCGTCGTCGCCGGCGCGGCTGACCGCCGGCTCGAGCGGCACGTCGCCTAGGAACTTGATGCCGGCCCGCTCGGCCAGCTTCCGGCCGCCGCCGCGCAGGAAGATCTCCTCGTGGTGGCCGCAGCTCGGGCAGACGAAGCCGCTCATGTTTTCGATCAGGCCCAGCACGGGCACCTCGACGCGGGTCCACATGGACAGCGCCTTTTCCACGTCGATGATGGAAACCTCTTGCGGCGTCGTGACCATCACGGCCCCCGTGATCGGCAGAAGCTGCGACAGCGAGAGCTGCGCGTCGCCGGTGCCGGGCGGCAGATCGACCAGCAGATAGTCGAGCTCACCCCAATCGACGTCCTCGATGAACTGCTGCAGCAGCTTGTGGACCATCGGCCCGCGCCAGATCACCGCGCCGCCGCGCTCGACGAAGAAGCCGATCGAGACCACCCGCATCCCATGGTGCAGCGCGGGGACGATCTTGTTGCCGGTATCGACCACCGCGGCGCGCTCGGGCGGCCCCATCATCTGCGGGATCGAGGGGCCGTAGACGTCGGCGTCCAAGATTCCGACGCTGGCGCCCAGCCGCGACAGCGCCGCCGCCAGGTTGGTGGTGACCGTCGACTTGCCGACGCCGCCCTTGCCGGCCGCCACCGCGATGATGTTTTTGACGCCGGGCAGCCGCGGGTTCGAGGGGTGGTTGGGGCGACCCAGCACCCGCGCCGTGAAGCGGACGTCGACGCGCGCCAGGCCGGGCAGCCGCCCGACGGCGTCCTGGATCGATTTGGCGATCGCGTCCTTCGACGGGCAGGCGGGGGTGGTCAGCTCGATGCCGACGATTGCGACCGCTTCGCCCGCGCCGGTGGCGCTCGGCTCCACCTCGACCGAGGTGACCATGCCGGCCGACGCCAGATCGACCTGCAACGCCGGATCGGGCACCTCGCCGAGGACGGCGCGGATCTCTTCGACTGTGGGTGGGACTGGAATGCGCGCAGCCTGCCGAACTTGTCGGCCGCCCGCTAGCCTTTTCTCGCGCGCGCCGACGACAGCGCGTGGAGCTGCGCCGGCTGGTCGGGATGGTGTCCCATCTTGCGGCGCTTGATGGCCAGGTAGGAGGCGTTGTGCTGGTTCTCGCCGACCCAGTGGGCGATCCGTTCTGCGACGGTCACGCCCGCCGAGCGCAGCCCGGCAACCTTGAGGGGGTTGTTGGTGAGCAACCGGATCGAACGCACCCCCTGATCTTCCAGGATCGCGGCGGCCAGATCGTAGCGGCGCGCGTCGGCCTCGAACCCCAGCGCCAGGTTGGCCTCCACCGTGTCGGCGCCGTCGTTCTGCAGCGCGTAGGCGCGGACCTTGTTCCCGAGGCCGATCCCGCGCCCCTCCTGGCGCAGGTAGACCACCAGGCCGGTCCCCTCGGCGGCGACCCGTTCCAGCGCGGCGTCGAGCTGCTCGCGGCAATCGCACTTGAGCGACCCGATCACCTCCGAAGTCCAGCACTCGGAGTGCACGCGGCATAGGACGTTGCTGACGCCGACGATGTCGCCGCGCACGATGGCCAGGTGCTCCTCGACCATGGGCGAATTGTTGTGCGCGTCGGCGGCGTCTCGATAGACCACCAGGCGGAAGGGCCCGTGCGCGGTCGGCAGATCCGCCTCGGCGTATCGAATGAGGTTCATCGCAATGGTTAGATGGGGGTGGGCCGGGGACGTTACTCCAAAAGCCGTCCCGGTTGCGGGATCGGTGGTCGAATGGCATCTTAAGGTCGCCATGGCCGTCCGACCGATCGTCCGTTTTCCCGACCCCCAATTGCGCAAGCGCTCGGTCGAGCTGCACGGGGTCGACGACGATGTGCGTCAGTTGGTGGCCGAGATGACCGAGACCATGATCGCGTCCGAGGGCGCCGGGCTGGCGGCGATCCAGGTGGCGGCCCCGGTGCGCCTCTTCATCGTCGATGGGCACGTGGCCGGCGGGGCCGAGGGCTCGCCGCCCAAGGTGTTCATCAACCCCGAGATCGTCGAGATCTCGTCGGAGGCGCAGACCGGCGACGAGGGGTGCCTGTCGTTCCCGGACATCTTCGTACCGGTCAAGCGCGGGCTGCGGGCGCGGGTCCGCGCGCTCGATCTGGACGGCAACGCCTTCGAGGCCGAGGGGGAAGGGCTCTACGCGCGCGCGTTGCAGCACGAGACCGATCACCTGAACGGCCGGCTGCTCATCGATCAGGTCGGGCCGGTCAAGCGTGAGATCATCAAGCGCAAGCTGCGCAAGGACGCCGAGGCCGAGCGCCTCGACGCGGCCGAGCGCGAGCCGCTGCGCAAAGCCGGATCGGCCGGCTAACGGCTTTCAACCGCCGGGTCCTCTCCTTAGTAGCATCCGCGCATGTTGACGATCGCCCTCCGTCGGATCGGGTTCGAAGGCCGCCACGGCGCGACCGCTGGCGAGCGGCGCAGCACGCGCAAGTTCGAGGTCGACGTCGAGTTGGATCTCGAGGCCGAAGTGGCCGAGCGCAGCGATCGGCTGGCCGACACGGTCGACTACAGCCGGGTGGCCGAGGTGGTGGTTGGCATCGGGGTGGGCGAGCCGCACCGGTTGCTCGAAGCGCTGGCGCGATCGATGGTCGACGCCATCGAAGCCCGCTTTCCCAGTGCGCGCGCGGTGCGCCTCGCGCTGCGCAAGCTCAACCCGCCGAGCTGTCCGGGCCACCCCGACTATTCCGAGGTCCGTCTGCACCGCGGACCGGGGTAGGCGCAGTCGGTGCCGGCGCCCCCCATTCGTCCGGCCCGCGGGTTGCGGCGCTTGGCGCGCCGGGTTGCGGTGCGGGTGTTGCCGCACGCCGTCCTGATCGGGCGCGGGGCCACGGACCGGCCGCGGGTGGCGCTGACCTTCGACGACGGCCCCGGCGCTCTGACGGCGGACTACCTCGACGTGCTCGAGGCCTTCGGCGCGCGGGCGACCTTCTTCGTGGTGGGACAGACCTGCGTCGAGCACCGTGCGGCGCTGTCGGCGATCGTCGCGCGCGGCCACGAAGCGGCGGGCCACGGCTACACGCACCGTCCGTTTCCGTCGCTGCCGGCCGGCGAGCTGCGGGAGGAACTCGCGCACACGGCCGACCTGTTGCCGCGCGGCCAGTGGCGGCCATTGGTGCGGCCGCCGGGCGGCGAGGTGTCGCCGCGCTCGGTGGGCCGCTGCGCGCGCGCCGGGTACACCACCGTGCTCTGGTCGGTGGACTCGAACGACTGCCGCACCAACTCGGTCGCCGACCTGGTGGCCAATCTGGCGCCCGATCGCCTCGGTCCCGGCGACATCGTGCTTCTACACGAGGGGCAGCGCTGGACGCTGGAGGCGCTGCCGGCGGTGATGGGCGCGCTGCGCGGGGCGGGGTATCAGATGGTCACGGTCAGCGAGCTGATGGCGGGTCGCTGACGCGCGCCTCGATGGAGCGGGGTTCGTCGCGGGGGTCGTCTCCCCCCACCTTCGGTCCGCCCGGAGAGTCCGGCGCCGAGGCGTCCGAAGCGGCGGGTTTGATCCGGACGGTGGCGCCGCTGGGGACGCTCACGTGCACCATCGCCAGCGCGACGCCCCGCCCATCGGCGAATCGCCCGACGCTGGTCACGCGTCCGGCCTTCGGCTTGGCGTCGTTCTCGAGCGCATCGCCGGGGCGCGGATCGGCGGCGCCCACGATCTCCAGGCCGGCCAGCCGCCAATTGGTGCGGCCGCGGTCGCGCACCCGCACGATCGGTTCCTGTCCCAGGTAGCAGCCTTTGCCGTATTCGATGGCGTCGTCGAGGCCGACCTCCATCGGGAAATAGTCGGAGGTGATCTCGGCGCCGAAGCGCGGCTCGTGGGCGGCGATGCGCGCGGCCTCGGCGGCGGCGGGCTCGAGCTGGGCGACACCAACGGCCTCGAGACGGGCCTGCGCCTCCGACACGGCGGCCGGCGGGCCGCCCAACCAGAATCCACCGACGCCCAGCCGGTGGACGCGCACCAGCCACAGGCCCCGGATGTCGGCGTGACCCAATGGCGGGCCGGCGGCCAGCGCCGCGACGTCCAATCCGGCCTCGGTCAGGCGCGCGGGCGCGGCCGGCCCGAGCAGCGACAGGAACGCGAAGTCGTGCCGGGGCGCCGCCGCGAAGTCGTCCATGATGGCGTAGCGCGCGAGCGCCGCGGCCACCGGCCCGGCCTGGCCGGCATCGACGGCGATCCAGATCTGGTCGTCGCGCAAGAAGATCCACATCTCGCTGACGACGTGGCCCTTGGGGGTCAGCAGCGCCGCGTGGCAGCCCCGGCCGACAGGGGTGCCGCCCACGTTGCCGGTCACGACGCCGTTGAGGAAGCGCACCCGGTCGGCGCCGGTGGCCACGATGAGCTCACGGCCTTCGCCGACCAGCAGCACCGCGTCCCGCGCCAGGCGATCGACATCGTCGGTGGTGGACATCAGACCTTCGTCATAGCGCGCCGCTCGCGCAGCCGCACGGCCCGGCGGCGCCGGGCGTCGCCTTCACGGCGGCGTTCGTCGGCCGTCTCGGGGTGCAGCCTCGGGACCGGGCGCGGCCGCCCGTGCTCGTCGACGGCCACGAAGGTCAGGTAGGCGCGGGTGGTCTGGCGGCGTTCGAAGCTGTTCTGGTTCTCGGACAGCACGCGCACGCCGACCTCCATCGAAGTGCGCGCGACGAAGTTCACCTGTGCCTGCAGCAACACCACCTCGCCGAGCTGCACGGGGCTCAGGAAGTGCAAGCGATCCATCGAGGCGGTCACCACCGGTCCACCCGAGTGGCGCGCGGCCGCGATGCTGGCCGCCATGTCGATCCATTGCATGAGGAAGCCGCCGAAGATCGTGCCGTGGGTGTTGGTGAGGCCGGGCAGCACCAGCTGCGCCGTCTCGACGCGCGAGTCGCTGGGCGTGCGGCGCGCCGCGCGATCGGCACGATCGGCGCGATTGGGTTGTCCGGGCGATTTGCGCGAGCTTCGCGACCTTCGGGTGTCGCGCGCGCTGCGGGTGTCGGTGGCTGGCATCTCATGCCGGTACCACCCCGAGTGACCGAGGTCAAACCGGACTCGGCCCGGGTCCTGTATAGTGGCGCGGCATGATCGCACGCGTATTCGGTCTGGCTTTGCTCGGCGGCCTGTTGTCGGCGGCCTTTCCCACCGCCGCCGTCGCTAAGAAGTACACGCTCAACGAGCTGCTGGATCTGGCGCGCACGCAGAACCCGGGGCTGCGGGCCGGCGACGCCGCGACGCACGCCATGCAGGCGCAGGTGC
>DASRLC010000214.1:0-4057 GCA_035648655.1 Polyangia bacterium
TCCGACGGTTCCGCCCGCACCGACCGTCGAGGAGGTGCCGCCGGTTCCGGTGGCGCCGCCGGTGGAGGACGTGCCGCCTGATCCGGTGGTGCCGCCGGTGGCCCCGCCGCTGCCGGATTTGCCGGCGGGGCCCGAGCCTCCTTGTCCTGCCGAACCCGCGAGTCCGGACGCGCCACCTTTGCCCGTCGTACCGGCGCCAGCCTGGCCGCCAGCGCCTCCGGCCCCGGTGGCGCCACCAGACCCGCCAGTGCCGGCCGCTCCGGTTCCGCCGTTGCCGGTTCCGCCCGTTCCCATGTGTCCCGCCGCTCCGCCCGAGCCACCCCAGCCACCACCCGCACCGCCGGCGCCCGTCGACGGAGGCGAAAGCACGTACATCGTGGCGGCGCCGTACGGGACATTGACCGAGAGCCCGGTCGTCATTCCGGTCACGTCGGCACGGTTCCAGAGATCGCGCACGGCCGGTGTTCCCGAGACGCCGAGCTGCGCGAAGGAGACGGACACCGTCGCGTCCTGCGTACCGCGGTTGAACAGCGCGACCGCCTTACGCCCGCCGCTGAGATCGCGTGCCCAGACCTCTGTCGTCCCTTGCTGGACGATCCGCTTGGCGTGCGTGCCCAGCGCATCCTGGTTCACCGCCAGCACCTCTTGGTTGGTGAGCAGCGCGACTGTCCACGGTCCGGTCGTCGCGTCGGTGGTCAGCGACTGGACGTTGCCGCCGAAGATCAGCGGCGACGGCAGAATGCTCCACAGCGACATGATCGTCACCTGGTCGTTGTGCGTGAAGGTCGTCTCACCCGAGGCGTGCCACTCGCAGCGCGGGCCGAGATATCCGAGCGGCAGCATGTCCGCGTCGGGCCAATGGCCGGCAACGAGGCCGCTCGACGCTTGCCAGGTCCCCGCCGCGGTGAAGACGCCCGGCAGGTTCGTGATGGCGCTGTAGTCCCAGAAATCGTCGACCACCCGCCACATGTCGGCATCGGCGTTCAGATCGGCGACCGAGCTCGGAAGCCACGTCGGATCGTCCGCGCCGGGCGAGAAGCTCACCACGATGGCTCGCCCCGATTTGTTGACCGACCTGCGGATCGCGTCGGCCTCCGCCTGGTGATAGACCTTCGTGGTGTTGTTCAACATGTCGTCGATCTTGATGAAGTCGATGCCCCACTGCGCGTACTCTTCGAACAGGGCGTCGTACCAGGCCTGACCGGCGGCGGTGCTGCCGTTCACGCCCCACATGTGTTGATCCCAGGGGCAAGCGTCGCTGGTGTTCGCCGCATCGGTTGCGTGATACGTGGAATTGGCGATCGGCGAGTTCGCGGTCACGGCCGCGCGCGGGAATACCGCGCATGATGTGGATTCCGAACCCTAGCCCCAGCGCGTGGACCTGGTCGGCGACCGTCTTGAGCCCGTTCGTTCCCGTCGCGGACGGGTACTTCAAGATCGACGGGAGGTAGCGGCCGCTGCTGTCGAGCGTGTCCTCGGGATCGTACCAGCGGTAGTCGATGACGACGGTGTTCCAGCCGAACGGCTGAAGCGTCGTTTTCAACGCCTGCGCCTGCGCAATGACTTCGCTCTGCATGATGCTGGCGCCGTAGGAGTCGTAGCTGTTCCAGCCCATCGGGGGCGTCGGGCGCAGCGTGGTGCCCGAGACGAGCGTCAGCGTCGCCACCGCGCTGCCCGATCCGTTCGCGACCGTGACGGCGATCGGATAAGAGCCGGCGGCGGGCGCGGTCCCCGAGATCATGCCGGAGCTCGAGGCGATGGTGAGGCCCGACGGCAATCCGGTCGCCGAGTAGGTGAGCGGCGTCTGCCCGGTCGCCGGGATCGTGTAAAGGAACGGCGTCGAAGGGGTCGCGCCGATGACCAGCGGCGGTTGAATGCGCGGCGCCGCGGGCGGTGCCGCCATCGAGATCGTGATCGTGGTCTGCGCAGCCCTGGCAGCGGTCGCACACGCCAGCCCGCAGGCAATGGAGACGGGAAGCAGGGACACGCGACGGACCTTCGACATGGGCGTCTCCTTGTGAAACGGTCACGATCTGATACTCCCGACGAAATCAGGCTCGCTATCGTTTCTATGTTCTCTATGTTCGAACTATGGTCTCTTTGTGAAGAACGCGTGGACGGAGCCGGGCTTGGCCCGGCAAAGTCCGTCGCGGGAGGGTTTGGGAACCCTCCCAGGGGTCCGATCTTGAAGGCGCGCCGCGGGAAGCCGCCCGGCTCGGACGCCACCCTCTGGCGGCGCCGATCGTTCGAGGTTCTGAAGTCCGACGTCGTCGCCGGACAACTGCCGGGCCCCGAGCCGACCGCGCCGTGGGCGCCGCACCTCGGGCGCCTGGTAGACGCAGCGCGCGCCCCCGTCGAGGGGCCGCCCTGGTGGACGCCCAGCGACGCCTACTTCGGGAATGTCGAGACGCGGACGGACCCGAGCGGCTATCGGTGGGACGGGATGCGCCGGCTCGGGCCGCGCGATCGGCCGTTGGTGTTCTTCCAGCTGACCCTCGCGGGATGGGGCCAGTTCGAGCTCTACGGGAAGCCGCCCCGGCGCATCCCTGCCGGAACGGCCTTCTTCGCGGTCGTCCCCTCCCGCCATCGCTACTACCTGCCCGCAGAGTCGCCCGGCTGGACCTTCGCGTGGATCGGCATCTACCACCCCTACATCCTGCGCCGCATCGCCAAACACGTCGCGACCGCCGGGCCTCTGATCGTGATGCCGCCGTCGAGCCCGCTCGCTACCAGCACCATGCGCCTGGTCCGGGGCGCCTTCGAAAAGGATTTCCGCGACCGCCATGAGGTGGAGCTGGCGCTGTTCGAGTTCTTGCTCGCGTACGAGAGACGATTGGACGAGATCAGAGATCCCGAGGGCGATCGGGAGCGCCTGCTCGAATGGCTCCGCGGGCGTGTTCTGGCGAGCCGTCGACATCCGTTGGACGTCGACGAAGTCGCGGCCGAGCGCGGCATGAGCCGCAGCCACTTCAGCCATCACTTCCGGGGCCGAACTGGGCTCTCTCCGGCGCGGTACATGATGGAGGTGCGCGTCCAGGAGGCCGCGCGCGCCATGCTCGCCATGCGTACGCCCATCAAACAGATCGCCGCCGAATGGGGATTCGCGAACCCGACCCACTTCGGCAAAGTCTTCCGCCGATTCCAACACGTGAGCCCAGCGGCGTATCGGCGCTCGTTCGGCTCTTGAGGAACGTAGACTCGAGGTACCTCTGGCGAGACCGAGGCAAGTAGCCGCCGGATCGTAGCCGCCCAATAGTCGTGATAGCGACCGGCGGGTGAGCTACGGCGCCTGCGGGACGGTCTTAGCGAGCGTGCCGGGAGCGAGGTCCTGGCGATAGAGATCGGCCAAGATCATCTGCGCGATGGTGCGCGCCCCGATTTCCTGAAGGTGGGTGTTGTCGGTGTTTCCCGTCGGATAGTTGGGAAACTGTCCTGCGGCCAGATCCATGAACAGCAGCGTCGTGGCGGCCTGCCCGATCCGTTGGAAATAGGTCTTGGTGAGGGCGGTGGTATCGACCAGGGAGATCGCGCGCGCCGCCGCCAGCTGCCGCATGGCCACCGGGTAGTTTCCATGCGTGTCTTGCAGGACGCCGTTGCTCCAATCGTTGCGGTTGATCGACGTGATGAGGATCGGCGTCGCGCCCTTGGCCTGAGAGTCGTCGATGTAGTGGGACAGATACTGCTCGTAGGTCGTGAACGGATCCGTGTAGAGGGTCGGGTCGTCGGACTTCTCGTCGTTGTGCCCGAACTGGATCAAGACGTAGTCCCCCGCGCGCAGGGCATTGCTGATCGGCGTCCAGTCACCTTCGTCGTAGAAGCTCTTCGAGCTGCGACCGGATAGCGCTTTGTCCTGAACCGTGACGCAGGCCGGAGCAAAATAGTCCTGCAGTGGCTGGGCCCAGCCCATTCGGGGATACAGATCGCTGGCGTACACCGACGCTGTCGAGTCGCCGATGACGTACACGGTGGGCGTCTTCGCGGTGGCTGAGCCGCTGAGATTGCAGGTCATTGCTCCGCCTGTGCCGCCGGATCCAGCCGTGCCGCCCGCTCCGCCCGC
>DASRLC010000215.1:0-8358 GCA_035648655.1 Polyangia bacterium
TGATTGGGTTTGACGATCAGCGGGAACTTGAGCTTCGACGACAACCGCTCGCGCCCGGTCTCCATGACCTGGAACTCGGCGGTCAGGATCCCGTGCTGCAGCAGCACCCGCTTGGAGAGCGCCTTGTCGAGCGCGATCGACAGCGTCGCGGCGTCGGAGCCCGTATAGGGGATCCCCATCAGCTCGCAGAGCGCTGGCACCGCCGCCTCCCGGTTTCGCCCGGCCACCCCCTCGGCGATGTTGAAGACCAGATCGACCGGCGTCTCCATGAGCTGCCGCGGCAGCTCGGCGTCCGCCTCGAGCAGGGTCACCTGCCCGTAGCCTTCCAGCGCCTCGCGGATGGCGTCGATGGTCTCGGGCGCGTCGTACTCGGCCTCGCTGTCGTTGCCCGCCTTGGGGTCGACGCGCTTGACGTTGAAGGTGAACCCGATGCGAAGGGGATCGGCCGGTCGACGGCGGCGCGCGCCGGGCTTGACCACCAGCCGCTGGCGTTTGGCGGCGCTCTCGACGATCGCGTGCAGCGTCTCGGCGTAGTCGAGCCCCTCGCGCGCCGTGGCCGCGAATAGGCTGGCCCCCGGCTCGAGCGACGGCAGCGCGTTGACCTCCAGCAGGTAGATGCGCCCGTCTTCCCCGATGCGAAAATCGATGCGCCCGATGTCGCGGATGCCCAGCGCGCGGGCCGCCATCTTCGAGATCGAACGCAGCCGCGATACGACGTCGCGTGGCTGATCGGGCGGGCAGCGCACCTGCACCTTGCTCGATTCGGCCGACTTGAGCCGGTAGTCGTAGAGGTTGAACCGGCTGCGCGCCGGCGGATCGACGACGTAGTCGACCGGCAGCAGCACCCCCTCGTCGCCGCGCCCCTCGAGGAAGGGGACCGTCACGTCGATGCCGGGGACGAACTCCTCGACCAGCACGCCGTTGGGATAGGCCCGCAGCGCGCGCGGGAGCGCCTCGGCCAACGCCCGCGTGTCGCGCACCACCGCGTCGTCGGCGATCCCCTTCGACGACCCTTCGTAGTTGGGCTTGACGATCACCGGCAGCGCCAGATCCAGCGTTCCCGGATCGCGCATGCGCCGAAAGTCATCCGGCGTGATGAGGCGTCCGCGCACCGTATCGATCCCGCGCTTGGCCAGCACCAGCTTGGTGAGCCATTTGTCGAGCGTGACCGTCAGGACGTAGGCGTCCGACCCGGTGTACGGGAATCCCAGCTCCTCGAACAGCGCCGGATAGAACGCCTCGCGGGCGCGTCCGCGCCGCCCTTCGGCCGAGTTGAAGATCAGATCCGGCCCGTACGATTCGATGCGGGCAGCCAGGCGCGAGGCGGGACCCGTCACCTCGATCTTCTCGACCTCGTGGCCGCCCGCGCGCAGGCCGTCGGCGATGGCGTCGACGGTCTCGACGCTGTCGAACTCGGCTTCGTCCTCGCTGTCGGTGAGCCGCAGGTTGTGCGTGAACGCGATGCGCATGTCGGTCAATCCTCCGTGGAACCCGAAAGGAAGACAGGCTCCTCCTCCGCGATGGGGTCGATCGGGGAGCGCCCGCTCTGGCCCACGCGCGGTCAGCCTAACAGGATTCCACCACGACCACCGAGCGCTTCCGCCACCTTCTCGCCCAACTTCTTGAGGTCGTCGCTGGGGCGGACCAAATAGGCGTCGACGCCGGCCGCGAACGCCTCCTGCACGGAGTCGTAGGAGGGGTAGACGGTGTAGAGCACCGACGCGCAGTGCGGCAGGAGCTGTTGCGCATGCTCGATCACGCGCAGCCCCGACGCGCCCGGTAGGTGGCGATCGGCGATGACCAGATCGAAGTGATCGCGTTTGAGCAAGGCGAGCGCCTCGTCGCCGTCCTTGGCCGCCGTCACGTGGTGCGCCTTGCCCAGATACTCGGCCAGCAGCTGGCGCCGTGGTCCCTCCACCTCGACCACCAGCACCCGTCCGGCACGACCGCCGGTGCGCGTGGGCTTGGGGCGCGAGAGCTGTTCGTCGCGCCGCGAGAGCGCGCGCCGGATCCGAAACCGCAGATCGTCGACGTCCCGGATTGGCTTTTCGATGTAGTCGTGCGCGCCGATGTCCATGGCCTCGATCGCCGAGTCGTAGGAGCTGTAGCCGGTGATGAGCACGATGGCCGGGGACGGCGTCAAGGTTCGGGCCACCCGCAGCACGTCCAGACCCGAGGCACCCGGCAGGTTCTTGTCGGTCAGCACCAGATCGAACCGCCGCTTCTGCATCAGATCGATCGCCTCCTCAGCCGAGGAGGCGGTCGTCACCCGATAGCCTCCCCGCCGTAGCGCTTCCCGCAGCACCGTCAGCACGATGGCCTCGTCGTCGACCACCAGCACCTCGTGGCCGGTCGGGACCACGGCGGTGTGGGGGTGCGGCGTGGTGGCGTCGGCGATCAGGCGCGCGTCGATGTCGCGCTGGGGGCTGGAGGTCCGCGTTCGTTCGACACCGGTCAGGATGCCGTACCGGGCCAGCGTCTCGACGATCCGCACACCCAGCGCCTCACCGTGACGGCGTCCCGCGGCCGACGCGGCCACGCGCCCCAGCAGCTCGAGCGACCCGCGGGGCAGGTAGGCGCGCGCCCCGCCGTAGATCGCGCTCGCCATCCTCTCGGGCGACGGCGCGGCGTCGACCAGCACCAACGCGGCGCCGATCGCACGGGTGCGCGCCTCGCCCAGGCTGCGGTCGACGGCGTCGGCCGGGCCGAGACCGATCACCGCGGCGTCGGGGTTGGGAACCTCGCCCAGGGTCCCCGCGGCGCGCGCCAACTCCGGATCCCCGAACACGACGATGGCGGGATCGCGCCGCGCTTCGCGCACCAGCTCTTCGAGCGCGGCGGTGAGGGCCGGTTCCTTCTCGGCCAGATCCGCCCGGACGCCCGCGAAGGCATTCAGCACCAGGAGGCCGCGGGTTCGTGCCCGGCGAAACCCGGCCAGACGCTTGATGTGCGCGCGCAGGAGCGCATCGACACCCGGCAGCGGGCGCGGCAACACGGCCGCCACCTCGCGGCCGAAGGCCTGCCCACACCGTACCGGATCTCCGTCGCTGATGAGGACGAGATCGGTGAACGGCCGCAGCTCGCGCGAAGCGGCCAGCGGATCGCGCCCGGGATACGAATCGTCGGCGTTGGCGTCGAGATCGGCGGCGGGCAGATCGAGGATCGCCAGGTCGAAGGATTCATCCGCCAGACGCCCGAGCGCGCCCGAGAGCGACTCCGCCTCGACCACCAGCCCCTCGCCCGTGAGCGCGCCGGCCACGCGCGACCGCTCCCGAACGTCCCCGAGGGCGACCAGGAAACGTTCTTGCCCACCGCGCGCGGCGTTCCTTAGGGCTTCCAGCGGCCCGCGCGGGCCATCGGCGTCTGCCATCGAGCGGTGATCATTGTACCCTATCTGGGGCGTCGGAGATCGGGTGCAACGCGCGGCCCGCCGTGTGAGAATGAGAATCTCAGTCGTTCGAGTGGGCCCGTCGTGCCGGAACGCGACCTCATCGTCATCGATCGCGACCGCGTCGCCGATAAGGACGGCGCGCGCGGATCCTACGGCGACGGCGCGGATGAGCCGGCGCGGACCGGTCTCGCCAAGTGGCTGGCGACGCGGCTCGAGGCGGCCGTGGCCCGGGTCATGGACCGATTGGGTCGGCGGCCGATCGCCGGCGCCGGCGACAGCGCAGACACGGTCGCGCTGGTCCGCACCGGCGGCGCCATCGCGCGCTGGATTTCGTTTCCGCGCGGCGTCCGCCTGGCCACCGCCGCGACCTCGACGGCCGCCGCGGGGCTGGCGGCCTGGGGCATGATCGCGATGGCTGCGGACGATTTGGGCATCGCCGCCGCGGCGGCGGGAGCGGCCGCGGCGCTGGCCACCGCCTGGGGGCCACTCGGTGTGCAGCTCGCCAACCGCATTCATCGGTTGGTCGCCGCCCGCCGCCGGCACACCATCTCGGAGCTGCGCGGGATTCCGGATGCGCGGCTCGTGGCGGTTCGCGGCGTGGTCGTCGCGCGCCGGACCGCCGCCTCGGCGATGGACGGACGGACGGCGGTCTGGTCGCTCACGCGGTTTCGCGGCGGGACTTGGTTCGCGCGCAGCTTTTTCCACGAGGCGGCCTTCGACTTTCTGCTCGACGATGGCTCCGACGAGCCGATCTGGATCGAGGTCGCGGGCGGCATGTTGCTCGATCCGTTCCCGACCGAGGAGCGTGTCGAGTTCCACAACACGACGCTGCTCGAGCTCGAGCACCCGTTTCTGACGCGGGCCAGGCTCGACCAGAGACAGCTCTGGGCGTCGGAGATCGACATTCTCCCGGGCGACGCCATCGAGGTGGTCGGGCGGCTGTCGCGGCGGTTCGATCCGACCGCGCGCTCCGAGTCGGGACGTGACCCACCGCACCGTCGGGCGTTACAGTCCGGCACGCGGGTGCCGGTCCTCATCAAGAAGGTTCGATCGCCCGACGCGGCGCTCGCGCGGGTCCGGCGCCTGCCGGCCAAGGCGCTGCCCGCGCTCTCGCCGGGCGAGCCGCCGCTTCGCAAGTTTTGAAAGCTGGCGCCGGCTTTGCAATCATGACCAACGTGACGGTGTCTCCGCCGTCCGGGATTCACACCATGAAAAGCCTACTAGCTGTTTTTACTGTTCTTCTCGTTCACACCGCTGCGGCGCAGGCGCAACAGTCCGATCCCGCCTCGGTGCCACCCGCGCAAGATCTGCCCCCTGCCTATGCGCCGCCACCGGGCTATGCGCCGCCGCCGACTTACGGGGCGCCACCCGCCTACAGCCCGCCGCCGGCCTACAGCGCCCAACCGACCTACCCGCCGCCGGCCTATCCGCCGGCGGGTTATGGGCAGCCCGCCTATGGGCCGCCTCCTTATAGATATGCGCCCTACCGCTACGCGCCGCCGCCGAGCTACTATGCCTATCCGTCCGCGCCGTCACCGCGCAATGTGCTCGATCGGCCTTTCACCTTGGGCGGTGGCATCGGCTTCGGCGGGCTGACCTTCAACGACCAGCGCGATGGGTCGAACAGCCACGAGACGGGTGTTTCATATACCTTCCGGATGGGCTTCGGGCTTTGTCCCGGGTTGCTGCTGCTCTGGGATGTCGAGGGGGCGGTGGTCGATCATGCTGGCTCGCGGGCCGAGCAGACCGCCAATCTGGCCGCGCTCCAGCTCTTCGTGACACGTCGGCTGTTCCTCAAGGGCGGCTTCGGCATCGCGGAAGGCAGCCAGGACGACTTCGCGACCCAGTGGGGGGCGGCGGCCATGGGCGGGCTCGGCTACGAGCTGGTGCAGGGGTGGAACTGGTCGTTCGATCTCGAGGCGACCATCACCGGGGCGCACCTCAACAGCAACGGCAGCGACCAAACCTGGACCAGCTGGTCCCTGGTGAACTTCGCGCTGAATTTTTTCTAGAACAGGAACCCTGAGAGGGTTCCTGCGACCTCCCGCGATGGGCTCGCGCGAGCAAAGCTCGCGCTCCCCCGACGCGATGAAACAGGAACCCTGAGAGGGTTCCTGCGACCGTCAGAACGGGATGGTCTTGGTTTTTGGGCCGGAGGCGGCGATGGTCGCGGCGTCGAAGGCTTCGAAAACCGGGTGGCCGATGGCGCCCGGCGTGGGCGGGTAGCCCAAGACCCACAACGTGGTCGCCGCGGTGTCGACGGTGCTTATGGGGCTCGTGATCCGATGGCCGGCACGCACGCCAGGTCCCCAGGCGATCCAGGGGATGAGGCGGTCTTCCTTGATCTTGCCCGAGTGGTTGTGTCCATGACCGCCGTGGTCGGCCGAGATGATGAACAGCGTGTCGCGATCGAGGCCGGCGGCCGATACCGCGTCGAGCAGGGTGTGCAAGCAGCGATCGGTGTGCCGCACCGCCTCGAGCTGCGGATTGGACATCCATCCGTCGGAGTGCCCGAGATCGTCGGGATCCGAGAAGTGAATGAACTCGATTTGGGGGCGCTTGGCGACCAGGTACTCGGCGGCTTCTTCGACGACCTTCTTGCAGAAGTAGCCCGATCTCGAGAACACGTCGACCGAGCCCGGGTGTGCGATGTGCTCCAGCTTTTGCTTGCCCACGAACGCGGCGGCGCCCATGCCGCTCTTTTCGGCGGCGTCAAAGATGGTCGGCACCAAGATGTATCCGCGTTCGGGCTTCCACGAGTTCCAGTAGAGACCGTGTTGCTTGACGTCGAAGCCGGACAGCATCGCCGCGTGCGACGGCAGCGTCGAGGCGCGCCGGATCGTGCGCGCCTGCAGCGAGAAGGCGGCCCGCTTCATGATCGCGGCGTGCACCGGCGGCAGCACGCGCATGAGCGCGTCCGGGCGCAGACCGTCTTCGCTGATGATCACCACCCGCTTGATGCGGCGCCCGCTATCGGTGGGGACGGCGGGCGCGACGGGCGTCGGCGGCGCCACGGCAACGGCGCTCGGCAGTGAAGTCGGCGGCCGCGGAAGGGGCGCGCGATGTCTGCAGCCGAGCGCCGGCGCCAAGGACGCAACCGACAAGAGCGCCAGCATCGACGATCGAGAGAAAAAGGGGCTCACCTTCGGCCCCCGTAACGGACGGTCTTGCGCCTTTTCCAATTTGCCCTAACCTTGCGCCATCCGAACGTCTCGTCCGTCGCCGGCCGTTTTCCGCCAGGCTCTTGGTTCCGCGCTCTTTGCCGCTTTCTGCGTTGCTCTCTGCGCTTGGTGGTCGGGGTGTGCCCATATCGAGGCGGTCCCTTGCTCGAGCGACCGGGATTGCAAGCTCAACCGCCTGTGCGACGCCTCGCGCTGCGTCTGGCCGGCCGACGCTTCCCGGCCGGTGGGCGGGGGCAGCTCGGCCAGCGCGGCCTCGCTGCCGCTTCCGCAGTACGCCGTCGAGCAGGCGCAGGCCATGTTTCGTTTCGGGCCCACCCACCGCGGGCGCTCCCCGTTCGTGCTGCCCCCCAATCGGCCCGCCATCTGGTGGGCGTTCGAGACCGGCGGCCCGATCGTCTCGTCGCCGGCCATCGCCGCCGACGGCTCGGTGCTGGTCGGTTCCCAGGACGACAAGCTGTACGCGGTGGGCCCGGATGGAACCCTCAAATGGTCGTATGCGACGGGGGACATGATTTTCAGCTCGCCGGCGGTGGCGCACGACGGAACGATCTACATCGGTTCCGACGACGATCACCTTTACGCGCTGACGCCGGCCGAGGGAAAGCCCCGCTGGATCATGCAGCTCGGCGCCTGCCCCCAGCGGGTTGGGATCGGGCCGGAGGCCAGCCGCTGCGACGTCGACGCTGGGCCGACCATCGGACCCGACGGCGTCATCTATACGGGCGGCGACGGCATTTCCGCCATCAACCCCGACGGCACCTTGCGCTGGCGCTTCCCCACCAACGGGCACGTCTCGTCGGCGCCCGCGGTGCTGCCCGACGGCACGGTGGTGGCCGGGTGCCAAGATGACGTCCTTTACGCCGTGACGCCGAACGGACAGAAGCGCTGGGACTTCCGCGCCGGCGGCGACATCGAGCCGGCCCCGGCGATCGGCGACGACGGCACCATCTACGTCGGCTCCGACGATCACAAGCTCTACGCGATCTCGCCCGAAGGCGTGCTCCGCTGGGCCTTCACGACCGGCGCCGACATTCGATCGTCGGTGGCGGTCGGCAACGGGATCATTTATTTCGGCTCTTTCGATGCCCAGCTCTACGCCGTCCGCTTGGACGGAACGCTGGCCTGGTCGTTCCGCGCGGGCGACCGCATCGTCTCTTCACCTCTCATCGACGCGCACGGCGCCGTCCTGTTCGGCTCGCAGGACGACCGCCTTTATTGTCTCGAGCCCGACGGCCATCTGCGCTGGTCGGTGGAGCTGGGCGGCGACGTCGACAGCTCCCCGGCGCTGGCGGCAGACGGCACCATCTTCGTGGGCTCGGACGACCACAAGCTCTACGCGCTCCGCGCGCTGAGCGGATCTCCGCCCATGGGCAAACCCTAGAGGAACATGACACTGGAAAATCCACCCACCGGCCCGAGCTCATCGGGCCCCCCGGCCCGGACTTTGTCCGGGCGAATCAAGATCCACCCCGCCGGCTACGGCTTCGTCGTCCCCGACGACAAATCGGAGGACGTTCACGTCTCGGCCCGCAACCGCGGCGCCGCCATGGACGCCGACACCGTCGAGATCGAGGCCTGGCCCGGCGTGCGCGGCGTCGAAGGTCGTGTATTGCGGGTGGTCGCCCGCGGCCGCGCCAAGATCACCGGCCAGCTGGCCCGCATGGGCCGGCAGCAGGTGCTGCAGCCCGACGATCCCCGCATCGCGGGGCCCGTGACCCTGAGCGGCTCCATCCCCGAGGCACGCGACGGCATCGCGGTGGTCGCCGAGATCACCCGCTACCCGGA
>DASRLC010000216.1:0-3124 GCA_035648655.1 Polyangia bacterium
CGGCGCGGCCGGGACCAACGGCGGCGCGGGGCGGGGCGGCACATCGGGTCTGGCCGGGACCAACGGCACCGCGGGTCGGGGCGGCACCAGCGGCGCCGCCGGGACGAACGGCTTGGCCGGCACCAGCGGCGGCGCGGGCCGAGGCGGGATCACCGGCGCGGCCGGGACGAACGGAAGTGGCGGCACGGGTACGCCTGGGCTCGGCGCCTGGACCACCGGCTACGCGGCGACGATGTACGGCAACGATACTGCGCAGGGCACCGACTGCTACCAGTACCCGGACTTCGGCGACTCAACCAGCATCAATTCCCAGACCTGCTCCAAGGTGGTGACGATCGCGGGCTATTCGCAGGGCACCGCCAACAATGCGAGCTATTACGGCGCCACCGGCGATCTCAGCACTCTGTGGTCCGGCGCCGAGTGCAACTGCAATGGCAGCGACACCTGTCCCAGCAACCAGGCGCCATCGTGCCCAGCCGAGTCGCAGTCGGGCGGCAACTGCGGTATCTGTGTGGCGGTCAAGTGCGACCCGAACGGTACCTTTTCACTCAGCGGCACGACCCACGATCAAGATTGCAACACGACCCAATACGCGGTGGTTCAGATCATCGATGCTTGCCCGCACGACCATCCGACCAACGTTGCTTCGTCCGAAGGCTGGTGCACAACCCGACAGGCCAACCACGTCGATCTGAGCTGCAGCGCGCTGGGCGGGATCTCGAGCAAGGGCATGAACATCGGCCAAGACGGTTGGCTCAATGTCGACGTTCAGAAGGTCGACTGCAGCATCGGTCTGGGACTGCACGCGCTGTGATGCCGGCGCCCGGCTGGTGGCCGTCCGCCCGGCCGGCCGAGGGCGATCGCTAGGAGGCGGCGGCGTCGGCGCGGCCCAGCACCGCGGCGCCGGTCGGCTTGCAGGTGATGACGGAGACCGACGCGGAGCCGGCGATGGACATCGAGATGCTGTTGCCCGATTCGGTCAGCGTCCAGGTGCCGACGTCGAAGGTGGCGCTGGTCCCCATCACGGTGATCGAACAGGTTTGTCCGGATTCCGCGGTGGCGGTCGCGCCGCTGACCGCGAAGGCCACGCTGCAGTCGAGCTCGCTGTTGGAAAACGACAGGTCGATGTGTCCCGAATCGACCTTCGTGATGGCCACCTTGTTTCCCGTGAGCTGGATGGCTGGCGCGGTGACCCCCTGGCAGTTCGGCGGGATCTGTCCGCTGTCGAAGGTCCAGCTCCCCACGAAGGCGGAGGTGGCGTCGGCCGCCGCGCTTCCGCCGGCGCCGGCGTTGCCACCACCGACGCCACCATGACCGGCGGCCCCGGGGTGACCGCCAGCGCCGGCCATGCCACCGGCGCCGCCGTCACCGCCGCTGCTTCCGCCTCCGCAAGCGAGCAGCAGCAGCGCGGCCAGAGAGCAGAAGATCCGATTCGGCGACAATGGCATGGGCGCATCGTAACCTAGGAGATCGTGAGGCCGACTGTCGCATTTGCGATCCTCTTTGCGATCTTCTTTGTGATCTCCTTTGCGATCTTCGGCTGCGTTCTGGGCGGTTGCGCGCCCAGGCCGGCGGTGGGCGAGCGCTCGTCCGCCCAATCGTCGTCGCCCGCGCCGCCGCCGGTCGTGCCGGCACCGCCGCCGCCCGCCGCCCGCGGGGATGCCGTCCCCCGCACGGCCGAGGGCTGCCGGGCCTGTCGCGGTGACTTCGGCGTGCACGGGCTCGGCGGCACGCCCCGCTGCCTGTGCCGCACGCACGACGCCGGCAAGCGCTGCCGCGCCAAGGACGACTGCGACGGGGCATGCCTGGCCGACGCGGGCGAGCGCGAGGTGACCGATCCGGGTCCGCCGGCCCGCGGCTATTTCCTCGGCAAGTGCTCGGAGTTCCGCACCACCTTCGGCTGCCACCGCTATTTGAGCCGGCGCCGAGAGCAGCCTGGACCGGTCGCTCTCGACGCGCCGCCGTCCGAGATCTGCGCCGACTGACGCTTCAGGTCATCAATCGGTGGCGGCGGCGATCACCCCCGGGGCTCGCGCGGGGGCCAAAGTGCGAGCCCGGTCGGCGGCGGATAGCGGTCAACGCACCATTTCGCGTGTAGAGTCCGCGCCCGTGGCGCAATCCGCGACCGTTTACCGCATCCAGATCGAGCTGTCGGACGTCGACCGCGGCGTCTACGAGGCGCTCGATCTGCGCCTCGGCCGTCACCCCTCCGAGACGATGCGCTATCTCCTGACCCGGGTCATCGCCTACTGCCTTTGCTACGAGGAAGGGATCGCCTTCACCAAGGGCCTGTCGACCAACGACGAGCCGGCGATCTGGGTGCGCGATCTGCAAGGCGCCCTGCGGGTCTGGATCGAGGTGGGGACGCCTTCGGCCGAACGGCTTCACAAGGCCAGCAAGGCCTCGCCCCGGTTGGTGGTCTTCACCTACGCCGATCCCGAGCTGCTCCAGGAGGCGGCCCGCGCCAAAGCGATCTACAAGGCCGATCGTCTCGAGATCTTTGCCCTCGATCCGGCGTTCCTGGACGCGCTCGACGCCATCACCGATCGCAATGCCAAGTGGACGCTGGTCCACACCGAGGGGATGGTCTACGTGACCAGCGGCACCGAGAGCCTGTCGACGCCGGTCGTTCGCCACACTCTGACCGGCTGAGCGGCCGTCGCGTCCGACCACCGGCGAAGCCGTGGCCGGACAGCGCGGCGGGTCGGCGCGACGACCGCGCTATGGGGTGCAGCCGGAGGCGACCACCTGGGTTGCGTGGGTCGTGCTGTCGTAGAGCGAGACCGCGAAGCTTCCGAGGTAATTCGACAGGCCGATCTCGGCGCCGTGGGCCGAGCTGATGACGGTGCCGCTGGCCAGGCGCTTCGATCCATTGGCGAGCACGTAGATGAAGCTGGCGCCATTCGGCTCTTGCAAGACCGCCCCGACGCCGCCCAGGCCACCCGTGTCGTCGCTGACCATCTTCCCGGAGCTGGCGTTCGAGACGATCGAAAAGTCGGTGAACCGGCCCGCGATGCCAGCATCTCCCCCCGCGTCGACGTCGGCGCCGCCGTCCGTGAGGACGCTGGTGGCGCCCGAGGTCGGGACGAAGGCGCCATTTACCGTGGCATTGTTGACGTTGAAG
>DASRLC010000217.1:0-15904 GCA_035648655.1 Polyangia bacterium
GGTCCCTCACGCCGCAAGGGCAAGGGGGAAGCCACCGGAAACTGACCAGAACAACCAGCGTCGCTTCGCTCCGTTCATGATGCTCCGATCGGGGCGTTCACGATGAAACGATCGAGGCGTTCACGATGGCCGGAATACGCAACGTCGTCATATGCGATCCCCCTCAACATGAAACGCGCCACTCCGAGCAAGTTGTTGAAGGCGCGGGGTGCGTCGGCCCGCTTCCTGGCCGGCAGACGCCGCGGCGCAAGGGTGAGCGACATCGGCATGGTCCAAGCGACGTCCTTGGCGAACGCCTTTTCAGCCGCTGCGGCGAGTAGATCCAACGGACCCGAATCTCCGCGAATCAGTGCAAGCTCGACCGCATTCAGGACCCGCGCGGCGTCGCGAAGGCGGGCATCACCGGGAGAGCTCAACGACCGAACGGCCATGTCCCTCGTCGCCTGCCGGAGGATCGGGAACGGCGCCAGGCGATCCATCTCTTCGGCCTTTTCGCGGGTGAGGGGCCTGGCCACCCGCCGAGCCGCAACCACCGGCCGCACTTCCTTTTTTGCAGTCTGCCTCGTCGCCACGATCGCACCTTCGCCGCACCCGGGGAAAAACCGGGCTGGGCGAGGGTGCGAAACTCGCCCCCGTGCGGCTCATGACTTCCGCGCGGTGCCCGAATCAAGCTTGGCTGCTGACGTGATTCGGGTGCAAGCAAATACGCGGGCACGCCGGGCACGATCTCGTCGGTGAGCCGTCTCTACACGCCGGGTGAAGGCCAGGGTGTCAGGGCATCATTGCGAGCCGGGCACACTGGAGCTGGACGATCAATTGGAGGGCGTAGGTACCTTAGGGCGCTTGCGCCGGGGATGGCCGCAGGGATCCGGAGCTTTTCCCCTCCCAGTTGAGCGATCGCTTTAGGAAGGTGGAAATTTGGCCATACGTCTGTCCCTGAAGAGCTACCAACGTGTGCTCGATATCAACGAACGGGCCAAGTTTGCTCGTCCATTTGCCGTTGGGAAGCTGGCGCGCCGCGTGTTTCGGAATGCCAGCGGGGTCAGCGTAGATCACGACCTTCTCGTAGCCTCGGTCCAACCGCGTGTCTTTGCAGGGCAGGAATCCGACTGTCCCATACGCCTGAACAAAGGCAGCCATCGTGATCGCCCGCTCAACGCCAGCAGGCCAAAATCCTTCTGGCTCTAACGGCCACCACCACCGATTGTTGACTCCGGCAGCCCAAGCGATGCAGTTGTAGGAGGGAGTGTCCTTGCTCGTTATCTTGTATCCGCTGCCACGTAGCCTCGGGAAGGCTTGCTCCAACCGCTGCTTAACCTCGCGCTCTCTCTCGATCAGCTGCGCAGCCCCTGCTTCTTACCCCAACTGATCCAGGCGTCTGCAACCCCACGCAAGCTCCCGTGCGCCTCCTTCGGGGTAGGATCATCACCGGTGATCTTGGTCAGAGCATAGCCCCAATGATCTGGTCGGTTTTCCATTTCCCTAAGGAGCAACGGAACGACCGCGTCGCCCAGGGCGATTATTCGTTCGTATGAAGGGTGCGCATACTGCTCCGTGAGCGATGAACTGAACATCGTCTGGCCTCGCCATTCTTCGACGAGACGATTGAATTCTGCACCCAAGTCGCCAGGGGCCACCACGCGCGGCGCCGCAGTCGCGTCGCGAGCTTGAAGGAAGGGTGGACCGACTTGGGTGGCAGCGGCTACACGTGGGATCGCGAACGTCATCGAGGTCGCCAAAATGCCGACCGCCATCGTCCATCGCAAAGGCGTAGTAACCGACCCGCGCTTGGGTCGGGGAGGTGCGTCCTCGTCCAACAGGCGTGCGGCTACCTCGTCGAGTGCCACCACTTCATCGAGCCCAATGGTGATCATTTTTGTGCCTTGTCCGAAGTTGTGTCGTCCATACCGTCCGCTACCTTCTTCCAGGATAGCAGCACATCGGCCATCACCCTCACTGGCATCGTAACCTCCACTGGGCCGTACAGATAGAGGCCATCGGACTTTCCCGTAGATGCTTTATAGAGGTCCCAGGCAGTTGTAGAAATGAATGTAATCGCGGCCTTATGCCCAGTTCGTAGCATCCACTCGCTGTCTGCGTCAACCGTCACGGTCGCCGGTTCGGAATCGCCCGCTTTCTCAATGGCTGCCGAGAAGTACCCGGCCTCGCCTCTCTCTGACGGCCCCAGACCCTGTAGCCACTGCTCAAGAGCATCGCGGAACGGTTCGTTGTCCCGAGCCCGCATCTTGAAGATGTCCATCGAGTAACGGACGACCAGTAGCCTGGTCAGAGTAGAGGACTTGATCCTCTGGCGTTGGCCCAGACGCAGCTCCGGATAGCCGTCATAGATAAGTGCTTGTCCGCAGTCGATTGCGACGGTCGCTTGAGCTTGAGGAAGGTCGCCGTCTGTCAGAGAAGCTCGCATCGCGTCAGAATCGCGAGCAACCGTCGCATAAACCCCGCCCGGGCGCGTCGACTCTGCCGATCTGGCGGGACGCGTAAAGGCTTGGACCAGTGGGGCCTTTCTATCGCTCGAGCGGTCCCTGGACACGGGCGAAACCTAGCACGGGTCGGGCGGGGCCGGGAGCCCATCCTCCGTCCAACTCGTAGCACTCCCCAAAGCATCACGTCGGCTGCAGGAGCTTTCGGCGTGGTCAAGGCATGGTCACCGGCACCGATTCCCAGCCCCGAGCGTGTGGGCAGGCCAGCCGGGCGGACCGGCTAACCCCGCGTCCCGTCTCTGTCTGCGGTCTCCGTGACCGCCCGTCGGCGCGCCCCTGGCGGATTAAGAGTCCGCTGCTCTGCCAGTTGAGCTATGCGCCCGGTATTAAGTTTTCAGTCGCCTGTCCTTCCAGCGGCCGTGCGCCCGAGGTGAGTCGAACACCTAACCCTCGGCTTCGAAGGCCGATGCTCTATCCAGTTGAGCTACGGGCGCGGGAAAGACGCGGAATGATGCTCAGACCGGTCGCCTCTGTCAAGGACTCCCGCGCGGCTGTGAACATCGGCACGAGCTCTCGCTCCGCAGGGCCCCGTGATACAGGATCGGGCCCATGGCCAATCAAACCGTGAGCAGGCGAATGTTCCTGGGCGCGTCCGCCGGCAGCGTGGCGCTGGCCAGCGCGGCGCGCGCCGCGGGCAAAGCCGGTGCGACCAAGTCCGGCGCGCCGTTCCCGAAGGATTTCGCCTGGGGCGTCGCCACCGCGGCCTATCAGGTCGAGGGCGCCGCCGCCGAGGACGGCAAGGGGCCGTCGGTGTGGGACGTCTTCTGCAAGAAGAAAGGCGCCATCTTCGACGGCAACACCGGCGACGTCGCCTGCGATCACTACCACCGCTACAAGGAAGACATCGCGCTCATGAAGTCGCTGGGCGCCAGGTCGTACCGCTTCAGCGTGTCGTGGCCGCGCGTGCTGCCGAACGGCATCGGCGCCTCGAACCCCAAGGGCCTCGACTTCTACAGCCGCCTCCTCGACGAGCTTCACAAGAGTGGGATCGAGCCGCTCTGCACGATCTTCCACTGGGACTATCCGCAAGCTCTCTACCAGAAGGGCGGCTGGCTCAACCGCGACTCGGCCGAGTGGTTCGCCGAGTACACCAGCCTGCTGGCCGACAAGCTTTCCGACCGCGTCAAGATCTGGGCCACGCAGAACGAGCCCCAGTGTTTCATCGGCCTCGGGCTGCTCGACGGCGCGCACGCGCCGGGCGACAAGCTCAAGTTCCCCGACTATCTGACCGCCGCGCACAACGGTATGCGCGCGCACGCCAAGGCGGTGCAGGTCCTGCGCGCGCGCTGCAAGGACGCCAAGGCCACCCAGATCGGCTACGTGCTGGCGGCGCAGATCGCGCAGCCGGTCAGCGACAAGCCCGAGGACGTCGAGGCGGCGCGCACCGCCATCTTCGCCGTGAGCGGCCGCCAGGAATGGAACAACAGCTGGTGGCTCGACCCGGTGCTGCTCGGCAAGTACCCCGAGGACGGCGTCGCGAATTACGGCAAGGACATGCCGAAGTTCAAGGCCAGCGATCTCGACGAGATGAAGCAGCCGCTCGATTACCTCGGCCTCAACATTTACAAGGCCGACAACTACCGGCGCGGCGCCGATGGCAAGCCCGAGCAGATCCCGACGCCGCCCGGCTACCCGCGCTCGGGCGCCGACTGGCAGCCGATCACGCCCGGCAGCATGTACTGGGGCCCGCGCTATTTCTACGATCGCTACAAGCTGCCGCTGTCGCTCACCGAGAACGGCCTGGCGACGCGGGACCAGATGTTCCTCGACGGCAAGGTGCACGATCCGCAGCGCATCGATTTCATGCACCGCTACCTGCTGGAGCTGGCGCGGGCGATTAGAGACGGCGTACCGATCACCGGGTACTACGCCTGGTCGCTGCTGGACAACTTCGAGTGGGCCGACGGCTACAAACAGCGCTTCGGGCTGGTCTACGTAGATTTTCAGAACCAGAAGCGCATCCCCAAGGATTCGTTCGACTGGTACAAGAAGGTCATCGCCACCGGCGGCCGCAGCTTGGTCGAAAAATTGGCGCTGCCGGTCACCCAGGTCACGCCGTAGCCCACGGAGGCCAAGACCAGGTGTCAGGTGTCAGGTGTCAGGTGCCGGTCCCGGGAGACCTTACGGTTTGACGGGGCTGATCGGCGTCGGCGTGGTGGCGGCGGTGGGCAACACCTTGGGCGCCGCCGGCATGCGCATGGCGGCGGCCCAGTCGGCCAGCGCGGCGGCCTGTGCGGGCGGCGGCAGCTTGGTGCCGTAGGCCAGGAACCAGTCGGCCGCCAGATCGCCCTCGCCGTGCAGCAGCCGCGCGCGATAGACCCAGATGCCCAGCACCGGATCGGCGGCCAGCGAGGTCAGCAGCGCCTCGTCGGCGACGGCCAAAGCGCGTCCCCGGACGCCCGGATCGCTGGCCGGGTCGAGGTAGGGCTTGAGCGCCGACAGATCGCCGTGCGGGTTGCGCCGGAGCAAGACGTCGGCGGCCAGCTTTTCGATGTCTGGCTGCGAGCGGTGTAGCAGCCGGAGGATGAGCTTGGTCGATTCTTCGGTCTTCAGGTGCTCGAGCTCGCGGAGCGACGCCAACGACGGGCGCGGATCGCTGTCCTTGAAGAGCACGTAGAGATCCGCCAGGTTGGTATCGCCGCCGGCCCGCACGACGCCGGCCGCCGAGGCGGCGCGCAGCTCGGGCGAGGGATCGCGGAGCGTCCGCTCCATCGCGATGACCTTGGCCCGACCCGATCCGGGACGGACCCAGGCCAGCATGGCCGCCGCGCGCACGGTGGCGTTCTCGCTTTCATTCTTGACGACCTCCGACAGGGCCTTCTTGGCCGTGTCGTCGTCGATCGGCCCGAGGGCGGTCGCCGCGGCGGCCCGCGTTTCCGGCCTGGCCTTGGTGTTCCCCAGCAGCTTGATGAGGCCGGGCGCGCAGGCGGCTTCGCCGGCCGCGCCAAGCGCCAGCGCCGCCGTCTGCTGCTCGGCCGCGTTGGCGCCTTCCAAGCTGGCCTTGACGAGCGGGCAGACCGCGACCTTGTTGGCCGATAGGACGGCGCCCGCCTCGGCCGCCAGCTCCGGTCGCTTGACCGCGGTCTTGAGCCAGGCGATTGCCTCGGGGTCGCCGCGTCCGGCCGCGGGTCGCGCCATCGCCACGGTGGCCCAGGGTTGCTTGAGCGAGGCCTTGATCCAGTCGTTGGCCAGCAGCGTGAACTGCGGCTCGACGTGCTGGCCGCTGGCGCGGGCGAACGCGACCCGGTTGAGGCCCTCGTCGCGGCGCCCTTCCCGCAAGAGCTTGGGCATCGCCGCCTCGATCGGATCGTAGGCGTGGGTCACGGTGATCCCGGCGCATCGCCGCTGATCGCGCGCGAAGACCCAGCGTAGGTGCAGGTTGTTGTCGTCCGAGCGGACCGCCAGCGGAGGCGGCGGAAACGGCACCGCGTCCTTGACGATCTCGAGGATGGCGTCGTCGAATCCGGGAAATCCGGATGGCCGGGCGACGGTGGTCGACAGGAGCCGACCGTCGGCGCCGATCACCAGATCGATCTCCGCGCTGCGATCGGGGGTGTTGAGCGGGTTGGCCGGCTCGAGCTTCTCGCCGATGAGCCGCAGGAAATTGTCGGTCCAGCGCTTGTGAATTGCCGCGTGAATATCGCGCAGATAGCCAGCCTCGGGGCCGGGTGGCGAGGGGGGGATGGCCATCTCCGGTAACTTGTCGGCCGGGATGGGTGTGGCGACGGCGCGGCTCGGATCGAGGCCCATCCAGAGCAGGGCCAGCGGGGTGAACCAAAGGGTCTTCGAGCGGGTCATCGGTCTCGCGATGGTTCCATCGGCATTGGGCGTAGAAGCTTAATTCCTTTTGCGGTTTCGTGGTATGCGGAGGCGCATGCGCACGCCCCCCGCTTGGTCCCTGGCGATCTCTGGCTGCTTGCTGTCGGCGCTCTCGGCCGGGTGCGCCGGACTGAATCTGCGGCTGGTGGACGCGTCGGTGCGCAAGCCATCCAACGTGGCGGTTTATTTCACCGTCGACACCCGTGGCGGGGCGCCGGTCGCCAACCTGACCCCGGACGATTTCCGCATCTATGAGGACAAGCAGCCGGTCTCCAGGCTGGAGAGCAAACAAACCATCCTGCAGCCGGAGGTGGCGGCCATCCACTACACGCTGCTCCTCATCGACATGAGCGGCAGCGTGATCGACTCGGGCGACATGCCCGCGCTGATCCAGGCGGCCGCCTCGTTCGGCGATCGGGTGGGCCCCTATCAGAAGATCGCCGTGTACACCTTCGACGGCAGCCCGCATCTGACGCCGGTGGTCGGCTTCGGCGGCAACGTCCGCGCCGGCGTGAACTCGCTGTCGATGCGCCGGCCGCGCGATCCGTCGACCAATCTGAACGGCGCGGTCATCGAGGGGACGCGCCTTTTGACCCAGCAGATGGAGCGCGCGCCGGTGCCGCTGCGCTTCGGGACGCTGGTGGTCTTCACCGACGGCACCGACCGCGCCCACCGCGCCAGTCCGGAGGAGGTCGACCGCGCGCTCGACAGCGCCGGTTTCGAGACCTACGTGATCGGCGCAGGCCAGGAGGTCGATCGCAGCCAGCTGGCGCGCATTGGGCGCTCGGGAACCTTCACCTCGCAAAACCGCGCCGACGTGCAGCGCGGGTTCGACGAGATCGGGGCCCGCATCGAGGCGGCCTCGCGGCGTTTCTACCTGCTGTCGTACTGCTCGCCCTCGCGCGCCGGTGAGCACGAGTTGGAGGTCGAGGCCATCGCCGGCGGGGCCAGCGGACGGTTGGCGTACCGGTTCAACGCCAACGGCTTCGGACCCAACTGCGACCCCAAGCAGAAGCCGGCCTTCGACGTCCACCACCCGCGCCCGGTCCCGCCGCCCAAGGTGGCAGAGCCGCGCGCTTCGGAGCGCCCGGCCCAGGACTCGGCCAATCCGGCGCCGTCGAGCGGTGGCAGCGTCGGTGGCTGGACGCCCAAGCGCTGAAGCCGCGGGGCGGGATGATGCGCCCGGTAGCCCGATAGGGCCGCCTCGGGTAACTTGAAGATGGGAGTTATCCGAGATGACTGTCGATCCATCCGATCTGGCCCGTGAGCTCGTCCGTCGCCGAAGGGTGGAACGGGATGGGAACGCTCGGCGCGCCGAGATACTCCGATCGGTGGTTGTCGGTGAGGCCGCTGCGATCATCGGAGACCTCGGGGGCCGACGCGCCTGGCTGATCGGATCGCTCGCCTGGGGAAACTTTGGCGAGCGATCGGATGTGGATATTGTCTTCGAAGGATTGGCGCTCGACCGCGTCGGCGATGTGGCCGCTCGTCTCGCTGACCGGCTGCGCGTCGGCGTCGACGTGCTGCGGCTCGAAGATCTGCCGCCAGGGTTTCAGGACCGCGTGCTTGCCGAAGGGGTCGCGCTTGTCGCCTGATCAGCGTGGCGCGTCCGTCGAGCTCGCGCGGCTGCGCGCGGAGCTTTCGGAGGATCGCAAGACCATGGCTCGGTGTCTCGACGACGCGCGCGCAGCCGCCGAGAGGTGGGCAGCGACCGAACCAGAGCGTCCTTGGCTCGCGCTGGGGACGGTCGCCTTGCATGGTTGGTACACGGGGATCGAGACCGCGCTCGAACGCATCGCCCGGGCGGTCGATCAGAGGGTTCCGACCGGCGAGACCTGGCACCGGGACCTCCTTTCACAATGCATGACGGAGGTGCCGTCCGTGCGGCCACAGGTTCTGCCCCGCGAGATCCAGCGCGATCTGGTGGAGTTGCTGGAGTTCAGGCATTTCTTCCGGCACGCGTATGGCGTGAATCTCGATCCGGGCCGATTGCGCGGCAACCTCGATCGGCTCCTCCGCGTCGACCCGCTGGCGTCGGACGCGCTCGATCTATTCGATGGGTTCTTGCAGCAGGCACAGACCGCGCTCGCGGAATGAAGGCCGGCCTGGTGTTCCTCTTCGGTGGCGACTTCCGAAGAGATCCTAAAAGGATATGACGTACTGAAGCTTGAAACGAGCGCTTGTTTCTAGACGTCGAAGCCTCTCGGTGAACGCGTCCTCGCTGCTCTCGCGCCGGAGTCAGAACAGGAGCGCCCAAGTACCGCGGTCCCGCCGAAAGCCTTAGCGCGCTTCAATAGGAGCCGAGCCGCGAAAAATGGCCGCCCGGCTAGAAACCTTCGGCGTCATCGCCGCGAGACGGTGTCTCTGTTCGCAAAGATGGAACCGGTGCGATCGCTCCAAGGAATTCCTCGGCCTGTGTGAATGAAACCCACTCGTAGTTGTCGGCTCGTCGATCGGGTTCGGCCATCGTGGGATTCCTTACTTCGCGCGCCTGCACAGCTCAGCGGCGCGCTCAGCGAAGCAGCACATCGGCCAGCGTGGCGATGAAGAACACCACCGAGACGTAGCCGTTCAGGTTGAAGAAGGCGACGTCGAGGCGCGACAGATCGTCAGGTCGCAAGATGGCGTGCTCATAGACGAGGAGCGCGATCACCAGGGCCACGCCCGCGAGATACGGCACGCCGAGGTGCGCGATCGGGGCCAACACCAGGAGGGCGCCGGCCGTCACCAGGTGCAGCACCGCCGAGATCAGGAGCGCGCCCCCGACCCCGAAGCGGGCGGGGATCGAATGGATCCCGGCCTTTCGATCGAAGTCGCGATCGCTGAGCGCGTAAAGGACATCGAAGCCGGCGATCCAGCAGGCGACCGCGATCATGAGCAGGCCCGGCGCCCAGCCGAAGTCGCCGCGCACCGCGATCCAGGCGCCCGCCGGCCCCGAGGCGATGGCCAGGCCCAGAAACAGGTGGCAGAGCGAGGTGAAGCGCTTGGTGAACGAATAGCCGTACAGAAAAAACAGCGCCACCGGCGACAGCGCCAAGCAGAGCGGCCCCAGCGCCGCAGCCGCGCCCACGAAGACCCCAGTCGCGACCAGCGTGAGCGCCCAGGCGGCGGAGAGCGAGATCGCGCCGGCGGGGATCTCGCGGCGGGCGGTCCGGGGGTTCTTGGCATCGATGTGGCGGTCGATAATCCGGTTGAACCCCATCGCCGCGGTGCGGGCGCCGGCCATTGCGATCACGATCCCGACGATTCGCCACGGCGACAGACTGTGGCCGCGCGCCGCGATGGCCGCCGCCGCCAGCGCGAACGGCAGCGCGAAGAGCGTGTGTTCGAACTTGATCATCCGACCGAAGCGGAGAATCACGCCGGGAGCCGGATCGGTTCCCCCCGCGGCAGAGTCGGCGCCGGATTGGATCTGGTTTGGCGTGGCGGTCATGCGCGGGCCACCCAGCGCAGCGACGGGGTGGCGTCGCGCACCAGCGAGTCCAGCGGGGCGGCAAGATCCTCCACCAGCACGTCGAGTACGCCCGGACGTTTGCCAGGGGATAGCGCCCCGAGCGCGCCCAGGCCGAGCGCCGCGGCGCCGCCGGCGGTGGCGGCCTCGATCCAGCGCGCGGCGGGAACGCTGGGAAAGTGCGCCGCCAGGGTGGACATCTCGCCCCACAGCGCCAGGTCGGGGGCCGAGGCCAGACTGTCGGTTCCCAGCGCGATCGCGACGCCGTCTTCCAGCAGCGCCGGGACGTCGGCCAGCCGCCCGCCGATGTGCAGGTTCGAGCGCGGGCAGAGCACCACCGTCGCGCCCGCGTCGCGCGCGAGACGGCGATCGCTGTGGCTGGCGTAGACCATGTGCACCAGCAGCGGCGGTGTCCCCTCGAAGGCGCCCAAGTCCGCTAGATAATCGAGCGGCGATTTTCCCGGCACCCGCGAGTGGACCGGTACCCGCATGGCCTCCAGCACGGTGGCCCAGCGGCCGCTGCCGTCGCGCAGGAGCGCCAGCTCGTCGGGATCCTCGGCCACGTGAATGGAGGTGGCCCGCCCGGCCGTCGTGGCCGCAGCAAAGATCCGCCGCAGCAGATCGGCGCCGACGGAGTAAGGGGCGTGCGGCGCCGCGACGTAGCCGAGCCCAGCCGGCCACTCGGCCTCGGCCCCCGCGCGCTCGCGTGCCGCGTCCGCCAGCGCGTCGCCCGTGGCGGCCTCGCGCGAGCCGACCAGCTCGTGAAACAACACACCGCGCAGCTTGGCCGCCCCGATGGCGGGCGCCGCGTCCAGCGAGTTGCCCACGTCGCCGATGGCCGCGGTG
This sequence comes from Polyangia bacterium, assembly GCA_035648655.1. Lineage (GTDB taxonomy): Bacteria > Myxococcota_A > Polyangia > Fen-1088 > Fen-1088 > JADGRB01. The sequence goes on from DASRLC010000217.1 coordinate 10,618, forward strand.
CCAAGCCGTGCGCCGGCGCTGGCGGCCTCGACGGCAGCCGCCCGCCGGCGCTCGCGCGGTAGATCGCGGGCCTGCCGCATGAGCGCGGTCGCCCACGGGACCAGGCCATCGCCGCCCGGCACCGCCTCGGCCAGCGCCGACAGCTCCAGGTGGCAGTGCGCGTTCACCAGGCCCGGCACCAGCACCCCCTCGGCCCGCTCTTCGGGCGCCACCGAAAACGCGGACCGCAGGGCGGCCCGCGTGCCCACCATCCGGACCGTCCCGTCGTCGTCGAGCGCGATGGCGCCGTCGGCGATCGGGGGCCGTTCGACGGGAACCACCCAGCGTGCGCTGATGACCTTCATGTTCGTGGCGACGCTAGGCGGCGGCCAGCCGCTCGTAGCGCATGTTGCGGCGCCGCGGTTCGAAGCCCGCGGAGCGGATGTAGCGTTCGATGTCGGCGGCCGAGAGCTTGAAGACCGCTCCCGCTTGCGAGACGACGTTCTCCTCGATCATCGCCGAGCCAAAGTCGTTGCCGCCGAAGCGCAGCCCCACCTGTCCGACCTCGGGTCCCATCGTCGGCCAGGAGACCTGCAGACCCGGGAAGTTGTCGAGGTAGAGGCGCGAGAGCGCGAAGATGCGCAAGTACCGCATGGCGGTGGTGTCGTCGTGCAGCTTGAGGCGCGTCCCCTCGGCCTGGAAGGGCCAGCAGATGAAGGCGGTGAACCCGGCGGTCAGGTCCTGCTGCGACCGCAGCTTCTCCAGATGGCCGATGATGTGGCGGGGCTCCTCGCCGAACCCGAACACCATGGTCGCGGTGGTGCGCAGCCCGAGCGCGTGGGCCTGGCGCATGACCTCCATCCAGGTGTCGGCGGTGCACTTGAGGGGCGAGATGGCGTGACGGATCTCGTCGTCGAGGATCTCGGCTCCGCCGCCGGGGATCGAATCGAGGCCGGCCGCGATGAGGCGCTCGACCACCGCGCGGATCGGCAGGTTCTCGATCTCGGCGATGTAGCGGACCTCCTCGGGCGACAGGCCGTGGATGGCCAGCGGGAAGTTGGCCTTCATCCAGCGGAAGAGGTCCTCGTACCAGGTGAGCGGCAGGTTGGGGTTGAGCCCACCTTGCAGCAAGATCTGCACGCCGCCCAGATCGACGGTCTCCTGAAACTTGCGCGCCAGCTCTTCGCGCGACAGGACGTAGCCCTCGGTCCGGTTGGTGGGCGGGCGGTAGAAGTTGCAGAATTTGCAGCGGGTGACGCAGACGTTGGTGTAGTTGACGTTGCGGTCGATGATGTAGGTGACGACGTCGTCGGGGTGGAGCATCCGGCGGCGTGCGTCGGCGGCGGCGCCCAGCTCCAGCACCGGCGCTTCGGCGTAGACCCGCATCGCTTCTTCGGGCGACAGCCGCCCGCCGGCGGCGGCATCGCTCAAGAGAGAGTCGATGGAACGTGGGCGCACGCCGTTCGAAACAGGGGTGGGCCCGGCCGCACCGGCTTCATACAGGCGGGCGCGGGGATTGCCTTCGATCAGGCCGGCGGCGCGGGCGCGCGAGAAGAAGGCGGCCATGCCGGAGAGCTCCGCGGCCCCCAGGCGGTAACGAATGTTGTGCGACAGATACGACTCGTAGACGGCGGGATCGCCGCCGTGGGCCTCAGCGTGGGCGCGCGCGATGATGGGTCGCGCGGCCAGGCCGTCGTCCAGGCTGCGCTGCAGCCGCGCGATTGCGTCGGCGTCGACGGCGCCCGGGCGTCCGGCCCACACCGCATAGACGAACGGTAGGCCGGTCAGCTCGTGCCAGGCGGCGCCCAGATCCTGCACGTGCGGGTAGCGCGTCTCGGCGAGGAAGCCGGCGTCGCCGATCACGAGCGCGCCGGTCGTGCCGCGTGCGGCGTCGAGCACCTCGTCGTGCGGGACCTCGCGGAAGCTGGGGGTCAGACCCCGCTCGTGGCAGAGCAGGCGGACCAACATCGCCGAGCTGCGGGAGGCGCCGTCGAGCGCGATCTCGCGCATCTGCTCCCATGGCACTTCGCCGACCAGCAGCACGGTGCGCACCGCGCCGTGGCCCGCGATGGCGATTCCGGGGACGATGCGCAGCTCGTCGGCGCTGGTCGCGTAGGCCCCGACGGGGATGAGGCCGAGGTCGGCGTCGCCGGTGGACAGCCGCTCGGCACAACGCGCCGGCAGATCGAACGAGAGATCGAATTGACGCGGGGACCCCGAGAGGGTCCCCGCGCGGCCCCGCGACGGACTACGCTCGGCAGAGCCGAGCTTGGTCCACGCGCTAGGCTCCATTTGTTCCAGGCCGTAGGTGATGGGGCGGGCGTTCAGGAACGACACCGCCGAGATCCGGATTCTCTTATCCGCCTTGTCGCTGCTCACGATACGACCTCCAGGCTCCGGCGAACCTCCCGCCTGAACGGCTTGTCGGAGATCAGCGCGGCCCCTTCGGCGACGACGTTGTAGAGCGTGTCGCGCTCGACCGGCGTGCGGCCGGCGTTCTGGATCAGGCGCACGATCTCCGTTGGGTGCATCACCTGCGGCGTCGCCGCGCCGGCCATGTGGTAGATGCGCTCTTCTTGCACCGTGCCGTCGAGATCGTCGGCGCCGAACCAGAGCGCGGTCTGGGCGGTCTTGATCCCCAGCATGATCCAGTAGGCTTTGACGTGCGGGATGTTGTGCAGCAAGAGGCGCGCGACCGCGTAGGTGCGCAGGTCCTCGACCCCGGTCGGCCCCGGCAGCTTCATGAGCGCGTTGTTGTCTGGATGAAACGCCAGCGGGATGAAGGTTTGGAAGCCGCCGGTCTGGTCCTGCAGCGCGCGCAGGCGGAGCATGTGATCGACCCGCTCCTCGGCCGATTCGATGTGGCCGTAGAGCATGGTGCAATTCGATCGCAGCCCCATCCGGTGCGCGACCCGGTGCACCTCCAACCACTCGTCGGCGTTGCACTTGTCGTCACAGATCTTCTTGCGCACGCGCGGCGCGAAGATCTCGGCGCCGCCGCCAGGGATCGAATCCAGGCCCGCCGCGCGCAGCGCCGTCAGCACCCCTTCGATCGTCATCCCGAACTTCTTGGCGAAGTAGAAGATCTCGACCGCCGTGAAGGCCTTGAGGTGGATCGACGGTTGGATCCGCTTGAGGCCGGCCAGCAGCTCGGTGTAGTAGTCGAACGACAGGCCCGGGTGCAGGCCGTTGACGATGTGGATCTCGGTGATCGGGTCGCCCGCCGCGACGCGCGCGCGCAGCTTGCCCCACGCCTCGTCGAGCGACATCGTGTAGGCCGCCGTGTCGCCGGGCTGCAGGCGCGCGAACGAGCAGAAGCGGCAGCTCGCCTCGCAGACGTTGGTGGCGTTGATGTGCAGGTTGCGGTTGAAATAGGTGCGATCGCCGTGCATCCGTTCGCGCACCTCGTTGGCGAGCGCGCCCAGCTCCATCAGGTTGCGGTGTTGGTAGAGCGCGACGCCGTCCTCGAAGGAGAGCACCTCGGCGGCCCGGATCTTGTCGCGAATCTGCCCGAACGATCGCGTGGACGGAGACGAGCTTTGCTCGGCGGAGTCCGTCGTGGGAGGGCGCGGGAACCCTGCCAGGGTTCCCGAATTTTGATCATTCACGTGGTCACCTCCTCGATCACGCCGTCGGCGAGACGTTCGCAAGGCAAGAGCCCCGCGCCCCGGATCAGGGTGGCGGCCTCCTTGCGGGTCAGCGACGGATTGTGCGCGTTGGCGCCCAGGCGCAACGCGCGCTCGGCCACGATCGGCGCGAAGAGCTCGTCGGCGCCGAACCCGAAGGCCATCTGCGCCAGCCGCGGCCCCAGCGCGCCGACGTCGGCCAGCAGGTGGGCCACCCGCGGCAGGGCCAGCCGGCAGAGCGCGAACAGGCGCAGAGTGTCGAGCCCATAGGCCTCGCCGACCGGCGCCGGCATGACGCCCCACGTTGCGAAGGGGAGCTCCGCAAGTGCCGCCAGGCGCTCGAGCCGCGCGGGCTCGTCTTCGCCGGCGCGGTACGGCAGGCGCAGCAAAACCCGCAGGCCGGCTTGCGCGGCGGCGCGCGCGTGGGGCGAGTCGGTGGCGGCCACGAACAGGCCCACCCCGGCCGAGCGAACCGCGGCCCAGCCGCCCGTCAGGTCGAAATCCGTCTCTTCGATGAAGGCCTCGGCGGCGTCGCGCGGCCCGCGCCAGGCGCCGGTCGCCAGCAGTTGGCGCGCGCGCACGAACGATCCCCGTCGACCCACCCGGGCGTCGCGCGCCGCCGAGGCCCGCCGGCCCAGCGCGAACAGGTCCAAGCCGCCGATCGATTCGGGCAGCGACGCCGTCGCCTCGAAACCCTGCACCTCGATGCTCATCGAGATCCCCCCTCGGCGCCCCAGCGCGGCATCGCCGTGTTGGGGAGTCCGAGCTGATCGAGCACCCGCCCCACCACCGTGTCGAGGACCGCCTCGATCGAGGCGGGCTTGGAATAGAACGACGGCGAGGCGGGGAGCACCACCGCCCCGGCGCGCGTGACACTCAGCATGTTCTCCAGGTGGATCGTCGAGAGCGGCGTCTCGCGCACCACCAGCACCAGCTTGCGGCGCTCCTTGAGCATGACGTCGGCGGCGCGCCCGACCAGATCATCGGAAATGCCGTGAGAGATGCGGGCCAGGCCGCCGGTCGAGCACGGAATCACCACCATGGCGTCCCACCCCGCCGAGCCCGACGCGAACGGCGCCCGAAAATCGCGCAGCCCGTAGCGCTTGAACGGGTACGACGCGTGGGGGAGGCCGGGCTTGGCCCGGCCGGGCTCCTCGTGGGAGGGTTCGGGAACCCCCTGGGGGTTCCCGAGAAAAGCCGGCACGTCGCCGATCTCGTGCTTCCAGACTTCGTCGCCCGATCGGGTAAACACCAAGCCGATTTCCACCGTGTTGGCCAGGGGCACCAACGCATCGAGCAGACGCTTGGCGTAGACCGATCCCGACGCGCCGCCGACCGCGACGACCACCTTCATGACGCCACCACCATGGTCGCGACGCCCGACGGGAAGAGCGGCTTGCATTCCACGTCGGCAAACCCGACCTCCAGCATCAGGGCTTCGAATTCCGCAGATGTCCGGAAGTGGGCGATCGAGTCGGGCAGGTAGCGGTAGGCGGCCCGATCGCCGGTCACGGCCCAGCCGATGAGCGGCAGCACGTGCGCGTTCCAGATCCGATCGAAGAAGAAGCGCGTGCGCTCCGGGCGCAAAAACTCGAGGATCACGACTCGACCGCCGGGGCGAATCACCCGCCGCAGCTCACGCATCCCGGCCGGGAGATCGCGGAGGTTGCGCACGCAGAAGG
>DASRLC010000218.1:0-13625 GCA_035648655.1 Polyangia bacterium
GGCGAGCCCCCTGCCCCGACGCGCCAGGGCCAGCGCCGAAAGCGCCAGAACCGCGGCACCAACCGCGAACGCCAGCGGCACGGGCATCACGTCGGTGCCGGTGAACAGCTGGGCCAGGCCGCCCGCGATCTGGAGCGCGGCGCCGAGCGCGCTCGGACGCGGATCGCCGCTGCCCCCCCAACCGTGCAGCACGCTCCGCCGCAGTAGAATGACCAACGCCAGCAAAACAAGCTGCGGCGCAATCTCGGCCCACAACCGCCGGCGTGCGCGCGGCGCCTCCCCACCTTCCGCTGCGGGGCGTGAGCAAGATAGGGCGACCGCCAGCACGGGGAGAACGTAGGCCGACTCCTTGGAAAGGAAGGCCGCCAGCGCCAAAAGCGCCGACCACCAACGACGCCCGCGCAGCAGCAGCACCAGCGAGGCCAGCGCGAAGCTGGTCGCCAAGAGATCCGTGTTGGCCGCGAACCAGAGGGCGGCCTCCAGATTCTCCGGCGCCCACGCCATGAGCGCGGCCGCGGTCCAAGCCACGACCGGCGGACGGCCGAGCGCGCGCAGCAGCTCCGCGACCAGCAGCGCCGTCGCCAGGTGCAAGAATAGTCCCAGCAGCGCGAACGGAACCGCGCCGCCGCCCAGGCGACCGAGCAGCCACCAGATCATCATCGGCAACGGCCGGTAATACTCGCCACCGTGGCGATCGGTCAGGAACGCCGCCCACGGATGTGGCGCGTGGCGGGCGAAGGCCAGGAACAGGTGATCGTCCCCGATGAAGGTGGTCGCCGCGAAGAACGGGACGATCACCACCAGCGCCGCGACGCCGATGGCCAACCCGGCCACCCAGCGATGGGCGCTCATGGGCCGCTCATGGGCCGCTCATCGCGGTGGCCGTGCGGACGCGCCGGCTACGGCCACGGCGCGTTCGACCGCCGGGAAACCCCCTGCAGGATCCGCATCATCTGATCGTGAATATGACCGTTGCTGGCCAGCACGCGGCCGGTCTCGCCATCGAAGGGGTTGCCGTCGAGATCGCTGACCTTCCCGTTGGCGCCGCTGACGATGGCGGCGCCCGCCACCAGATCCCATGGGTGCAGCGCGCGTTCCCAATAGCCGTCGAGCCAGCCGCAGGCCACGAAGCAGAGATCGAGCGCCGCCGATCCCAATCGCCGCGTCCCCTGCGCCGCGGCCGTGAACGCCGACCACTCTGGCAGGTTGGTCTGCACGGGATTCCGCGCGTAAGGAAACCCGGTCACCAGCAGCGAGCTGGCCAGACGATCGACGCGCGAGGGCGCAATGGGCTTCCCGTTGAGCGTCGAGCCGCCGCCGGTGATGGTTCCCGAGAACGACCAGCCGACCGCCGGCGCCTCGACCACGCCCAGCACCGCACGCCGGTTGACGCTGAGGCCGATCGACACCGAGAAGATCGGCATCCCGTGGGCGAAGTTGGTGGTCCCATCGAGCGGATCGACGTACCAGACCCGCAACGCGCCCCGCTCGCCCACCACGTTGGTCCCCTCTTCGGCCACGATCCGATCGGCGGGAAACGCGGCGGCCAGTCGCTCGACAATCAACGCCTCCGAACGTTTGTCGTATTCGGTGACCAGGTTGATGTCCTCGGACTTGAACCCGACCGCCGGACGCGTCCCCCACCCTTCCATCAGCACCCGCCCCGCGTCGCGCGCGATCTCGGACGCGATCAGACGCGAGCTTTCGAGCGGATCGCGCGGCGGCGGCGCCGGCGGGCCGGAAGGATTCGCGGGTGCGGTTACGCCCATCGCCTCAGAGCTCCTTTCGCATCCAGGTCGCGTTCTTCGATCGGGCCAGGGCGTACTCGGCGGTGGCCGCGATGGCGGCCGTCACGTCCTTGCGGTCGACCGCGACGAAGCCCAGCCGCTCGCCGAAGTACCCCTGCGCCCCATCGGTGACCAAGTATAACCGCCCGACGCCGAGCGCACGCGCCCGCTCGGTGGCCGCCTCGACCAAAACGTAGCCGAGCCCCTCGCCGCGCCGCTCGGGCGCCACCGCCAGCATGCGCAGCAGCGCCACCTCACCGGCCACCTCGATGGCGACACAGCCGACGAGCGGCGCGGCGGGCTCGGCGCCCGGGATCACGAGATAGCTGGGCCAGAACTGCTCCAACACCGGGTGGGCGATCCCGACCCGATCGAGGAGGTTGCCGATGCGGTTCTTATGCTCGGCGCGGGCCGGCATCACGGGATCGCCGAGCGCGTCGAGCAAGCGATCGTGCAGGCCGCCGTAATCGCCGGAAGACATCACGAGCACCGTGTCGCCGGGCGAGGCCCGCTCGGCCAGGTGCGCGACCGTCGCCTCGACGGTGGGAATGAGCCGGGCCGGGACATCCTCGCGCCGCAGATCGCCGGCCAGACGCTCGACGTCCAGACGGTCGGCCTCCGGGACCTTCTCGGGCGCGTAGAGCGGGGCCAGCACGACCTCGTCGGCCACCGAGAGCGCGTCGGCGAACTCGGTCTGAAACACGTTGCGCCGGCTGGTCGCCGAGCGCGGCTCGAAGGCGGCGATCAGCTTGCCCGGGCCGAAACGTCCCTTGAGCGCCAAGATGGTCTCGCGGATGGCAGTCGGGTGGTGCGCGAAGTCGTCCACCACGGTGACGCCGCGGGCGACGCCGCGGACCTCCTGGCGTCGCCGCACGCCCAGAAACCGCCGGACCGCCCGCGCGATGGCCGGCAGCTCGACGCCCAGCGCCGATGCGACGGCGATGACGCCGACCAGGTTCTCGTAGTTGTAGATCCCGGGCAGGTTGGTGTCGACGGTGACGACCCGCTCGCCCCGTCGCGCGACGGCCAGGGTGGCCCGCCCGCCGAGCGCGCGTGCCACCACCTCGAAGGTCCAGTCGGCGCCCGAACCGGGTCGGCCGTAAGTGACGACCTGACAGCGCGCGCTGCGCGCCACCTCCATCGCCCCCGGCGAGGCGGCACACGCCACCAGCAGCCCGTCTTCGGGGAGCAGCGCGACGAACTTACGGAAGGCCGCTTGCACCGCCTCCTCGTCGCGAAAGATGTCGGCGTGATCGAACTCGACCGACGTCAGAAGCGCGATCTGCGGGCGGTAGTGCAAGAACTTGGAGCCCTTGTCGAAGAAGGCGGTGTCGTACTCGTCGCCCTCGACCACAAACTCCTCACCGGCGCCGAGCCGCCAGGATTGGCGGAAGTTCAGCGGGACGCCGCCGATCAAGAACGACGGATCGCGACCGGCGTCGGCCAGCACCTGCGCCAGCAACGACGAGGTGGTGGTCTTGCCGTGGGTCCCCGCCACGACGATCGATTTTTTGGACTTCTTCGAGTCGGAGACCGCGGGAGGGTCCCCGTGCCCCCCCGCGACGGACTCCGCCGGGCCAAGCCCGGCTACGTCCACGCGCTCTAAGAACAGCTTGCCGAACAGCGACGGGAAAGACTCGAGCCGGATCTGGCGGGCCTGCGCGGCGAGGACCTCGACCTGATCCTTGCGGCAGACGTTGCCGACCACCACCGCGTCGGGGCCCCAGTCGAGGTTGGCGGCGGCAAACTTCTCGAAGACGGGGATCTGCTGCTCCTCGAGCTGCGTCGACATGGGGGGGTAGACGTGCTCGTCCGACCCGCGCACGTCGTGGCCGGCCGCCTTGAGGAGCCCCGCCAACGTCCCCATCCCGGTGCCGCAGATCCCGATCAGATGCACCTTCATTTGGGCACGCACTCGGTGGCGCCGGGCGGGAACTGGGTGGCGAAACGCTTCACCTCCAGCGTGAACCGCACGGTGAAGTCTCGAAACCTTCCCAGCTCGCGATCGCCGGTTCCGCCCGAAGTGTCCCACACCAGGTGCGAGATCACGGCCGAGCCGCAGGGATCGATCCGACCACGCTTGCGGGTCTTGGCCTCAGCGCTCCAGGCGTCGGCCGCGTCGCGGTTGCAGCGGTGGCCGGGCCCGTCGCAGCGCACGGCCAGCAGGTCGTACCACCAGGGGCCCTTGGGCCCATACTCCGCCAGATCGAGCAGCGGGCTCACGCCCCCGTCGGCGGTGGCTGCGCGCGCGGTGAAGGTGACCTCCGAGGTCGTGCCCGGCAAGACGTCTAGATAAAAGCAGGTCTCGTCCGCGCCGCCGGTCAGGTGACCAAGCGTCGGCGAGTCGAGCGTCGCGCTGCCCCCTTCGGCACCGAGGCGCACTTCGAATCGTTTGTGTTCCGCGTCGGGAGGCGAGGTCTCGGCAACGTCACCGGTGCGCTGCCGGCAAGCGCAGGGCTGGCCGCTCCCCGGCTTGCAGCGCGCCCCCGCCAGGTTGGCATCCCGCGCGCCCGGCGTGGCCGGCGCTGAGACGACCGCTGCGCCGCCCGCAGCCCCCGAGGGTGCCGCGCCGGAGCAGGCAAACAGCTGCACCGCGCCGGCGGCGAGCAACGCCAGCGTGGGGCGCGGAGTCAAACGCTCCGGGCAGCGGCGACGCATGCGGCGAAATCCGTCATGGTGGATGGCGACGCCCAGGTAGACGGCGACGCCCCGCTTACGTACCATAGTTTCTTCATGTCACCTCGCTTTAGACGCCTGTTTGCGCTGATCGCGCTGTCGGCCGCGATCGGTCTCGGCTGCGCCGAGTCGGACGAGGACTCCAAACCCGTCACCTACTCTCTCACGGCCAAACAGAATTACGACAAAGGGATGGCGGAGCTGAAAGACGAAAGTTACGCCGAGGCGAAGAAATACTTCCAGTTCGTCAAACAGAAATTTCCGTTCTCAAAGTACGCCACCATGGCCGAGCTGGCCCTGGCCGACACCCAGTACGCGCAGGGGAACTACACGGAGTCGATCGAGAGCTACAAGAGCTTCGCCCGCCTGCACCCCACCCACGAGAAGGTGGAGGACGGCTACATCGCCTTCCGGATTTCCGAGAGCTATTACCGCGACATGCCCGAGGACTTCTGGATCATGCCGCCGTCGTACGAGAAGGATCAGTCGGCGGTGCAGGACGCCCAGCGTGAGCTCGAGAGCTTCCACCGGAGGTTCCCGAATTCGCCCTACAGCAAGAAGGTCCAGGACATGCGCCAGGAGGTGCTCAAGCGCCTGGTCGATCACGAGGTCTACGTGGCCCGCTTCTATCTCAAGACCGATCACCCCAAGGCGGCGGCCATGCGCCTCGAAGGCGCGATCCAACACTACCCGGGATCGGGGCGGGAGCCGGAGCTGCTCTACTCGCTCGGCGAGACCTACCTGCACATGAACGATCCGCTGCGCGCCAAGGAGACCTTCGCGCGCGTGATCGCCGAGCACGGCGAAGCGCCGCAGGCCCGGCGCTCCGAGCTGTACCTCGAATACATCAGCCGCCGCTTCGGGCCGAATCCGGCGCCCAAGCCGATCGCGCCCGGCGCGACGCCCCAGGCCAACCATGGTTGACGGCGGGCGCGCCGGCCTGCGCGAGCTGGTCGCCCGCGGCCGCGCGCACTACCAGGCCGGCGAACACGCGCAGGCGATCGTCTGCCTGACCGAGGTGCTGCGCGAAAAGGCCCCCTACCCCGACGTCTACGACATGCTGGGCTTCATCTACCACCAAGAGGGGCGGCTCCCGGAGGCCGAGGAGATGTTTCGCGAGGCGCTGCGCCTCAACCCGACCTACACCGAGGCTGCCTTGAACCTGGTCGTGACCTGTAACGATCTCGGCAAGTACGCCGAGGCCAAGACCATCTACGAACGGGCGATGGCGGTCTCCCAGCGCGCGCCGCGCGAGTTGGATCCGTTCGTCAAGGGCAAGCTCGCCAACATGCACGCCGAGATGGGCGCCACCTACCGCGCACTGGCGCTGCACGACGAATCGCTGCGCGAGTACGAGCGCGCGCTGGCGCTGTGCCCGACCTTTGCCGACCTGCGCGTCGAGCTCGGCAAGACCCGGCGCGAGATGGGCGACGTGGTCGGGGCGATTCGGGAGCTGGAGCGGGTGCGCGCCGAAAGCCCCGAGCTGGCCGTCGGGCGCATCCACCTGGGGCTGGGCTACTACGCGGCCGGGCGGCGGGAAGAAGCGGCCGCCGAATGGCGCGCGGTCTTGACCGCCGATTCCGACAACCGCTCGGCGCGCATGTATTTGGCGATGCTCGAGACGGCCGGCGAGCCGGCATCCACATCGGCATCGACGCCCACCCTGGTCGGCCGACCTCCGAGCTGACCGCGCTTGCTCACCTTCGCGCCGTCGGTCGGTAGCTTCGTCGTCGAGGAGATCGCCGCCTATCCGCCCAGCGGCACCGGCGCGCACACCTACGTCTGGGTCGAGAAGCGCGGCCTGACGACCTTCGACGCCATTGCCCGCGTGGCGGCCGCCTTCCGGGTCGAGCCGCGCGACGTGGGCTACGCCGGCCTCAAAGATCGCCACGCGACGACCCGCCAGTGGCTGAGCGTGCCGGGGGCGCTCGCCATCGACGAGCTGCCCAAGTTGCTGGGCGACGACCTGGCGATCCTGGCCGCCACCCCGCACGCGCACAAGCTGCGGCTCGGACACCTGCGCGGCAACCGCTTCGAGGCGGTGCTCACCGGATCGGCCAGCCAGGACGATCTGGCGGCGCTCGAGGCGCGCTTCGCGGCGCTGGTGGCCGCCGGGGTGCCCAACCGTTTCGGCGCCCAGCGGTTCGGCGCGGGTGGCGACAACGCGGCGGCCGGCCTCGCGCTCCTGCGCGGCGAGCGACGCGAGCGCGATCGCCGCCGACGCCGGTTGTTGCTCTCGGCGCTGCAGTCGGCGGTCTTCAACCGGGCGCTCGAGCTGCGCGCGGCCAGCGGCGATCTGGCCCAGGTCCGCCTCGGCGACGTCCTGCAGAAGACCGAGACCGGCGGCCTCTTCGTCTCGACCGACCCGGCGGTCGACCAACGGCGGGTCGACAGCGGCGAGGTGGTGCCGACCGGGCCGCTACCGGGTGGCCGCGAGATCGAACCGCCGCCCGACACGCCGGCCCGCGCCCTCGAGGATCGGGCCATCGCCGAGGTGGGCGCCACCCGCGAGGATTTCGCGCGCGCCGGCCGCGAGCTCCCCGGGGCGCGCCGGCCGGTGCTGCTGAAGGTGACCGTCGATGGCGCGAGCTTCGTGCGCGGGGCCATCCCCGCCGGTGGCCCGGGCCCGAACGACCCCGACCTGCGCGCCGTGTGCCTGCGTTTCTCGCTGCCCGCCGGTGGTTACGCGACGGTCGTCATCGAAGCGCTGCTGCCATAGGACTCCGCGTGATTCGTGGTAGCGTTTCCCGCGTCTCGGGCGCGGAGGGCAAATGCATCTGACCGAACGGATCCTGGGGTTCACGCTGCTCGGCTCGGAGTGGGTGCTTTGGGTGTTGATCGGTCTGTCGGTGCTGTCGGTGACGGTGATGGTCGAACGCGCGATCTACTTCCGCGCCAACGCCGGCGGTGATCTCGACGCCCTCGGCCGCGAGCTGGCGCAACGCCTGAAGTCCGACGATCTGGACGGGGCGCGCCGCCAGCTTCTGGGTCGCCGCGCCCCGGCGGCGCTGGTGGCGGCCGCCGGAATCGCCGAGCTCGATCGGGGCGCCGACGCGGTGGCCGAAAGCATGGCCAGCGCCAAAGCCCGTCTCCGCCTGGACCTGGAGCGAAACCTCGGCGTCCTCGGCACCCTCGGCAACAACGCGCCCTTCATCGGCCTTTTCGGCACGGTGCTTGGCATCATCAAGGCCTTCGCCGATCTGGCCCGCAACCAGGCCGCCGGCGCCACCGCTGTCATGTCGGGTATCTCGGAGGCGCTGGTGGCGACCGCGGTGGGGTTGATGGTCGCCATCCCCGCCGTCATCGCCTTCAACTTCTTCCAGGGCAAGGTGCGCCAGGCGATGGCCCGCATCGACGCCATGGGGCACCTGGTGCTGTCGACCATTCCGGCGCGACCCAAGGACTGACCTGTGGCACGCGGCAGCGGATTTAGCAGCGACGACGACGCCGGGCGGATGATCGTCGACATCAACGTCACCCCACTGGTCGACGTCACGCTGGTGCTGTTGATCGTCTTCATGGTGACGGCCGCCTACATCGTGAACCCCGCCATCCAGGTCGACCTTCCTAAGGCGGCCTCCGGGACCGAGACCACCCGGACGGTGTTGGGGTTGACCCTGCGCAAGGACGGCGCGCTCTACCTGAACGGCGCGCGCAGCAACGACGACGCGGTGAGGGCCGCCATCGGGAATCAGCTCTCCCGAAACCCCGATTTGCAGGCGGTGATCGCCGCCGATCGCGCCGTTCCGCACGGCGAGGTCGTCCACCTCATCGACCTCGTCAAGCGCGCCGGTGTCCGCCGCTTTGCGATCGACGTCGATCCCGCCATGTCGGGCGGATCCGGCGCACCCCGCTAGCGATACGCCTCGACCTCAGCGGCAGTCGTGGACTTCGAGGTGTATTCGGCGATATGCTGGCCGCACGCCTGCCGACGACCACTTTCGTTCGGGATCCCCTGAATGACACCACAGACCAGGTCGCGTGCGCGCGGCTCCGCGATCACTTTTTGGCTCTCCAGCCTGCTTCTGCTCGCGCCGGCACGGCACGCCGCCGCCCAGAATAGGCCGAGCCAGGACACCAGCCTCGACGCCCAGCTCTTCCAGCCGGCGATCGGCCCGCAAAACTTCCTGACCGTCGAAGGGGCCCAGGTCCCCGACCATAAACGGCTGAGCTTTGGGCTGATGCTGAACTACCAGCAGCGGCCTTACACCGCCTTCGTGCAGGGCTCGACGCCGGGCACGATCGACATCATCGACAACCAGCTCACCGCGGAGCTGGACGCCGCCATCGGCCTGTTCGGCCGTTACCAATTCGGCGTCGGGCTGCCGTTTACGCCGTACCTCGACGGTGACGAGATCAACGCCATGGGGCTGCCGGCCAACCTGCACCTGCGGGAGAGCGGCATCGGCGACGTTCGGCTCGAGGGTAAGGCGCACCTCACGACCCGCGGCGACGACGATCAATATGACGTCGCGATCTCCGCAGGCCTGACGCTGCCGACCGGCCACACCGGCGGACGCGCTTATCTGGGGGACAAGACGGTCACCGGACGCATCAAGGCCATCGCGACCGCCGAATTCGGTCCGGTGCGTGCGGCGGCCAACCTGGGTCTGCTCATCCGCGAGACCTCCAACAGCTTCGCCACTGAGCTCGGCCCCCAGCTGCTCTACGGTGCGGCCGCCGCCTATGGCGTCGACAAGAAGACCGACGTCATCCTCGATCTCTACGGCCGCAGCGGCCTCAATCAGTTCGCCAGCTTCTACAACGACGTGAACCCGTTCGAGGTCGATCTGGCCGGCCGGCGCGCCGTCAGCGGCATGTGGTCGGTGACCGCCGGCCTCGGGCGCGGCCTCGGCAACGGCGTGGGCGCACCCGACCTGCGCCTCTTCGCCGGCGTCGCCTTCAACCCCGACTACCGCGATCGCGACCACGACGGCGTCTACGACATCAACGACAAATGCCCCGATCAGCCGGAGGATCGCGACGGTTTCGAGGACGCCGACGGCTGCCCCGATCCCGACAACGATCGCGACGGTATCCCCGACGCGACCGACAAGTGCCCCGATCAGCCGGAGGACGTCGACGAGTTCCAGGACGCCGACGGCTGCCCGGACCTCGACAATGACAACGACGGCATCCCCGACCTCAACGACGCCTGCCCCAACGCGCCGGAGGACGGCAAAGGCAAGTTCCCGCACGACGGCTGCCCGTCGACGACCGAGGACAGCGACGGCGACGGCATCCCCGACGCGGTCGACAAGTGCCCCGACGAGCCCGAGGACAAGGATGGCTATCAGGACGCCGACGGTTGCCCCGACCCGGACAACGACGGCGACGGCATCCCCGACAGCTTCGACAACTGCCCCAACGATCCGGAAGACGCCGACGGCTTCCAGGACGAGGACGGCTGCCCCGATCCCGATAACGACAAGGACGGCATCCCCGATGCGACCGACAAGTGCCCCAACCAGCCCGAGACGCTGAACGGGATCAAGGACGACGACGGTTGCCCCGATCCTGGTCCGGAGTGGGTGCGACTCGGCCAGGGGCGGATCGAGGTCGACGAGCGAATCGGCTTCGTCGGCCACGGCGGCAAGCTGACGCTCAAGGCCGACTCGGCCAAGGTGGTCAACGACGTGGCCCTGGTCATGAAGGGGCACCCGGAGATCACGCGGCTCAAGATCGAGGTCAGGACGCCGGGGGTACCGCTGATCGAGACGCAGAGGCGCGCCGAAGCTGTGCGCGACTTCCTGGTGTCGAAGGGGGTCGACGCCGGGCGGTTGAACCCAGTCGGGCTCGGCGCCGGTCCGTCGCGCATCGACTTCACCATTGAAGCCACCGCGCCGACACCGGCTGGTGGCACGACGACCCCCGCGGCGGCTCCGACGCCGCCGCCAACCGCCGCCACGCCGGCCCGGCCGCAGTTGCCGCCCACACCGGCGCCGGCGCCGGGGACGATGTTGCCCGGAAGGCCCTGATGCGGGTAGTCGGCTGGGGCGCCACCGACGTGGGCCGAAAACGGAACCACAACGAAGACAGCCTCCTGTGCAACGATGAGCTGGGGCTCTACGCGGTGGCCGACGGGATGGGTGGCCACCTGGGCGGCGAGCGCGCCAGTCGCATGGCGGTCGAAATCCTGGAACGTGAGATCGACGGCTCGCGCCAGGCTGGGCTGCTGGCCATCCGCCCCGCAGAACTGCCGAGGGGCGGGCCCCATCCCGTCACCGCGCTGCTGCGCCGCGCGGTGGTCGAGGCCGATCGGAATATCTACGAGACGGCGCTCTCCAACCCCGAGCTATCCGGGATGGGGACCACCCTCACCGCCCTGCTGTTCTCGAACGGCTACGTCCACCTCGGGCACGTGGGCGACTCGCGCGCCTATCTCTACCGCGACGGCCGGGCCCGCCAGCTCACGGAAGACCACTCCTGGATTCAGGAGCAGGTGCGCGCCGGCCTCATCTCCCCCGCGGAGGCCAAGGAGTCGCGCTTCCGCAACATCATCACCCGCTCGGTCGGCTTCGAGCCCAGCGTCGAGCCGGATCTGGCGGGTCTGGCCGTGCAGGCCGGCGATTGCTTCGTTCTCTGCTCCGACGGTCTGTCGAACTACATCACGATCGAAGAGATGGCCCAGGTACTGACGGGCCACTTCTACTGCGACGTCGCCAACGTCTTCGTCGACCTAGCCAACGGGCGTGGCGGCGACGACAACGTTACCTGTCTGGTCGTCTACGCCGGCAACGAATAGTCGCGTGAGCGACGACGGGCTCCGCCCGGCGGCGCTCATCCGCGGGGGATCTAAAGGACCCTCCCAGGGTCCTTTTCTTAGTAATCGCGTGAGCGACGACGGGCTCCGCCCGGCGACGCTCATCCGCGGGGGATCTAAAGGACCCTCCCAGGGTCCTTTTCTTAGTAATCGCGTGAGCGACGACGGGCTCCGCCAGTAGTCGCTCAGCGCTTGGCGATCTGCTCGCGCAGAATCGCTTCGGCCAGCTCGGGAACCACCTCCCAAGCGATCTTTTCGATGATCTCGCGCGAGAGCTTGGCGATGGCCTCGTACTCGGGCCCCTTGGCGGCGATGGCGGCCATCGTCTGCTCGACGGTCGAAGCCACCATCGGCGCCACGGCGGGTGCGGAGAAGGTCGGAGGCGGCGTGGGCGTCATGGCGCGCGCGCGCGGTGGCGGCACCGGCGTCATCTCGCGCGGGCGCGGCGCCGGCGGCACCGGCGTCATCTCACGCGCCCGAACCGGGGGAGCAGGCGTCATCTGACGCACCCGCGGCGGGGGCATCGGCGTCATCTCGCCCAAACCAACCTGGGCACGCACCGGCGGAACCGGCGTCATCTCACGGGGGCGCGGGGGCGCCACTGGGGCTCGCGGCGCCTGCAGCGGCGCCAGCGGCACGGAGGGGCGCATGGCACCCGGAATCGGCACGTTGGCCGCCGGCAGCCCGATCATCGTGCGCCCGACAGGCGGTGCCGAGGGGCGCGGGGGCGCCGCGGCCGGAGCGCCCAGGTTGGTGTTGGCAAGCGGACGCACGGGCACGGTCCCAGGACGCGCAGGCGGCATGGCGCCGGGTCGCATCCCCGGAATCAGCGACGGCCGCAGGCCGGGCGGGCTGCCGGGCAGGCCGCCCACGGTCGGCATCGACGTCATGGTGGCGCGCGGGGGCGAGCTCGGCGGCGGGGCGGTCACCATCGGTAGCGGCGTCACCGAATCGCTGCCCGAATCAATGCTGATCTCGCCGTAGTCATCCTCCATGGCGGAATCGGGCAATGAAGCGGCGCCGCTGCGCACCCCGGAGGTCGCGGCGGCCGGCGGATGAACGGCCGGGCCGCCCCCGCCACCCAAACTTCCCACCTTCGACAGCGCCTCTCGAACGCTCCCGATGAAGAGGTTGGTGTCCCAGGGCTTGAGCAGGTGCCCATCGGCGCCGGCCCGCTGTCCCTTGGCCTCGTCGTAAGGCTGCTGGCCCGACGCCAAGATGTAGACCGGCACCCCGCGCAGCCCCGGATCGGACCGGATCTGTGTGCAAAGGTCGTACCCGGAGCGGCCCGGCATCGCCCCATCGGCGATGATCAGATCGGGCCGCGATTTCTGGGCCAGCGCCAAACCCTCGTCCGCGGAGCGCGCGGCGGTGAGCGCCACGTCCTCCGATCCAAACGTCATGGCAAAAGCTTTCTGGATCGTAACGCTGTCGTCCGCGATCAAGATACGTTTGGCCATCGACACACAGGAAATATCACCAACGCCAGTGGGGGTCAATTCGAGCGCCCCCTTACGAATCGGGCATTATGATCCGTCGTGATCGCCGCCGCCGAGGTTCGCCTGGTCGTAAATGCCGATGATTTCGGCCTCTCGCCCGCCATCTCGCGCGGTATTTTGCGGGCCCATCGCGACGGCGTCGTCACCAGTGCGTCGTTGCTGGGAAACTGCGACGACCTGCCCGGCGCGCGGGCGTTGCTGGCCGGGGCGCCCAACTTGGGCGTGGGCGTTCACCTGGCGCTGTGTGGCGGCCAGCCGGTGTCCCCGCGCGGCAGCGTGCCTTCGCTGCTGGCGCCCGACGGCGGCTTCGGCGCGCGCGGACAGGACTTCATCACCGCTTGGATGAAAGGGCGCATCGTCCCCGGCGAGGTCGAGCGCGAGCTGGACGCCCAGGTGGCCCGCGTCCGCGACGCGGGCATCACGGTCGATCACCTGGACACGCACCACCACCTTGGTTTTCTGCCGGTGGTCGGACGGGCCGTCGAGTCGGTCGCGCGCCGCCACGGCATCGCGGGCATCCGCAGCGCGGTCGAGCGCCCCACGCTGGCTTGGGTGACCGAGCCGCGGCGCGGCCTCGAGGCAGGCCTGCTGACGGGCCTGGCCTGGCTGACCCGGCGGCAGTTGGGCGCGCGCCGCCACGGCCCGCAGAGCTGGGGCTACGTCGAGGCCGGTCACCTGGACGAAATCCGCATCCTCGAGATCATCGGCCGTCTCGGCCCCGGCCTGCACGAGCTCATCTGCCACCCGGGTGAGGAGGACGCCGCCGCCGGCGAAGACCCTCCCCGCTACCAGCGTACCGCCGAGCTGGCGTCGCTCACCTCGGCCAAGGTTCGCCGCGCGCTCACCCAGCGCGCCGTGAGCCTCTGCCGCTGGGGAGACCTGTTTTGAGCACGGCGACCG
>DASRLC010000219.1:0-6307 GCA_035648655.1 Polyangia bacterium
CTTTGAATCCCCCGAGACGGGCGTCGCCGGGGAAAGCCCGTCGTCGCTCACGCGGCTACTTGGCGTCGTCGATTCCGGCGCCGACCCGCGAGAGGATCGATTTGATCTCGTCCTCGGTACATCCGGCGCGCACCAGCTCCACCCTCAGCGCCCCGATCGCCACGTTGAACCCCTCCCGATAGCCGGCCTCGCGCCCGGCCAAAAACTCCAGACTCTTGTACGAAGTGGTTTCCTGTTCGGGGTCCTCGAGCGGCGCCGCCTCATCGATGTGGGTCGGGCCGTCGTCGAAGAACGCGCCCGAGTCGTCGTCTCCGGTCGCCATGTCTCAAGGCTAGCACCGACGGGCCGCGTCGTGGGGTTACTCCCGTTTGCCCCGGGCGTGCTTCTTTTTGGCCAGCTCGTCGTCGGCAATTTGCTTGAACGTCTCGAAGGGGTAGGCGCCCAAGATTTTGCGCCCGTTGATGAACACCGCGGGCGTGCCGGTCACGCCCAGGGCCTCGGCGTCTTTGCGATCGGCGTCGATCCGGTCCTCGTACTTCCGGCCGTCCAGATCCGCCCGGAAGCGCGCCAGATCCAGGCCCAGCTCGCCGGCGTATTTTTCGTAGGTGGCGCGGTCCAGGTGCTGCTGATCGGCGAACAGCTTGTCGTGCATCTCCCAGAACTTGCCCTGCGCCTGGGCCGCCAGAGCCGCCTCCGCCGCCGGCAGGGCGTTCTCGTGGAACGGCAACGGATAGTTCTTCCAGACCATCCGGATCTGCTGCCGGTAGGCCTTCTCGAGCCGGGCCAAGATCGGCTCGAGGCGCGCGCAGAAGGGGCACTGGAAATCGGAGAAGATCACCACCTGCAGCGGCGCGTCCGGGGGACCCTTGGAAGGACCTTTGTCGGCGTCGACCCGATAGACGGTGGCGTCGGCCGCCGGACCATCGCTGGGGCTCTCCTTGGATCGGGACGGCGCGTCCAGCTCGGCCTTGGCTTCCTTCATCATCACGTCATAGAGGTGGGTCCGCGGGGTGCCGTGCGCAAGCCGGGCCTTGGCGTCTTCGAGCTCGGCGTCGATGGTCTTTGTGAAGGCCTCGATCGGCTGCGCGCCCGCGAGAAACTTGCCGTTGATGAAGAAGGCCGGCGTCCCGGTGGCGCCGATTCGCTCGCCGGCGGCGGCGTCGGCCTGGATGGCGATCTGCAACGACTTGGAGGCCAGCGCGTCCTTGAACTTGGCCAGGTTCAGGCCCAGCTCGCCGGTATACTTTTCGAGGCTGTCCCGATCGAGCTGGTTCTGGTGGGCGTACAGCCGATCGTGCATGGCCCAGAACTTCCCCTGTGCGGCGGCCGCCCGTGCCGCCATCGCCGCCGGTTCGGCGTTGGCGTGGAACGGCAGCGGCTGATCGTGCCACACCAATCGCACCTCATCGCCGTAGGCCGCCATGAGCTCGGCCAGCGTCGCCTCGACGCGCCCGCAGAAGGGACATTGGAAGTCGCCCCACTCGACGATCGTCACCAGCGCGTCGCGGCCGCCGCGAACCGGCGCACCCTTGATCTCGGCGCGATAGCGGGTGTCTGGATCGGGCGCGTCCGGCGCGCCGGGATCGGTGGCTGGCTTGGGAAGATCCTTCTTGTCGAGCCCGTCCTTGGTCAGCGCCGCGTAGAGCTGCCCGCGCGGCGTCCCGGTCGCCAGCTTGGCGTCGGCCTTCTTGATCTCGTCGTCGATGACCCGCTTGAACCCCTCGATCGGCTGCGCGCCGATGAAGCTGCGCCCATTGATGAAGAAGGTGGGGGTGCCGCGGGCGCCGAACTTGGCCGCCAGATCCATGTCCACCTGGATCCGGTCCCTGCCCCGCTCGGCGGCCAGCGACGCCTTGAAGGCCGACACATCTAGGCCCAGCTCGCGCGCGAAGGTCTCCAGGTTGTCCGGTCCCAGGGTCTGCTGATTGGCGTAGAGCTTGTCGTGCATCTCCCAGAACTTGCCCTGCGCCCGGGCCGCCTCGCTGGCCAGCGCCGCCGGCATGGCGCTCGGGTGGAACGGCAGCGGGTTGTGCCGATAGAAAATCGCCACGTCGTTGCCGTAGTCCTTGGAGAGCCGCTGTAGCGTCGTCTCGACGCGCCCGCAGTACGGGCACTGGAAGTCCGAGAACTCGACGATCGACACCTTGGGCTGCGCCCCGCCCCGGGTGGGCGCATCGCCGAGGGGAATCTTGTAGACCTCCGGGCTCGCGTCGACGGGGCGGGGCGCCGGCGAAGCCGACGTGGAGAGCGCGCCCTTGAGCAGCGTCGGGTAGAGCTGGTCGGGCGGCACCCCCCGCGCGAGCAACTTGTCGGTCCGGGCGATCTCGTCGTCCACCACCCGCCGGAATTCGTCGATCGGCTGCGCGCCCACCACGGGTCGGCCATCGATGAACAGGGTCGGGGTGCCCTCCACGCCGACTTGGCGGCCGAGTTCGGCGTCGGTGTCCACCCTCGCCTTCCACGCGCGGCTCTGCAGCGCCGCGCGGAACTTGGTCAGATCGAGCCCAATCTGCTGGGCGTAGACCTCCAGCGCCGGCGCCGAGAGATCCTTCTGATTCGCGAACAGCTTGTCGTGCATCTCCCAGAACTTTCCCTGCGCCTCGGCCGCCACCGCCGCCTCGGCCGCCGGCTCCGCGTTGACATGAAACGGCAACGGAAAGTGTCGAAAGAAGATCCGGACCTGCGTCGGGAACTCCTTCTGGAGCTCGTCGAGCGTGGGCACCACCCGGCTGCAGAAGGGGCATTGAAAGTCGGAGAACTCGACGATGGTCACTTGGGCGCTTTCCGGTCCCCGCGCCGAGCCCGTGAGCGGGACCTGGACCCGGCCGAGCCCGTCGCCCGCGGCCGTCTCGGAGGCCGGCACGGCGGTGGCGATCGCCGACACCGCGGGCGCTACCCGCGACGGGCTGGCCGAGCTTCGCGCCGGCGGCGTGCCGCGCGCCGCGCAGGACAGCGCCATCCCCAACATCACTAGGCTCGACCGACCCGACAGGCCCCGCGTTGTCCGGTTTTTCATGCGGCGGCAGTCTACCGGGACCCACCCCGATTGGGTGCCGAGAGATCGCCGGTCCTCACGGCGCCCGACCGCTCGACCGGCCCGGTGACCCGCGATATGCTTCGCCGCCCCAAAGGAGGATCCATGTCCGCGTTTCGCACCGCCACCACGACCGTCGTCCTGTTCCTTTTCGCTGTCACCGTCGCCGCCTCAGGTGCCCAGGCCGGCAACAGCGCGCCGTCGAAGACCAAGGGCAAACCGGTCACCACCGCCTCCGGGCTCAAGTACTGGGACCTCAAGAAGGGGTCCGGCGCCGTTGCCAAGGCCGGCGATTCGGTGCACGTCCACTACACGGGCTGGCTCACCGACGGAAAGAAGTTCGACAGCTCAATCGATCGCGGCAGCCCGTTCGACTTCAAGCTAGGCGCCGGCATGGTCATCAAAGGATGGGACGAAGGCGTGGCCGGCATGAAGGTTGGCGGCAAGCGCCAGCTCCACATCCCGGCCGAGCTGGGCTACGGCGCGCGCGGCGCCGGCGCCGCGATTCCGCCCAACGCCGAGCTGGTCTTCGACGTCGAGCTGCTCGGCGTGAACTGACGGTCGCCGGACCGGCAATCCGAAATTGCCGAATCGCCGAGTTGCCGAGTTGGCTCCACCCTACTCGCGCGGCTCGGTGCCGTCGCCGACGCCGGAAGCCTTCCAGGCGACACGGAAGGCGGTCAGCGCGGGCCAGCGCTCGAGCTCGACCACGTTGCGAAAGACGATCCAATCGAGCGCGCAGCCGAGCGAGAGCGCCGCGGCGCCGATCGGGTGCCGGAACACCATCCGCTGGTCCAGCCAGGTCAGCACCCGATCGACCCGCTCCCGCTGCTTGGCGATGTAGCCGGTCTCGGCGAACCCGTCGCGCCGCAGGTAGTAGTGGTTGATGGCCGCGTCGAGCGCCCCTTCCACGACGGTGCGCAGGGCTTGGTCTTCGAAGGCCAGCGGATCGAGATCCCACCCGGCCGACCGCAAGGCCACCGCCTCTTTGGCCCACAGCCAGCCGCCGATGAGCGACGAGTCCGGCACCACCGCCCGCATATCGTCGTCGATGAGCACCGGAATCTTACCGAGCGGCGCCACCTCCCGGAGGGTGGCGGCTCCCCCGTCGGTTCGGATGTCCACCAGCTCGTAAGGCTGGCCGATGGCCCGCAGCAGAACCCGCACCTTGCGGGTGTAAGGCGAGGTGGTGGTTCCAAGCAATCGTCGCATGGGTTGGCGGTCTCCTGGCCGGCAACCATAGCGGACGGGCGACCGACCGCCAGCCGACAAAATGCGTCGGCGTCGGCGACGGCGCGGCTACATGCAGGCGCCGGCGACGCAGGTCTGACCGGAGGTGCAGGCGTGGCCGCAGCTGTTGCAGTTGTTCTTGTCGGCCTGCAGGTTGGTGCACACCGACGTGCAGAGGGTGGTCCCGGTCGGGCAGCCGCCGCACGACGATGCCACGCAGGTCTGCCGGGCGTTGTAGAGCAGCGAGATCTCGCCCGCGCTCAACACGCGGGTGTAGCCGCGCAGCTCGTCGATCGTGCCGGTCAGGACGCTATTGACCCCGGGCGGTTTGGCGCCGGGGATCGAGGTGATGAGGTAGACGCTCACAGGCGTCATCATCCCGGTGCTCGCGCCCACGAACGTCCCGGTCCCCGAGGACGACAGCACGCCGTCGACGTAGAAGCTCTCCGTGCCGCTGCCGGACGGATCGTAGGTGATGGTCAACATGTGCCAGGCGTTGAGGGTCACCGTCGCGGCCAAGGGATTGTTGCCGTTGACCTGCCAGAGCCACCCGTAGACCGTCGACCCGTTGATGCTGAGAAAGGGCATGTCCCAGACCGAGCCGGTGGTGGTCTGGGAGACGCCGAAGATCGGTCCGTTGGTGCTCGAGGTCGCGAAGACCCAAGCGTTGGCCGAGATCGTGGTGCTGGTCGTGAACGGGGTTCCGATGTTGGCGTACATGTAATTGGTGCCATTGAGCTGCAGCCCATCGCCCGCCTCGCCGGTCACCCAGTTGGGCGAGCCGACCAGCGTGAGGTCGTTTCCGGTCCCCGACGAATCCGCCGAGGTCGAGCCGCTCCCCTCGTCGAGGTGCCATAGGCCGAGCAGCCCTTGGCTGCACGAGGCGCAGGTGACGGTGCTGCAGATGTGGCCACAGCTGCCGCAGTTGGCGTTGTCGGTGGTGGTGTCGATGCAGGTCCCGCTGCAGTCGGTGCCGCTGGCGCAGCCGCAGCCGCTCGAGATGCAGGTCTCCCCGCCGCCCGCGTTGCAGGTGGTGCCGCAGGTACCACAGTTTCCGGGATCGAGCGCCTTGTTGGTGCAGACGCCGCTGCAAATGGTCTCGCCGCCGGCGCAGCCGCCGCAGGTCGAGGCGCTGCAGGTCTGGCGGGCGTTGTAGATGATCGAGATCTCGGCCGCGCTCAAGACGCGGTTGTAGGCCCGAACGTCGTCGACCTTGCCGGTCAGGACGCCGCTGACCCCCGTCGGCTTGGTGCCCGGGATGTTGGTCGACCAGGTGTCGGTCAACCCCGACGCCTGGTACGTGCCGGTGCCCGAAACAGAGAGCGCGCCGTCGACGTAAAACCTCTCGGTTCCGCTGCCACTCGGATCGT
Source organism: Polyangia bacterium (assembly GCA_035648655.1). Taxonomy (GTDB): domain Bacteria; phylum Myxococcota_A; class Polyangia; order Fen-1088; family Fen-1088; genus JADGRB01. The sequence goes on from DASRLC010000219.1 coordinate 5,635, forward strand.
AGGTGATGGCAAGGAAGTGCCAGGCGTTCAGGCCGACGGTGGCAGACAGCGGCGTGTTGCCGTTCACCATCCAGATGTGGCCGTAGGCCGTCGGTCCAGCGATGCTGAGGAACGGCATGTTCCAGCCGCCACCGGCCGGGATCGACGTGACGCCGAAGAGCGGCCCGTTGGTGGTGCTGGCGGCGTAGACCCAAGCGCTGGCGGTCAAGGTGTTGTTGCTGCCGAACCAGGTCCCCAGGTTCGCGCTGACGTAGTTCGTGCCGTCACCGGAGAAGGCCTCCCCCGAATAGCCGGCGGTCCAATTCGCGCTGCTGGTGAGCGTCGCCGTGTTGCCGTTGCCGGAGGCATCGGCCGAGGTGGTGCCGCTGCCTTCGTCGAGCTTCCAGTGGCCAAGCAGACCGCTGTCGATCCCGCTGCTGGTCGGCATGCCGCACGCCAGGCCGCACGCGCCGCAGTTGTTGGGATCGGTGGCGGTGACGGTGCAGCTGCCGCTGCAATCGGTGCCGCTCGAGCAAGCGCAGACGCCCGAGACGCACGACTCACCGCCCGCGGTGTTGCAGACGTGGCCGCAGCTGCCGCAGTTGTTGTTGTCGGTGTCGGTGGTCGTGCAGCTGCCGCCGCAGGCCGTCTGCAGGGCGGGACAGGCGGCGCAGATGCTGCTGCTACAGGTCAG
>DASRLC010000220.1:0-4634 GCA_035648655.1 Polyangia bacterium
CGATGTAGGAGCTTCCGGTCGGCGGCGGCCAAGCGGGAGCCGGTGGAGCCGGCGGGCTGGCCTGCGCCACGCCGCCGCCGACCGGAAGCTCCTACATCGTCGATTCGACCGGCGTGACGTTCACCTTGAACCCCGGTCAGATGAGAGTGCAGGTCTGCAAGGAAGACGTCATCCGGATCGAATACACATCGGCCACTTCGATCCCCGCCAAGACGTCGCTGTCGGTGAGCGCCACCTGGGGGACTCCCAGCTTCTGTGTGACCGAATCGGCCGGCGTGCTGACGATCGCGACGTCGCGCATGAAGACGAAGGTCACCGAGAGCAGTCGCCTCGTCACCTATACCGACCTCGCCGACAACCTTCTGGTCTCGGAGAGCGGCAAGAGCCTGAAGGCCGCTACCGTCGAGGGGGTCGGCACCAACACGGTACAAGCGTCGTTCAACTCGCCCACCAACGAGGCGCTGTTCGGTCTCGGCCAGCACCAAGACGGCGTCATCAACCGCAAAGGATCGACGCTGCAAATGCTGAACGCGAACACGCAGATCCAGATCCCGGTTCTGGTCTCCAACAAGGGGTATGGGCTCTTCTGGGACAACTACTCGACGACCAACTTCGCGGGAAACGTCTCCGGCAACACGCAGTACAGCTTCAGCTCCGAAACGGGCGACCTGGTCGACTACTACTTCTTCTACGGTCCGACCATCGACCAGATCGTGGCGAACTACCGGGTCACCACCGGCGCGGCGCCCCTCTTCCCCAAGTGGGCATACGGTCTCTTCCAGTCGAAGGACCACTATCAGAGCTCGGCCGAGCTCTTGTCCGTCGAGCAGGGCTATCGGAACAACAACATCCCCGTCGACGTCATCGTGCAGGACTGGCAGTACTGGAGTCCATACGTCTGGGGCTCGCAGCTCATGGATCCGAGCCGCTATCCGGATCCGGCAGGCCTCGTCACCCAACTGCACACGGCCAACGTCCACACGATGATCTCGATCTGGCCGCTCTATCAGACACGAAGCCCGGCCACACCGATGGTCACCGGCGAGCTCGACCCCTATAACGCGCTCAACGCCATCAACGCGCTTTATCCAGACACGAGCGGCGGGCTTTATCATTTTTACGACACCTTCAACTCTATGGCCCGGACGCTCAGCTACCAGTACGACCACGATCGCCTGCTCGCGAAATACGGATGGGACGCGATCTGGGCGGACAACACCGAGCCTCAGGGCTACCCGGACGGCGTGAACGTTCATGCGGCCACCACCGCTCTCGGCAAGGGCGCGTTCTACATCAACGCCTACCCGCTGGAGCACAACCGCGGCCTCTACGAAGGCTGGCGCAGCATGGGCCCCAACAACAAGCGCGTCTACATCCTCACACGCAGCGCGTTCGCCGGCCAGCAGCGGTACGCCGCCGGGGTCTGGTCGGGCGACATCAACGCGACGGCGAGCGTGTACGCCGCGCAGATCCCAGGCGGCCTCAGCTACGCGATCTCCGGGATGCCCTACTGGACCACCGACATCGGCGGCTACTTCGGGACGCCCACCGAGGAGCTGTTTACGCGCTGGTTCCAGTTCGGAGCGTTCTGCCCGACCTTCCGTATTCACGGACAGGCGCCGAAGGAGCTCTACGGCTCGCAGTGGAGCACGCAGGGCAAGGCCAACATGCTGGCCGTCGACAACCTGCGCTACCGGTTGATGCCCTATATTTATTCGCTCGCCTGGATGGTGACGAACCAGGGTTACACGATCATGCGGCCGCTGATGTTCGACTTCCAGAGCGACACGAAGGTCTACGGCATCACGGATCAGTTCATGTTCGGGCCGGCGTTGCTGGTAAACCCGGTGACCACGATGGGGGCCACCAGCCGATCGGTCTATCTGCCGGCCGGGACCTGGTACGACTTCTGGGCGGGATCGACCACGACGGGTGGCGGCACGAGCACGGCCAACGCCCCGCTGAGCCAGATCCCTCTCTACGTCCGGGCCGGATCGATTGTTCCGATGGGCCCCATGATCCAGTACGCCACGCAGAGCGCCGACCCTCTGGAGATCCGGGTGTACAAGGGGCAGAACGGGTCGTTCACGTTGTACGAGGACGAGGGGGACACCTACGACTACGAGAGCGGCCAATACGCACTGATCCCGTTCTCCTGGGACGACACCGCTCAACAGCTGACGATCGGCGCCCGGACGGGCAGCTACACGGGCATGGCCGCCAGTCGGACGTTCAACATCGTCTGGGTCGGCGCCAATCACGGCAGCGGCATCGGCGTGACCGCCTCTCCCGATCAGGTCGTCACATACACCGGCGCGCAGGTCGTCGTCAGCGCAAAGTAGCGCTGCTGGCTACGGGGAGCGGACGCCGACGTCGACGCCGAGGACCGCGGCGAAGCGTGGCGCGGTCCAGACGGGGACCTGACCGAGCGTGGCCGTCCAGCGGGTCACGTTCGTGAGGCCGTCCGCATGGACACCGACTAAGAAGCGGCGGCCGACGCGGTGGGCGACGCCGACCCGGGCCCCTGCCTCGACGATCGGCACCACCGCGGACGTCGGCAGATCGATGCTCTCGCCTGCCATTCGGACCTCGCCTGCCTTGGCCAGCACGCACACTCTCCAGCTCTGCAGGACGGCGCACGCCGCGCCTAATCAATGATGATGGGCTGAATCTGGTAGTTGTCCCACGACGGCGTGTGGTTGTCGTCGGTAGCCGGTTGATTCCACAGATACAGCGCCGGGTAGGAGACGTCGACGGCGCCTGCCTTAACGGTCATCGGCGCCACGAAAAGCTGTGGCCGTCCGTTTTGGATCGAGGAGAACGTCACCCAATAGTACCTGGTGCCGTTTGCCGCGGAGGCGGCTTCGGGCGCCCACTTGGACCAATCGTTGGTGACGCCGGGGCTCTGCTGGGAGGTTTGGCAGGCCGGCGGATCGTTGGCGCCGAAGCGCATGGGGGGCGTCGCGCCCGCGACGGCCGGTCGACCCGCCACTGGTCGTCGAGCCCGGCCACATCGCCGAAACGACGCGGGAGGGCATCGGCCAGTGCGCGGGTGAAGGGGCGCACGAGCCAATAAGAGCGCGTTCGGCTGAATCCCGAAAACGCGGATCGAGCTTCGGGCCCGTCTCAGCCAGTGAGCCGTTGCAGCACCCGATTGGCGACCCGCCCCAATGGGCGGTCTTCATCTCCGCACTCCCTCCCTCAACAAACGCCGCAACGCTGATGCGAGCTCCTTCCGCGCTTTTCGGAGCCTCGCGTACGCACCGAACCGCGTCAATGACAGCCGAGCCGCAACCTCGACGATCGAAAACCCGTCGAGGTCGTGCATGACGAGGACGGCTCGGCGCGGGAGTGGGACGGTATCGAGGGCGGCTACCAAGAGACGGATCGACTCCTTTGACTGAAGCGATTCCTCGGGGCCGGTGCCCAGATCCTCGGCGTCCAGATATGCGCAGGGAACCTCGCGACGCCTACGCCGTCGATGCGCGCAGGCCACGCGGAAAGCGACGGCGAACAGGTACGGGCGGAATGGCCGGCTGAGGTCTAGCTCGGCCCAGTTTCGAAGCAGGACGAGAAAGACCTCGTGCGCGAGATCCTCGATCTCGCGCGGGCTCGCGCCGAACCGCAGCAGAGTTTCGAAGAGGTAATCGAACTCCCTCTCGTAGACCGTGACGCAGCTCGTCTCTAGCTCGGGTTCGCGGGGCACAGAACGGACCTGCCGGAGATAACCCATCGTCTACTTACCGCACCCGCACGAGAGCGAGAATGCGAGCAACACGAGTCGAGAGCGGTGGGGATACATGGCTTGTCTGCTTAGGTGGAGGCTTTGTCGAAAACTGGCTCACCCGTGGGGTGTAAAAACTTTCTCCGAGGCTCAAGCGGCACGCCGTACCATCGCCGGTGAGTGTCCTTCGTCAAAATTCGATCCAGTCGAAATCTTTGACGTTTTCCGGGTGGGCGGGGCGTCTCCCAAACTGATAGACCGCCGCGGTTCTCTCACTCCTGCTTACCGTACTTTGCCGCAGCCAGGTCCGCGCTCCGAACCCGCGGCGCGCTCGCCAATCGAGAATCTCGCCCTCCGCCAACAGGTTGCCGTTCTGCCGCGCCGCCGACCTCGCCCTTTCCTGGCTTGGACCGACCGAGTCTTCTGGAGCGCGCCGTCCCGCACGTGGTCCGTCGTCGCACCGCCCTCGCCATCGTGTGCCCGGATACCGTCGTGCCTGGCACTTCTCCGCTTTCCGGCGCTTCTGGACCTGGCGCTCCCGTCGACCACCCGGCCGCCACCTGAAGTAGTCGACGGCGTCTGCAGGCACGCATCGAACGGACGAAGCAGAAAACGAAATTCGGCCGGTCCCGCGGGGCGGAACCGGCCGAATCGTGACGGTGCGGGGGATCGGGCTAGTTCACCGGGAAGGCCTGGACGTAGAGCTTCTGATTGCTCCCGCCGTTGCAATCCCAGATTTGCATCGGCAGCCCGGGCGAGGTGCTTCCGACATTTCGTCCATGCAGCGATTGGCCTGGACGTTCTTGAAGATGAAGGCGCCGGTCTGGGCGTCGGCCGTGATGTCCCAGGCCTCGCTCGGCTTTCCGGCCTGGCAGTCGTTGATGCGGACCTGGGTCGAGTTGCCCAGAGA
>DASRLC010000221.1:0-17001 GCA_035648655.1 Polyangia bacterium
CTGGGTGCTCGGCGTAGGTGTTCGTGTTTGCATCGATAACAACCACAAGCGCTTGCGCCGAGCCTTTTTCAAGCTCTTTTCGCGCTCCGAGCCGCTGCCGTCACGCCGCCGCTACACCGGCCGCGCGAAACCCACGCTCAGAACGCACTTCCTGGAGAATTTGAGCACGTCTGCGCAGTCCTGGAACGCGCTATAATTCCGGTAAGATTATGAAGATCATGGCCACAACGGCTGCCAGTCTGTCATACCCGATTGCCGTGGTCTTGGCCCAGGCACCTCACCTGCCGGACCAAAATCGCGAGCACTGCTACGACGAGATAAGGATCGTATCCACGGGCATTTCTGCTGATGTATTCGGCTCGATTCTCGTTGGCAGTAATGGTTTGCAGTTCCAGCCGCTGTCGGACCAAGCGACGGTATGGACAGACTCCAGCAATCCTTTGGATGATGTCGAAGGTCACGCGCAAGCGCTGACCAATGATCGAATGCGAGATGAGGCTCTCGCTGTGGCCTCTGGTCTGCGCGACGCTCTCGCCGACTCAGAAGAAACGCCACCTACGATTTCGGCCTCCCAACTTCCCGATGGGTCGTTCATTATTGAGTTCGTCGGACCAGGTAAGCGAGCTGGGTTCACCATAGAACCAGAAGAGGGGCAATCTGGATGGTTCTTCGCTTCATTCGATGGATCGCATCCCATCTCGGCGTCGGGAAGTCTCGGATTTCTGGAGCCGGAGGTACTATTGAGAAGATTCGCCGACGCTCCCTTCCCGAAGGCTGCCTGAGAGGCCTTTCTAAATCAGACCACGTCGTTGACGGATACGTCAAGACTGTCGCTTTCGTCCCGAGCTCGAAAACCGCCATGAATCGCGCCGACGGAAAACGCGAGGCGTCCATCAATTGGGAAGACGATGATGGAGCAGCTGCCCAACTCTTTGCTCGCCCAGAGCAATCGGGTCATGGTGCTGCGCGGCTCGCGCTGCGAGATCTAAAAGCGGCAGTCAAAATACAGAGTATTCGCGACCACCTTTCATGGGAGCGCGAGCCACAACGAAAGAACCTTTATCACGGCAACATCCTTTTGGCCCTAAAAGCAAGCCGAACGAGAAGGAAATAGCCGCTGTTTTGGCTTCAATGAGTTCCTGGGTCCGACGTCCACCTGACGCGCCGCCTGAATCCGGACATTGATCCTCGGATCGAGATCACGTTCTCTCGGACGATCACCTGCCGGCTCCGACGCCCTGGCGATGGTCGAGGGGGCGATACGCGCTAATATTCCCCTATGCCCGCCCGCATCTTCCGCATCATCCTCGAAGTCGGCGATCTCGATCGCGCCACCGAGTTCTATTCGCGGCTCCTCGGCGCGGAGGGCCGGCCGGTCGGTGGTGGGCGCGTCTACTTCGACTGCGGTCCGATGATCCTCGCGTTGCTGAAGCCGGAGGGGACGCCGACCCCGATTCCCGAATACCTCTACTTTGCCGTCGACGACCTCGAGGCGTTCCACGCGCGCGCCAAGGACCTCGACGCCCTCTCCAAGAAATCCGTCCACGGCGAGAGCGCTGCCGAGATCGTCGTCCGTCCCTGGCACGAGCGTTCTTTCTACGCCTTCGACCCCTGGGGCAACGGTCTCTGCTTCGTCGACGACAAAACCCTGTTCATTGGCCGCCGATAGAAGCGGTCGCCCCCGCGAATCGCCTTTCGTCGGCTGCGCGAGTACCGTGGCGATGGTGCGTGGGTTCGAAAAGCGCTTCTTTTTCCGGCAGGTGCCGATCCTCGGCGTGGTCGCCGCGGCTTGCGGATCGACGCCCGCAGCCCCGATTCCCGATCCAGGCGGGCCGTTCCAGACGACGGTCCCTGCCACCGAGACCATCTCAAAGCTCACGGCCAGCGACGCACAACAGCTCTGCAAGGACCTGACGATGGCCTACGGCACCTTTCTCACCGGCGGGTTGACCGCCGAGACCACTTGCCGGATTGCCGGAATCGAAGCGGCTGCCACTTCGACAGATGGCGGCACCTATCAGGAGGACGCAGGCACCTACCAGGCCAATTGCCAGGCCACATACGAAACGTGCAAGCAGGAGCTGAGCAGTGCTCCCGTTGACTATTTTTGCCCGTTGCCCGCGGCAAACTGCCACGCGACAGTCGAGCTCTTGAGTGCCTGCCTCAATGAGATTGCCGCCGGTGAGCCGAGCCAGATGTGCATTGGCGTTCCAACCTGCAACATGATCAGCGAGGGCCAGCCGGGGACGCGGACGCCTCAGCCAGAATTGGCCGACCTGCCGCCTCTGCCAGCCTGTGTGCGGCTCTATCAACAGTGTCCGCCATTGGATTTTACCTATCCCTGCGGCACCTTCTGACGTTCCCGGAGCGGGGCAACGGCCTCTGCTTCGTCGACGACAAGACCCTGTTCACCGGACGCCGACAGAAGCGGTCGTGACCGGAATGACCCGACCGGCCGTCGTCGCCCGCGACGGCACGCTCGAAGGTCGAGCAACGCTCGGTCGCGCATCCACCTGTGCTCCCCGATGTTTCGGGACACCGTTCTTAGGGTGAACGTCGGATCCGGCCGGCCCGCCAACCGTCCACCGAATAGTGATCCCATTCCTCGAGGAAGGCCAACAGCAGGAAATAGACCACGGCGTAGATCATCTGTTGAGACACGACGTCCCACTGCGCACGCAGCGACGTTCCAAACAGCAGCACCATGATCAAGAGCGCTCCCGCGACCAACGACCAACGAAGCCAGAGCCCGAGCAGCACGAGGAGGCCGACCAGCGCCTCTCCGAAGGGGAGCGCCAGGCCGAAAACGCGAACCAAGCCGCCAGGCAGAGCCGTTGCGCCGAACTCTTTGACCAGTTTCTCCGCGAAGTGGGAGGGCCCGGCCCCGATGCGTACCAACCCGTGCATCAACATGTTGAGGCCCAGGGTTACGCGCAAAAGAGCGTGGGCCAGAGTCTGGGCACCGCGCGTCTGTAAAACTGCCACCGAGCCAACGTGGAGACGAACGATCCTTCGTCAAGGATCTGTTTCGAACCGCCCGATCTTGTCGTTAATTCCTTACACCGTGATCCCCCGCTGCGGGCATCATCGCGGCGTCGGGCGCCACGTCTTTGGCGCCTCCGCCGGAATAGTCCGCCAAGCCTAAAAACGTCAATACCGGCACCTTCCAACCCGCACATCCAGGAACGCAGCTGATATGCTCGGCCGCGTGAGCTCGCAGACCGACGACATCCGGACCTCCCCCGCCGCCAAATTCGCCCTGGTCCTGAGCCTGCTGCTGGCCGCCGCTTGCAGCTCCAGCAAGCATCCCACCCGCGACGGCGCGGTACCGACCGACGCGGACACCGGCACCGACGCCGCGGGTAGCAAGGACGCCGCGATCGGGAAAGATGCCGACGGGACCAAAGACGCCGGCAACAAGGACGCCGCCATGACCAAGGATGCCGCGGTCGCGAAAGATGCAGCCGGGACCAAGGACGCCGCCGCCAAGGATGCCGGGCCGAGTTGCACGTTCGGGCAGGCCACCAGCCAGGCCAGCGCGAGCGATTTGAGCCTCTTCGGCACGCCGGCCTATTTCAATAACGACCAGCCGCTTCCCGCCGGCACCTACCGGTTGACCTACGTCGACGGCTGCATGAAGTACGGCAGCGGGCAGGGTTGGACCGTCAACGCCTATGCCAACGGCACCGACGCCTGGTGGCTGGTCGGCGCGACCCCCAGCGACAAGATCCTGGTGCTCCCGGGCACCGCCGGCTACGCGCCCGACGCGGGGGCTTTTTCGGATTTCGCGAGCTGCGTGTCCGCCAGCCTGCTGAGCCCGCCCGTGACCTTCACCCACACCGGCGGCGTCCTGGGCGTCTGGTTGCAAGACAGTCCCTACTCCGACAACACGGCCGGCGAAGACGATCGCAACCCGACCTGGCGCCTCGACGGCGTCACATGCACCGACGCCGGAACGCCGCACACCGGCGACGCCGCCACCGGCCAATAGCCCCCGCGGCGGCGCACGCCGCCCGACCAATTGCGAGATCCGCCCCGTGCTTGCTATGCTTGCTGAATGACCACGGCCTCCCCCCAGTCGCAGGGTGGCAAGGCGCGCGCTAAGGCGCTCGGGCCCCGACGACGCGCGGCATCGCCCGCAAGGCCGCCGCCGCCCGCTGGTCGCAGCGCGCCCGCAGGGGGACGGTTCCCCTCGGCGAAATCCGACGCCTGGCGGAAGAGATTGCGCGATCAACTTCCCACTCGGCGGCTGTGACGCTCTTCGGTTCCTACGCGCGTGGGACCGCCGGCCCATCCTCGGATATCGACTTGATGGTGATCGAGGGCGGCCTGCGCGACTGGGCTGCCGAATCGGTTCGCCTGAGACGTCTTGTCCGCCGATCGCCGTCGCCGCTTCGCGCGCCGGTGGACCTGGTAGTGATGAGCCGGGCCGACTACCGCAAGTGGCGCGGGCACTTTGGGACCGTTCAGCACGAGGCCGAGCGCGAAGGCATCCCGCTTGTCGAATAAGGCGATAGCTCGACGCCGTCGCTTCCTGGGCCGATAGCGTGGGGGGTCCGCAAAAGCTGAGCGCGTCGCTACCGCCGCGAGACCGACAACCCCGCGAAGGATTGGCGGACCGGCATCAATTCGATCGAGTTGATGTTCACGCGCGCCGGCAACGTCGCGACCCAGAACACCGTCTCCGCGACGTCCTCGGGCTGCAGCGGCTCGGCGCCGTCGTAGACCTTGGCGGCGCGCGTGTCGTCGCCGTGGAAGCGGACGTTCGAGAACTCGGTGCCGCCCGCCATCCCCGGGTGTACGACCGTCACGCGCACCTGCGTCCCCGCCAGGTCGGCCCGCAAATTGAGCGAGAACTGGTGCACGAAGGCCTTGGTCGCCCCATAGACGTTCGCCCCCGGATACGGCCAGCTGGCCGCGGTCGATCCCAGGTTGACGACGTGCCCGCGATCGCGCGCCACCATCCCGGGCAGCACGACGCGGGTCATGGTCATGAGCCCTTTGACGTTGGTGTCGACCATCTCGTCCCAGTCGTCGAGCTCGGCGCGCTGCGCCGGTTCCAGGCCGCGCGCCAGGCCGGCGTTGTTGACCAGCAGATCGATCGCCGCCAGCTCCGGCGGCAGCCCGGCGATGGCGCGCTCCACCGCGCCGCGATCCCGCACGTCGAGCGGCAGCGCCAGCGCGATCGCGTCACCCAGCTCGATCTTCAGCGCGGCCAGGCGGTCGGCCCGGCGGCCGACGGCGAGGATGCGGTGGCCGGCGTGCGCGAACCGGCGGGCAATCGCGGCGCCGAACCCGGCGGTCGCGCCGGTCACGAGGACGATCATGGTTCGCTCCTGGATGCGGTGGGCATGCGATTTTCTACCGCGGCGGCGTTAACATCGCGCGCATGGATGTTTTTTATTCGCGCAACTCCGGCAACTCGTCGCGCGCCATCTTCGCGCTAAACGAAGCCGGCGCCGAGTGGATCCCGCGCCCGATCGATCCGCGCGCCGGAGAGAACCGCGCGCCGGCCTATCTGGCCGTCAACCCGATGGGCAAGCTGCCGGCGCTGATCGACGGCGACCTGCTCCTGTGGGAATCGAACGCCATCAACTGGTACGTCGCCCAGAAATGGCCCCAGGCCCGGCTGCTGCCGGCGTCGCTGGCCGGGCGCGCGGCCGTGCAGCGCTGGCTGTTCTTCCAGACCGGGCACGTCTCGCCAGCCTGCCATCCGATCTTCCGCGGCCTGCCGCAGATCCAGGCCCACTGGAACAACGCCGCCGATCCGGCGGCCGCCGCCGCGGGGCGCAAGGAGCTGGCGCGCTACCTGCCGGTGCTGGAAGGCGCGCTGACCGGACGCGACTGGCTGGAGACGGACTTCTCGCTGGCCGACGTGGCGTACGCGCCGCATCTGATGTTGGTCGGCCGGACCGGCTTCGACTTCACGCCCTACCCGGCGTTGCGCGCCTGGCTCGATCGCCTGCTGGCGCGCCCCGCCTGGCAAAAGACGGCCCAGCTCGTCTTCGGGTGAGCGGCCCAGGCCGAGCTCTAGTCGCTGCCGGCGTCGCCGGCGCATTGGGGAGGCGGCGTCTGCGTGGTACAGCTCGACGGGCGCGCAAAACCGGCCACCGGCCCCCCGATGCAGGGAGTCGACGCAGTGATTCCGACGCCCAGGATCGCGACCAGCGCGCCGGTCGTGCCGTCGTAATAGAAGTCGCTTCCGCCATCGATGGAGAAAATGCTCAGGACCTGGTAGCCGCCGCAGGCGGCGACCAGGTTGCGGGAATAGATCGTGTCGCCGGTGCAGAGCGAGCGGTCCGCCAGCACGGCCGACCAGGTGAGATCGCAGGCGCCGGGCCCGGAGTCGCGCGCACACGCCTGCTCGACGGACATCGCGCAAGCCAGAACGCCACCATCGGTTCCCGAGTTGCCTTGCCCGCCGGCGCCGCCCGACCCACCGACGCTCGTGCCGCCCATGCCGCCGGTACCGGTCGTACCCGCTGCGCCGTTCCCGGCGTGGCCCCCGCCGCCGCCCGTGCCCGCTGCGCCGTTTCCGGCGTGGCCGCCGCCGCCGTCGCTTCCAGCGGAGCTGGAGCTACACCCGCTTCCCAGGGCCATCGCCAGAGCCAAAAAGGCCAACCCGGATCGATTTATCCACGTCGTCGCCATGGAATTGGGATCCCTGCACACCGCGTGCCGCGCCCCGTCACATGAAAACGCGGTTCTAGCGTGGCCGCCCGCGTCCGCGGGACGCAATCCGCGACAATGATGTCGCGCTACTTCGTTCCGTTGCCTGCGCCGGGCCGGGCGCCCTTCCCAGCACCGTCGGCGCCGACGCCGAAGCCGCCGGCTCGATTTCCCGAGACGATCTGCGCCGCCATCAGCGTCTGCACGACGCGGAGCACGTCGTTCGAGCCGGTGGTCACCGCGCTGTGGTCGCCGTCGCCGCCGCCGAAGTTGACGAACTGGCTGTTGGAGAGCGCGCTGGCCACCTGCTCGGCCAGCGCGGGCGCCATCTCGAGCCGCCGCAGATCCAGATACGGACCGCCGGCTTCCATCAGCGCCTGCGCCTTGATGCGGATGGCCTCCGCCTCGGCCTGGGCGATGGCCCGAATGCGCGCCGCCTGGGCGCGGCCGTCGGCCTCCTGGTTGATGACGTTCTGTTCGGCGTCGGCGCGGGCCTGGGTGATCTGGCTGGCGCCCAGCTCCGCCTCACGCTGCTGGCGCACCGCCGCCTGCTTCTCGGCCTCGGCCTTGGCGATGGCGGCGCCGTTGGAGGCGATCTGCATGTTGAGCGCGCGCTCCTGATCGTTGATCTTCTGCGCCGCCTCGAGCTGGGCGATGCGCGCGCGCTGCTCTTCCTGGGCCTGCACTACGTCGGCGTCGGCCTTGGCCCGGGCGCCCGACTCGCGCCGCCGCGCTTCGGCCACCTCGCTCAACACCGCCTTGATGTTGAGGCTGTTGAACGACAGCCCGATGTCCATCAGCTCGCGCGAGCAGGCGTCCTTGATGATGACCGCCAGCTCGTCGTCCTCGCCGCGCTGGGCGATCGCCAGCGCGTTGGGCGAGGCCACCACCAAGGCCGCGGTGGCGCCCGGCGCCGCCCCGCCGGTTCGGACGCTGAAGAGCTGGTCGTGTTTGAGCAAGTTGATGGCCCGACGACCGGCCGACGACAGGACGTCGGTCAACGTCGAGAGCTGCTCGGCGACCGACTTGGAGAAGAACTTGTTGGCGGCCGTGTTGACCATCGCCTCGTCCTCGCCGACGCTGACGATCGCCGAGGCCCGGACGGTGACCTTGACCGGCGCCGAGCGACCGCTGGCATCGACGTCGGCGGTCTGATCGGTGATCTCGATGTCGACGTTGATGGCCTGGGCGGGGATCACGCGGGTCTGCGTGATGATCGGGACGATCAGCGCCTTGCAGGGACCGCGGTAAATCTGCAAATTGCGGCCGCGGCTGGCGAGCAAGATTTCGCCCGCATCGACGCTGCGCAAAAAGGTGGTGATGATGATCGAGGTGAGAACGACCACCCCGACGACGGCGCCTCCGACCAGAACGAGTGATGGTTCCACGATGATCGCTCCTTGCTAGGTTGCGTGTCCGATTGATCCATCGTCCGGCAAGACCGAGACGGTGACGCATTCGCGGCGGGCATCGACGTCCTCGATGCGGAGCCGCTGGCCGAAGACGACTGGCCAGGTGGTCTGTCCCTCGCAAAGCTGCGCGCTGAGCTGGACCCGGCGGCCGTCGCGGACGGTGGCGATCAAACCCCGTCCGTTGCGAAACGGCACCACCGCTTCGGCCTCGCTCAGGATCAGCGCCTCCAGCGGCGCGCTGGCCTGACCTTGAAACCGGTAGAGCAGATTCCAGATCGGTCGCACGACAATCCATTCGATGGCCAGCGCCGGCACGGTGGCGAGCAGCGCCGCGCCGCCGCGACCGAAGTGCGCCGCGTGCACCAGCGCGTTGCCGAAGGCCCCATACAGCGCCAGCAGGCTGAACACGGCGCGCGGCGACGGCAGGAACCGCTGCGCGAGGCCGGCCGACGGCGCGTGGCCGCCGGGTCCGCCCGCGGCACGCCCAACGGGCGGGGCGTGCCCGTGGCCGCGGATGCCGAACGCGTGGTGGTGTCCGCCGAAGGCCGGCACCGCCATCAAGCCCAGGCCGACCAATCCGACCACCAGCAAGGTCAAGAACACGCTCCACCAATCCTTCCAAAGGACGCAGCTTCGCAGGGGCGCAGCTTCTGCCGCTACTATGTCCCCGGGCCGAAATTTGTCGAGGCGGGATCGGCCCGGCCCTCAGGATGCCCGACGCCTCCGACGGTGACAGCCCGTCGCCGCGCTCGGTCGAGCTTCGCCCTCGGCCTCCGCCTACGGCGGCAGCATCGGCGCGCCCTTGCCGCGGTCGGCCAGCACCTTCAAGAGCGCCGAGATCTTCTGATCGACCGCGTCGCGGTTGCGCGCCTGGGGCGAACGTTCGAGGTAGCGGCGATAGAACTGCAGCGCCCGATCGGGTTGCTCGGACAATCGATAGGCCTGCGCCAGGTTGTAGAGCATCACCGGATCGCCGTCGATCTCGTAGATGGTCTGGTACTCGTCGATGGCGTCGCCGAACTTGCCGAGGTCGTAGTCGCGCGAGGCGCGCTGGTAGTGCGCGCGGATCTCCTGCTTCTGCGCGGCGGTCAGCGGCCCCGAGTCGTCGGGCAGCGGCGTGAGCGCGATCTTGAACGTCTTGGTCTCCCCCGGCGCCACGTCGACGTTCTCCCAGTGCGTGATCCGCCCGGGGGCCTTGGCCTTGATCGTGATCGATCCGGGCGTGACGACGTAGGGAACGCCCAGCGTCACCTGGCCACCGAGCTGACCGGCCACCGAGATATCGACGCCGGGGGGACGATCCGCCACCTCGACCACGATGTACCCGATCCGCGGCGCCAGGCGCAGCTCCAGATCCTGGCAGTCGCGCAGGATGCGCGGGCGATCGGGAAGATTGAGATCGGCGGTGGCATCGCGCGCGCACTGCCGGGCGTCGAGGTAGCTGTCCGCCAGCAGCCCGGCCTCTTCCTGCTCCAGCGCCAGCGTGCACCCCAGCGAGGGGCCCATCGAGATGTCGGCTGCGCGCCGATACAGGCCGGCCGCCGTCAGGTGGTCGCCCGCCTTGTGCGCGGCCTTGGCCTGATCGATGAGTTCGGGGCGCGAGGCGCCGGCCATGGCCGACGTGCCGCCCTCCGCCGCCAGCGCGGCCGAGGGGATGGCCGCCAGCGCCGCGCCGAGGGCCAGCCGGCGGGCGATCGCGGCCAGCCGCCCCGGGCGTCTCACCCGCCTCCGCTTGGGCGCCATCGCGGGCGGCGCGGGACCCTCCAGGGGTCCCGAGTACGATCCGTACATCAAGCAGGCATAAAACAGTCGCGCGCGCGATCCGTCAAGTCGGGGCCACCACATATGCCGACAATTGTGGGCGACCCGGCGCTCGGGGTCGCCCCAGGTGCGCGCCGCGCGGTTTGCCGGCGCCCCGCGCTAAGCTTCGGCGCATGTGCGCGCGCACGACCCTGACCCGCAAACGGCTTCGCGACGTCGCGGACGAGCTCGAAGCCGAATTCTCGGAGGAGGACGCCAAGCTCTATCGCCCGCGCTACAACGCCGCGCCGTCCGAGACACTGTGGATGCTGCGCGCCGGCGCCGCGGGCGCGGCGAGCGCGGATAACCGGGCCCTGGTCCCGGCGACGTGGGGCTACCTGGCGGGCGGCCGGGCGCTCATCAACGTGCGCGGCGAGCAGGTCGGCTCGGGCCGCGGATTTCGGGAGGCGTTCGCGTCGCGGCGCTGCGGCGTCGTCTGCGACGGGTTCTTCGAGTGGGATCGCCGGCACCGCCCGACCTGGTTTCACCGCTCGGACGGCGGCTTGATCGTGCTGGGCAGCCTCTACCAGCGCCCGGCGGACGCCGGCCATCTGCCACGCTTTACCATCCTCACCACCCGCCCCAACCGGCTGGTGGCGGCGGTCCACGACCGGATGCCGCTGATCTTGCCGCCCGAGCGCCTCGACGGCTGGCTGTCCGACGAGCCCGCACGGGTGCTCGACCTGCTGGCGCCGGCGCCTGAGGCGGGCTGGCTGGCGACGCCCGTCTCGACCCGTGTCAACCGCGTCCGCCACGACGATCCCGAATGCCTCGTCCCGGTCGAGCCGGCGGCACAGGATCGCCAGTGTGAGCTGTTCTGATCGCGACCCGCGCCCGAGATCTTCTGAGACCGGTGTGGGTCGGGTCGCGATTGCCGGGGCCAGCGCGGGCAGCGTGCGGTACCCTGGCGTCGATGTCCCCCGGTCCCTCCGAAGGTCTGCGCAACGACGCCTTGCGGGCGGCGCTGGCCGGCGCGCTGGCCGGCAAGGTCGCGCCGCTGGAAGATCTCCTCTGCCGAGCCGGCGGCCACGGCACGCGTCCCAACCTGCGCCTGGCGGCGGCGTTCGGCGCCGAGATGATGTCGCTGCCGGGAACGGTGGCGCCGCTGCTCCGGCGCCTGGGCGAAAACGACGCGGCGCCCGACACGCCGCAGGTCTTCTTGCCAGTCGCCGCCGCGCACGGGTGGGTCGCCCGGCTGCGCGCTGATCGCGAGGTCGGCTCCGCCTGGGACGCGCTGGCGGGGCTGGCCGGCGATGAGCGGATGCCGGTCCGCATCGGCACGCTGGACGCGCTGACCACCTTCGCGACGCGGCCGGGCGGCGCCGACACGCTGGTCGAGCGTGGCGGCGAGTGGCTCGAGATCGAGGACCGCGAGATCTCCTTCGGCGCCTCGGCCGTGGTGGTCGAGGTGTTCGCCAACCGGCAGGCGCTGGCGGCGCTCTCGGATTCGCAGCCGCTGCTCGATTATCTGTCGCGTGCCATCGCGGCGGTGGCGGCCGCCCCGCGCGCGGCGGAGCGCTCCGACGCGCGTCGCCGGCTGCTGCTGGCGTTTCCGAAGACGCTGGCCGCGGTGGTGATCGCCTTCGGCGCCGGCCACCGCGGCGCGACCTGGCTGGAAGAAGAATGCCGCCACGCCAAGCACCCCGATCTGCGGGCGGCGCTCTCGAACACCATCCTCGGCCTGGGCGACAAGGCCTCCGGCCAGGGCGCGGCGCTGGCGCAGCAGCTGCGCTCGGCGCTGGAAGGGAGCGCCAAGCCCCCCCGCGATCCGACCCGCAAGCGGCCCGGCGCGGCGCGCGGAAAATCGTCCCGTCCGATGCGCTGAAGTCGGCGCGATCGACCTGCCCGACGGAGCTGCTAATCTCCGCCGCGTGAGTCCCCAGGCGGTTCCCCATCGCGCCATGTGCGACCGTTGCCGGCGCCCGGCGTCGGTCTGCTACTGCGCGCACCTGGTGTCGCTCGAGACCCGCACGCGGGTGCTCCTGCTGCAGCACCCGCGCGAGAGCCAGGTGCCGATTGGGACGGCGTGGCTGGCCCACCTGTGCCTGCCCGGCTCCGAGCTGCACGTGGGGATCGACTTCGACGACGACGCGTCGGTCCGCGCCGCGCTGGGCGGCGCCGACGCCGAGCGGCCCGCCTATCTGCTGTTCCCCGGGCCACACGCCATCGATCTGGCCGAGGCGCAGCCCAAAGGCCCCATCACGCTGGTGGTGGTCGACGGGACCTGGTGGCAGGCGCGCAAGCTGCTCAAGCGCAACGCGACGCTGTCGGCGCTGCCGCAGATCCGCTTCACGCCGCGCCGGCCCAGCAACTACCGGATCCGGAAAGAGCCGGCCGAGCACTGCGTGGCCACCGTCGAGGCGTTGGCACAGGTGCTGGGCGCGCTGGAAGGGGCGCCCGAACGGTTCGCGGCGCTGCTGCGCCCGTTCGAGGCGATGATCGACACCCAGGTCCACTACGCGACCCACGTCCGCGGCGCGCGCCAGCGCCACGCGCTCCACCGCGAGCGAAAGGCCCGGCGGCCGCCGGCGCCATCGTTGCTGCGCGAGCGGGCCGGCGACGTGGTCTGTCTGCACGGAGAAGCCAACGCCTGGCCGGCCCGCCGACCGGGCGGCCACCCGGCCGAGATCGTCCACTGGGTGGCGCGCCGGGCGCGAACCGGCGAAACCTTCGAGGCCGTCATCGCGCCGCGACACCCGCTGGCCCCGGCAATTCCGCGCCACATCCAGATCCCGTCCGAGCGCCTGGCGGCCGGTGAGAGCTGGGCTTCGTTCCGCGCGCGCTGGGCGGAGTTCACGCGCCCCGACGATCTGCTGTGCGCCTGGGGACGCTATCCGCTCGATCTGCTGGAGGGCGAAGGGGTGGCGCTGGCCGCCGCGCGCGTCGATCTGCGTCCGGCGGCCAGCGCCTACCTGGGCGCGCGCGCCGGCTCGCTCGAGGACTGCAGCGTCAAGATGGGCCTGCCGGCCGCCGAGGCGTTCGCGATCGGGCGCGGCGGCGCGCGCCTGGCGGCGCTGTGCTCGATCGTCGACAAGATGATCGCCCCATGAGCGAGGCCGGCCCGCTGCTGGCCTCCATCCGCAAGCGCTGCAAATCGGGTCTGTGGTCGCAGGGCGTGACGCTGGCACGCGCCGGCGCGGTGGCGATCGAATCGCGAAACGCCGAGGAGATCGTGCTGCGCGTGCGGGCCCCCGGGCGGCTGGTGCCGGCCACGGTGGTGCTCTACCCGACCGAGATCGAGTTCGAGTGCGACTGCCCGTCGCGGGTCAGCCCCTGCGAGCACGTGGCGGCGGCGGCGATCGTGCTCGGCGAAGCCACGGCCGAGGGGACGGCGGACTGGCCGGCGGCACCGCTGGCGGTCACCGCGCTCGGCGCGCGCATCGGCTACCGGTTTACGCGGCAGAGCGAAGGCCTGCGTCTGGCGCGGGTCCTGATCGCGTCCGACGGTGCGGAGACGCCGCTCGACGGATCGTTGCAAGCGCGGCTGGCCAGTCCGGCCCAAGCCGCCGGCCTGCAGGTCGAAGAGGCCGATCTGCGCGCCGACAGCCTGCTGGAGATCGGCGGTGGCGGCACGCGGGTCGTGCTGTCGCCCACCAAGCTGGAAGGGCTGCTGCAGATCCTGGCCGGCCTGCCGCGGGTCGCCGTCGACGGCGTCGCGACCGCCGTCTCCGAGGAGGAGATTCGCCCCGTGGCGACGCTGATCGACGCGCCCGGCTCGGCGGTCGAAGTCCGCCTCACCATCGCCGCCGACCCGCGGGTCCGCGCGGTGCTGTCGCCCAGCGTGGCACTATGCGAGGACGAGGGGCGCGCGGCGCTGCATCGACTCACCGAGACCGAGCTGACGGGGGTCTGGCTGCAGCACCTGCCGATCCGGCGCGCTTTCGGGGCCGCCGAGCTGGGCGAGCTGCTGACCGTGGTGCTCCCCGATCTGGCGCGGCGCACGGCGCTGGACGTGGCCAGCCGGCGCCTGCCGCCGGTGGTCCGCGATCTCGAGCCGCGCGTGGTCTTGCAGCTCGATCAGCTCGACGCCGCGGCGGGCGGCGGCCTCAGCGTGCTCCCGTCGCTGGTTTACGGCTCGCCCCCCTGCGCGCGCGTCGACGCCGGCAAGCTGGTCTATTTGCGCGGGCCGGTGCCGCTGCGCGATCCGCCGGGCGAGCGCCGCGCGCTCGAACGCCTGCGCGCCGATCTCGATCTGCTCCCCGGGCGCCGCACCAACTATAGCGGGTCCGACGCCCCCCGCTTCGTCGAGAAGCTGAAACGCTGGCGCGGCGATCTGGCGGGCGGCGCGGCGGGGGTCGTCAAGCCGACCGCCAAGCTGGAGCCACACCTGCACCTCACCACCGACGGGGATCCGGCCGCCGGAACGGAGGCGGTGCGCTTCGAGCTGACGTTCGCGGTGGCCGGTGCGGGCGGCGATGGCGCCAAGACCGGCGCCCTCGATGCGGCCGCCGTGGTGCGGGCCTGGCAAGAGGGGCTCGGCATCGTGCCGCTGCTCGGCGGGGGCTGGGCTTCGCTGCCGCTCGGCTGGCTGCAGAAGCACGGGCAGCGGGTGGCCGATCTGCTGGCCGCGCGACAAGACGACGGTCACCTGGCGACGCACGCGCTGCCGGCGCTGGCCGCGCTGTGCGCCGAGCTCGAGCACCCGCCACCGGCCGGGCTCGATCGCCTGGCGCCGCTCATCGCCGGCTTCGAGCAAATCCCCGAGGCGCCGCTCCCCGCCGATCTGACCGCCACCTTGCGCGCCTACCAGCGTCGCGGCGTGAGCTGGTTGGCGTTCCTGCGCGGCGCCGGCCTGGGTGGCGTGCTGGCCGACGACATGGGGCTCGGCAAGACGCTGCAGGCGATGTGCGCCTTCGATCCGAACCAGGGCAAGACGCTGGTGGTCGCGCCGACCAGCGTGATCTTCAACTGGCGGGCCGAGCTGGCGCGCTTCCGCCCGGCGCTCGAGGTCTGCGTCTATCACGGTCACAACCGCGCGCTCGATCCGGCCGCCGACGTGACGCTGACCAGCTACGCGTTGCTGCGCCTCGACGAAAAGGCGCTGGCGGCGGCGGGCTGGCACACGGTGGTGCTCGACGAGGCGCAGGCGATCAAGAACCCGGACAGCCAGACTGCGCGCGCCGCCTACGCACTGCCGGCGTCGTTCCGGCTGGCGCTCACCGGCACGCCGGTCGAAAACCGTCTCGAGGAGCTCTGGAGCTTGATGCATTTCACGAACCGGGGACTCCTCGGCGGCCGCTCCGACTTTGCCGATCGCCACGCCCGCCCGATCGCCGACCGGCAGCCCGGCGCCGCCGCGGCGCTGCGCCAGCGGGTGCGGCCGTTCCTGCTGCGCCGGCTCAAACAGGACGTGGCGCCCGAGCTGCCGCCGCGCACCGACGCCGTGCTGCGGGTCGAGCTGGGCGACGGCGAGCGCGCGGTCTACGACGCCGTTCGCGCCGCGACCCATCAGGACATCCTGGCGCTGCTCGATGACGGCGGCGGCGTCATGAAGGCGCTCGAGGCGCTGCTGCGTCTCCGTCAGGCCGCCTGCCATCCGGCGCTGGTGCCCGGCCAGACCGCGGCCACCTCGTCCAAGGTCGAAGCGCTGCTGGAAGCGCTCCAGACCGCGGTCGACGAGGGTCACAAGGCGCTGGTGTTCTCGCAGTGGACCAGCCTGCTGGATCTGATCGAACCGGCGCTGGCGCGCGCCGAGCTGCCGTTCGTGCGGCTCGACGGCGCCACCCGCGATCGCGGTGAGGTCGTGGCGCGCTTTCAGGCCGAGGACGGCCCGCCCGTGATGCTGGTGTCGCTCAAAGCCGGCGGCAGCGGCCTCAACCTGACCGCCGCCGATCACGTCTTCCTGTGCGACCCCTGGTGGAACCCGGCCGTCGAGGCGCAGGCCGCCGATCGGACCCACCGCATCGGCCAGACCCGCCCGGTATTCGTCTACCGCCTCGTCGCCGCCAACACCGTCGAGGAACGGATCTTGGCCCTGCAAGACAGCAAGCGCGCGCTGATGGACGCCGCGCTCGGCGACGGCAGCGGCGCGGCGACCGGGCTCACCAAAGCCGATCTGTTGGCGTTGCTCAGCTGAGCGGCGTCGACCCGCGCCGCGCACCGGCACCGGCGGCACACATCCCACAGATGCTAAGGTTCGATTGCCGATGACGAAGGCGAGCCGCCCGACCGATACCCGTCGCCTCGCGATCTTGGCGTTGGCCGCGCTGTCGGGGTGCGCGGCGCAGCAGCGCGCCGACGGCGGCAAGGGGCTGCTCCAGGTCGGCGCCCCGGCGCCCGATCTGGCGGGCCAGACGCTCGACGATCGGACCGTGCGGCTGGCGGACGTGCGCGGGTGTCCGGCGGTGGTGTACTTCTATCCGCGCGACGGCACGCCGGGATGCACCAAGGAGGCCTGCGCCTTTCGCGACAGCTGGTCGCGCTTCCGCGCGGCCGGGGTGACCATCTTCGGCGTCTCCACCCAGTCGTCGGCCCGCCACCGCGAGTTCGCCCAAGAACACCAGCTCCGGTTTCCGCTGGTGGCGGACGGGTCCCGCGCCGTCCAGCACGCCTACGGTGTCCCGAGCGCATTCCTCGGTCTGGGCGAGGCACGGGTCTCGTTCCTGATCGATCCGGCCGGCCGGATCGCGCGCGTCTGGCCCGACGTCGATCCGGCACTGCACGCGGGCGAGGTGCTCTCCGCGGCGGCCGCGCTGCCCGGCGCCGCGGCACCGCCGGCGCGCTGCACCAAGTCCTGATCGCGGTACCGGCCCCGCGCTCAGCGGCGGAGCAGCAGATCCCAGAGCAGCGGCTTCGCCGCCAGCGCCGCGACGGTGAGTCGAAAGAGCGCCCGCACGAACGATCGCCGCCGCATCCCGACGGTGATCATGGGCGGCACGTTGATGAGCGAGTTGCCGCCGGTGATGGCACCGCCGGCGCCCGTCGCCAGCATCGGCGCGCCGAGCAGCAGGATTTGGCCGAGACCCATGGCGGCGTCCCAACCGCCAAGGGGACCGCTTCGCATTGACTCGGGGCCCGCTCGCTATAAGTTCGCCGCATGTCGAACGCGACGGGAGCTTGGAAGGCGCTGCCACACGGTCCGCTCGAAAAGCTGAGCGAAAACCTGTGGCGCGTCTCGGGG
>DASRLC010000222.1:0-7211 GCA_035648655.1 Polyangia bacterium
CGACCGCGCCGATCGATCGCCCGTTCGCCATGTCGCTCGAGCTCGCGCCGCTCACGGCCGCCGAGCTGGGCGAGCTGATTCGGGCCGGGGTCGACCTTCCGCCGCCGCCGGCGGTTCTCGACGAGTTGGCGCGCGTCGCGCGGGGCAACGTGGCGCTGGCGGCGGTGCTGGGGCGCCGTCTGATCGCGGATTTGCGCGCCGGCCTGGACGCGCGCGCGGTGCTCGAGCCGGGGGCCGATCTCGAACACTTGCTGCGGCGAAGCTTCGCGGCGCTGCCGGATGGCGCGCAGAGGTTGGTGCTGGCGGTTGCGCTGGCGGGCGAAGGCGCGGGCGCGGCGGTCGCGGGGCTGGAGGACGCGGCGGCGGTGCGGGCCTCGGGCGCGGCGCGGGCGGCTGGGTGGATCGATTTCGGCCCCCAGGGTGTCGCCCGGTTGTCGAGCGGTGCCCACCAGGCGGTCGCGCTCACCGCCGCCCCGCCGGAGCTGGCGCGCGCCATCGCGGTCGAGGCGCTTCGATTTTTGGCCGCCGATGATCTGCGCCGCGCGGACGCCCTGGTGATGGCGGGCCGACCGGGCGAAGCGGCGGAGTCCTTGCGTCGTGGCGCTGCGGTGGCGCGGGGGCAGGGGGCCGGTCCGCGGGCGGCCGCGCTGCTCGAGCGGGCCATCTCGCTGGCGCCCGATGCAATCGATCTCGACGAGCGGCTGACGCTTGCGACTGGCCTCGCGATCCTGGGACGGTACGACGATGCAGAGCGCGCGCTGGGCCAGGCGCGCGACCGAGCCGTCGATCTTCGGCAGGCGGCGGCCGTCTGCGAGCGCCAGGGGTGGCTGCGCGCCCGCCGCGGCGACGTCGAGGGTGCCCGCACGACGCTGGAGCGCGGGTTGGCCGAGAGCGCCGCCGCCGGTCTGCCGGCGGTTGATCTGCGCGCGCGGCTGGCCCGGTTGCTGATCACCGCCGGTCGATTTCGAGAGGCCTTGGCGATCGTCGACCCGCTCCTCGAAGATGGGACCTTCGTGGACACGCACGCCGGTGCCGGTGCGCTCTGCGTCGAATCCGCCCTACTGGCCGACGCCTACCTGGGCGATCTGCCGCGGGCCCGCCAACGTTTGGCGCAGCTCGGAGCGCTGCGGGAGGCCAGCGAGACGCGGCTCGCGTACCTCGAAGGTCTCCTGGCCCAGCTCGGTGGCGACGAGCATCTGGCCCGTGAGGCCTACCGGCGCGCCTACGAGACCGGTTCGCGGCAGGGCGACGTGCACACGGTGGCCGCGGTGGCGCTGAACCTGGGCGGACTGCTGACCCAGGAAGGGCTCTTTGGTGAGGCGCTGACCGCTTGCGCCCGGGCGGTGCGGGAGCTCGGGCGTCTGGGGGCGGCGGTGGAGCTCGTTCCTGCCCTCGTCAACGCCGCCAATCTGTTCGTCGAATTGGGCGATCTGCCCGCCGCGCGCCGCGCCCTCGAGCGGGCGCAAGGCTTGGACGGCCGGGGGGTCCCGACGCGGGCCGCGGCGACGGCGGCCTTCGTGCATGGCGATCTGGCGCGCCGGGCCGGCCAGCTGGATGCCGCCGTCGTCCACTACCGGGCGGCGGCGGCTCTCTTCGACCGGGTCGGGCAACCGGGCTCGGGCGCCAGTGCCCTTTGGGCGTCGGTCGAGCCGCTGGTCGGGAGCGGCCAGATCGGGGCTGCCCGGCTGGCCTTCGAGGAGGCGTCGCGGCTTCGCCGCGTCGAGGCGGGCTCGTCGGGATTGCCGCCCGATCTGGCCGACGATCCGGAGCTGCTGCGGGCGCAGGCGATCCTGACCCTGGCGCTTGCCGATCCCGATCGGGCTTCGCCGCCGGCGGAGCTGGGCCAGCGGCTCTTCGAGCTGGCGAGCCGCACACGGGCGCATCGGCCGAGCGCCTGGCGTTTGGCCGCCTTGGCCGCCCGCCTCGGCGCGCGCGGCGCAGCTCCCGAGCGCGCGCGCGAGGCGCTCGACCTGGCCCGCGTCATCTTTCAGGAGGTCCGCATGGCAACCCCCGAACATCACCGCGCCGCGCTGGAGACCGATCCCGACACCGCCTGGCTGCGCGCCGAAGGCGCGGGGACGCCGGGCGGCGAACCGCTGGCGGCGCGCGCCATGGCGGCAGAGTCGCGGCTGCGCCGGTTGCTGCGCATCAACAAGCGCCTCAACAGCGAGCTGCGGCTGCCGCGGTTATTGGAGATGATCGTCGACACGGTCATCGAGCTGACCGACGCCGAGCGGGGATTCCTCTTGCTGGAGGACGAAAGCGGTGAGCTGAACGTCAAGGTGGCGCGCAACATCGATCAGCAGACGCTGGCGACCGCCGAGTTCGAGCTCTCGCGCTCGATCGCGCGTCAGGCGGCGGAGGGCGGCGCGCCGATCGTGACCATCGACGCGGCGGGCGACGCGCGTTTCCGCGAAGCGCTCTCGGTGTCCGATCTGCACCTGCGCTCGGTGTTGGCGGTGCCGCTCGTGATCAAGGGGCGGGCGGCCGGCACCATCTACGTCGACCACCGCCTGCGCAAGGGGGCCTTCGATCAGGAGGACGTTCGCCTGGTCCTGGACTTTGCCGAGCAGGCCGCCATCGCGCTCGAGAACGCGCGGCTGCTGGCCGAGCTGCGGCGCCGCGAGCGTCAGGTGGAGGCGCTCAATCGCCGCCTCGAGACCGAGCTGGCGGCGCGCCGCGAGGAGCTGACCGGGATCAAGGTCGAGCTGCGCGAGAGCCGCGAAGCGCTGGCGGTGCGCTACGACTACCGCAACATCGTGGGGCGGACGCCCCGGATGCTGGAGCTGTTTCGCCTCATCGATCGGATCACCGACACCGCGCTGTCGGTGGTCATCCAGGGCGAGAGCGGGACCGGCAAGGAGCTGGTGGCCCACGCGATTCACGCCAACGGTCCGCGCAAGGACCGCCCGTTCGTCAGCGAGAACTGCGCCGCGATTCCCGAGACGCTGCTCGAATCGACGCTGTTCGGTTATGTGCGGGGGGCCTTCACCGGCGCCGAGCACGACACCCGCGGTCTGTTCGAGATCGCCGACGGCGGCACGCTCTTTCTGGACGAGGTCGGCGAGATGTCGCCCGGCATGCAGGGCAAGCTGTTGCGGGTCCTGCAGCAGGGCGAGATCCGCCGGGTGGGCAGCGAGCGCATGCGCAAGGTGGACGTCCGCGTGGTCGCCGCCACCAACCGCGACCTGGCGCAGATGGTCGAAGAGGGGAAGTTCCGCCGCGATCTCTTCTTTCGCCTCAACGTCGCCACCATCGCGCTGCCGCCCCTGCGGGAGCGACGCGACGACATTCCGCTCATGGTCGAGACCTTCCTGGCCAAGTTGGGTAAGGCGGCGGGGCGCCCAGCGCCGAAGCCGTTCGACTCGGCGGTCCTGGCTTGTCTTTTGGCCTATCGCTGGCCCGGCAACGTCCGCGAGCTCGAGAACGAGATGATCCGCGCCGACGCGCTGTCGGGTCCACGAATCACCTTGGGCGATCTGTCGCCAAGGATCACCGGCGGCGACCCGGCGGGGGCACAGGGTGCCGATGACCCCGATAACCTGAGCCTCAAACCCCGTGTCGAGCGGCTGGAGAGGTCGCTGCTGCGCGAGGCGCTGGGCCGCTCTGGAAACAATCAGACCAAAGCCGCGGATTTGCTGGGGCTCTCTCGCTTCGGGCTGCAGAAGAAGCTCAAGCGCTATAATTTCGTGGTCTAGATGGCCGCTGCGCAGGGAACTAGGTTGCGTCGGTCGCCAACTCGGTTGACGGTTCGGCGCGATGGGCCGCGAAATGTCGAGACATCCGCCGGGCGTGGTTTTTGCTTTTCATCTTCGCTGAGGCCATCCGTCCCATGACGTCGCGTTACCTTCGTCGGATTAGGCTGACCGGATCGGTTCTGGCCGTCACGAGCCTGGGAGCCTGCGTGGCGCCCATTCTCACCGTGCCTCCTCCCGGGGAGGCCGACATCGCCTTCTCGTCCACCATCGTCGCGGAGGTCGACGGCGGGACGGCGGCCGACGGAGGCAGCACCCAGCAGCTCTGGATCGCGCAAGGGGGACCGTTGCCGGCCGCCTCCCTGGCCACCTACTACCTCCGCAACCGAACGCTCCAGACGGGGGTCTTCGCCTCCGGCAAGGCAGACGGTTCGTTCACGTCACCTCCGATGGAGGGCACGCTCGCCGATCCGATCCAGATCTACTACGTGACGCCGGCCGGCGACTACAGCGAGTCGATCTGCGTCTTGTTGCTGCCCGGCTCGTCACCGCCGGTCTGCCCGGAATAGCCGGGCAGGCGGCGAACCTCTTCCCGGGCCACGCGCCAGGCTGCCTGGATGATCCAGGAGATCGAGCGATCCTGGCGAATCGCCTCGTGCTGGGTCTCGCCCAGCACGCCGGCGTTGAAGTACAGCGTCACTTTTTTCTTAGGCGACGGGGACGACATGGGGGGCGTTCGAGGCGACGCGGTCTACGGCGAGATGCTCGCGGTAGACGGCAGATAGAAGACGACGTTGGCCGACAACATGAAGGTGTGGCTCCAGCTCAGATCGGTGTTGTTGGCAACGCCGTCACCGTTGACGTCACGGCCCGATGGGTTCAGCTGCGCCAACATGTCGCGCAGCTCGATGTTCAGCGCGACCCATTCATTGAAGTAGCTGTGCAGACCGACGCCAAAGTTGGCGCCCACCTTGGATCCCGTCACGGCGCAAGAGAACGGGCCCGTCGGACCGGTCACCGACGCCGGGTTACGCATGACGGAGCCGCAGTCGGTCAGGCTGCTGCTGTTGGTCGGCTCGACGCTGATGAGACCTGGGCCGCCGAAGGCGTAGAAGTCGTAGCTCGCGAAGAGCTTACCGGCCAGCGAGTACTTGCCGGTAAAGGGGGTGAACTCGAGCTGGGCCCCCAGAACGTTTTTGATCTTCTGCATCGAAGCCTGCGCTTCGCTCTTGGTCGGTTCATTCGGAAGCTGATTCATCGCCGGGGTGGCGTTGAGCGAGCTCACCAGATCGTTCTGAAAGGTCGTCGCGATGTTGGCGACCGCGAAGCTGCCGAAGCCGGCGATCGACAGCCAGTCGTTCAAGTGGAAGCCAATCTTCAGGTTGAAGAACACCGTGTGGTAGAAATCTTGATTCAGTGTGGTGCCGAGACCGGCGCCCACCTCGAGACGGGTCGCCCGCAGCTCGTAGCGCTTCCGGATGGCTGGCGCGTCGGCGAGCGGGCTCTTGCGCTGTGCCTGGGCCGCCAGCGGGACGGCCGTCATCGCCAGCGCGACGAGCAGCGCGAAACGCTTCTGTCCGCGGTGTCCGCGATGTCCGCAGGTCGGATTCATCTTCATGGGCATGTCCTTTGTCGAGCGCCGGGTCGCTTGCAGGTTGAGATCCGCGTTCAGGTTCATGGACGCCGCCCTAACGGGGAGTCTTGTACTGGAACTTCGTCGGCAAATAGAAACCGGCGCCGACATAGAAAATCAAGTTGTTGACCAAGGCAGAGTGGGCGTTCGCCTGGGCCTCGGCTGCGGTCGTGATCGCCGGAGTGGCTTGGGCGCCATCCAGCAGCGGTTCGAACTTGTCGGGCACCAGGTAGTCGCGCAGCGCGAAGTTCACCGTCAACCAGTCGAAGATGAAGAACCGGCTGCCGATGCCGACGTTGGGGGTCAGATCGGTGTTTTTGAACGCCAGCGCGTCGTTGGCCGGATCGCGCGGGATGACCTTGGTGATCGTCACGCCGACGCCCGCCGAAGCCCACATCTCCCAGTGCATGATGTGGCGGTTGAAGAGGGCGAACTTTCCGTACACCGGCACGTACCCGAAGTTGAAAGAGCCGCCGTAGAGATATTGGTTCAGAGTCGGCGCCCGGTTGTATACCAGGCCGACCACTTCTTCTTGATTCGTGAGCTGCTTGATGAAGTACTGCCCCTGCAGCCCGATCCAAAGGACGTCGGTGAGGAAGTAGTTGAGGTCCACCCCGAAGACGTAGTGGCGGATCAGGGTGTCGTTGATCGACATGCCTGTGAAGGGCTGAATCTCGAAGCGACCACTCTTGATGAACCGCTTGCGCGGAACCACCAGGATGTCGTTCCAGCTCAGGGCGGAGGTGGCCCGAGCCGCCGGCTTCGGTCCTCCCAGATCCTCGTCGACCTTGGCAGGTTGGGTGTCGTCCGAGGTGTCCAAGCTCTCGCTCGGGGTCCCGGCGGCATCCTTTCCGCCGGCGGCCGGCTTGCTGTCATCGGCGGGTGCCGCTTTCTGGTCGCCGGAGTCGGCGCTGCCCGCGCTGTCGTCCGCTGGTTGGTCCGCTGCCGGTGCCGCCGCCGCCGCCTTCCCGCCTCCCTTTTTTGCGTGCCCGGTCGCGGCCCACCCTACGATGGCAACCCATACGAAAAGGCAGATGGCCGGTCGCTTCATGATCCCTCGCTGTCTCTGGGGGGGTGGGAAAGCCGAAGGGCTAAAAGCTAAAAAATATCAAATACTTACAGCGTGAAAGTGAATTCCGCGCACTATAGCACGCGGAAAAAAATCCAAGCAACTAAATTTGCTCGCTAGTTACCTGGGGGGCGAACAGCGCCTCGACGAACTCCTCCGGATCGAAGCGCCGTAGGTCTTCCACGCGCTCTCCCACTCCCACATACCGCACCGGAATTTTAAGCTGATCGGCGATGCCCAAGATCACGCCGCCTTTGGCGGTGCCGTCCAGCTTGGTGAGCACGATGCCGGTGACTGACATGTCCCCCGTGAAGATCTGCGCTTGCGCGATCGCGTTCTGACCGCTGGTGGCGTCAATCACCAGCCAGGTCTCGTGCGGCGCGCCCGGGCTGGCCTTCCCGATCACACGGCGGATCTTCTGCAGCTCCTGCATGAGATCGGTCTTGGTGTGGAGGCGCCCCGCGGTATCGGCGATGGCGACGTCGAATCCCTCGGTGGCGGCGCGCTTGACGCCGTCGAAGATGACCGAGGAGGGATCCGCGCCCTCTTTGCCACGGACGAGCGTGGCCTGGCTGCGGACGGACCAGATCTCGAGCTGCTCCGCCGCGGCGGCGCGGAAGGTGTCGCCGGCCGCCAACAAAACCCGCTTTCCCTCTGCGCTCAGCTTGGCGGCCAGCTTCCCGATGGTGGTGGTCTTACCGCTGCCGTTGACGCCCACGACCAACAACACGAAGGGGTGCGCCGATGAAAAATCGATCTCGGGGGCCGGGATGGCCAGCATCTCGGTGCTGCGCTGCCGAAGGAACGCCCACAC
>DASRLC010000223.1:0-5668 GCA_035648655.1 Polyangia bacterium
GGCGTGCAGCGTGGTCAGCACCAGCTCCAGCGCCGACTTCTTGTATTCCTTCTTGATGTCGATCGGGATGCCGCGGCCGTCGTCGCGCACGGTCGCGGATTTGTAGTCGGCGTGCAGCGTGACCTCGATGCGCGAGCCGAAGCCGTTGATGACCTCGTCGACCGAGTTGTCGACGATCTCCCAGAGCAAATGGTGATAGCCCTTGGTGTCGGTTCCCCCGATGTACATGCCGGGGCGACGGCGCACCGGCTCGAGCCCTTCGAGGACCGTGATGTCGTCCGAGGTGTAGCCGGTGGAGGCCATGTCAGTTCAGCAGCGCTGGTGGCGGCGACGCCAGCGGGGCGGTGGCCCGCACGATCTTGGTCTTGCGCTTGAGGGTGTGCCCCTTGCCGCCCCGCGCGGTGACGCTGAAGCGACCAGGACCGACCGGCAGCTCCTTGCCGTCGTCGGTCTCGGCGATGAGCACGTCCTTCTCGCGGGGGGCGCCGACGCCGATGCCGACCACCGATGCCTCGCCGACCTTGATGACCGTCACCCCGCGGCCGGCGCCGGCCAGCTCGGGGAGCTCGCCTGCCTTGCAGAGGAGAGCCCGGGCGTCGCTGGTGACGACGCATAGCACGTCCTTGTCGCCGGCCGGAAGCACGCCGACGATTTCGTCGCCGTCGGCGGGCCTCGCGAACCGGCGGCCGGCCCGTGTCGACAGCTCGCGGTGCGCGTCGAGGTTGAAGCGCAGGCCGAAGCCCCCCTTGCCGACCGCCACCGCCAGCGTCCCCTTGGGGGCGCTCTTCTCGGAGACCGCCATCCCGCCCACGGCGCGCTCGCCGTCGCGGAAGTTGAACAGCTTCTGCACCGGCTCGCCGTAGCCGGTCGAGGCCGGCACGTCGTTGATGCGGATGACGTAGGCGCTGCCGAAGTTGGAGAAGATCGCGATCGGCTCCTTGGTCGAGCCGCGGACGACCGCCAGGATGGCGTCGCCTTCGCGCAGCCGAGTGGCCGACAGATCCTTCACCTCGCGCACCCGCTTGAGCCAGCCATCGCGCGAAAGGATCACCGTGACCTCCTCGTCGACGATGAAGTCCTCGGCCACGAACTCGGCCTCGTCGCCGCCGCCCCCGCCAATCTTGGTGCGCCGCTTGTCCTCGAATCGCCCGGCCACCTCGGTGATCTCGCCGCGGACCACGCGCACCAGCTTGCGCTTGTCGCCGAGGATGGCCTCGATCTCCTTGGCGCGCCCGCGCTTGTCGGCCAGCTCCCCGAGGACGGCGTTGATCTCCAGCCGGGCCAGCTTGTAGAGCTTCAGCTCGAGGATCGCCTCGGTCTGCGCCTCCGACAGCTCGAAGCGCTTGATCAGCTTGACGGCCGCGTCGGCCTTGCCATCCGACTTGCGGATGATCCGGATCGCCTCGTCGAGCAGGTCGAAGATGATCGCAAAGCCTTCGAGGATGTGAATGCGGCGCTGGAGCTCGGCCAGCTCGAACTCGAACCGCCGACGGACGGTCCGCTCGCGGAAGATCAGGAACTCGCGCAGCATCGCCGCCAGATCGACCTTCACCGGCGCCGCGATCTCGCGATTCTCGGTGGGGAAGAGGCAGGTCAGGTTGACGTGGAAGCCGGTCTCGAGCGGCGTGTGCTTGTAGAGATACGCCATCACCATGGCCGGATCGGCGCCCGGTTTGAGCTCGAGGACGATGCGAACGTCGTCGGTGGATTCGTCGCGCACGTCAACCAGCAGCGGCAGCTTCTTGGCGATGATGACGTCGGCGATCCGCTCGACCACGCTGGCCTTGGTGAGCGCGTAGGGGATGGAGGTTACGATGATGTGGTCGCCGCCGCGGCCACCGCCCGACTCGATCTTGTACTCGCCGCGCACCCGCACCCCCCCCTGCCCGGTCTCGTAGATCTCGCGCAGCTCCTTCTTGCTGTTGGTGACCTGACCGCCGGTGGGGAAGTCCGGCCCCTTGATGTACTTGAGGAGATCCTTGGTCTCGAGCTTGGGATCGTCGAGCAGCGCGACAGCCGCCGCGCAGACCTCGCCCAAGTTGTGGGGTGGAATGTTGGTGGCCATGCCGACGGCGATCCCGGTGCAGCCGTTGATGAGCAACTGCGGCACCTTGGCCGGCAGCACGATCGGCTCTTCGGTCGTGCCGTCGTAGTTGGGGCGGAAGTCGACGGTCCCTTGCTTGATCTCGTCGAGCAGCTCCATCGCCAGCGGCGCCAGGCGCGCCTCGGTGTAACGGTGGGCGGCCGGCGCGTCGCCGTCGAGCGAGCCGAAGTTACCGTGCCCCTCGACCAGCGTGACGCGCATCGAGAACGGCTGCGCCAGGCGCACCATCGCCTCGTAACAGGCCGAGTCGCCGTGGGGGTGGAACTTGCCCAGGACGTCCCCGACGATGGTGGCCGACTTGCGGAACTTGGCGTCGGGGTAGAGGTGCAGATTGGCGTACATCGCGTACAGGATCCGCCGCTGAACCGGCTTGAGGCCATCGCGCACGTCGGGCAGCGCGCGGGCGGTGATGACGCTGACCGCATAGTTGAGGTAGCGACGCTGGGCTTCGTCGGCCAGCGAGGCGTCGGCCGGCGGCGTGGGCGGCTGGCCACCGCCGTCTCCGCTGGAACCGCCACGCTTGCGGCCGCGGCCATCTCCACCGGCGGCCGCGCTGGGCTTCGCTCCGCCCGCGATAAGATCCAGCTGTCGGGAGGCCATCGCGCTAAGGTGGTGGACCCTAAAGGAGCGGGATCCGAATTGCAAGAACGCCGCGCTGACCGCCGCCGTTTGCGGCCCAGTCGCCTGGTCCTGGCGGGCGCGCTCCTGGCGCTCGGTCCGTCGGCGACGGCCGCCGTCCGAGGTCGGCCGCTGAGCTTCGAACGCGACGTCGCGCCCGTGCTCGAGCGCTGGTGCGTCGGCTGTCACGGGCCGACCGAGCAGCGCGGTGGCCTGCGTCTGGACGAATTTGTTTGGGTGATGCGCGGCGGCGACACCGCACCGGCTGTCGCGCCGGGCGATCCGGCGGGCAGCCTGCTCGTGACCAAGATCGAACGACGCAGTCGGCCGGCCATGCCGCCACGTCGGACACTTCCCGCCCCGCTGGTCGCCCGCCTGCGGGCCTGGATCGCCGGGGCCCCGCCGTGAAACAGCGGTCGTGCACGATCGCCCGAAGGTCGCTCAGTGACAGCCGGCGACGTCGACGGCGACGGTGGTGCCGGTGGCGGTGACCACGCCCAGGTCGACGTCTCCGCCGCAGACCGCCGATCGAACGATGGTCGCGGTCGAGCTGCTGCAGTCGGTCGGTCCGGAGAACAGGTTCCCCTCCGCCGCCAGCGACAGCGCGCCCTGCCCGGATGCCATCCCGACGCAGAGGCCCGCCAGATCGGGCCCCGAGCCCAGCGCGGCCTGGAGCTGGTTGCGCCCCAGATCGCCGGCCCTGCCCAGATCCAGCCCCGAAAGATCGTTGCCGCCAGTCGTGCCGTCGTACGACGTGATGTAGACGCCGTTGAGGCCGTTGTCGAGGAACACGCCGCCCCGCACCTTGACCTTCGATCCGCCGTAGAGCCGCAGGCCGTTCTGTGCGTTCGACCAGGTGACGAGACCCGTCACGGTACTGAGCGCGGCGGCCCCGGGGGCCTCGAAGATCCGTAGCCCGGCGAAGAAGTTTCCGTCGGCCACGACCGTCCCCTGCCCGTTGGCGGGCACCACCGGCACGCCCGAGATGTTCACCACCCCGGCACCCGTCACATAGATGCCGTGCTGGGTGTTGCCGCTGAACGCCGTGGGCGCCTGGCCGGCGGCCACCGCGATGTTGACCGTCCCGCCCGCGATGTTGAGGCCGTCGCGCCGTTTGAGGGCCGTCCCGGCGCCTGTGACCGTCACGCCCTGCCCGATGCTGAGCGTGCCGTTAGCGACCGCGATGCCGTTGCCGCCGGTGTTCTGCACGCTGACGTACGAGATGGCCGCGCTCTTGCCCGTGCCCGGCGAAACACCGATGCCGATCCCCGACGTCTGGAGCGCGCCGTCGATGGTGATGGGCGCCGCCGGGTCGGGAACGAGGGAGGCCTTGTCGCCGCCCAGCTGGAACCCGGCGATGTTGCCGAAGTTGGGATCGGCGCTGGCCGGCAAGTTGAGTCGGATGGGGCCGTTCTGGGTGACGATGGCGACGTTGGAGGGAACGACGATCGGCAATACCTCGCTGGCGTCGAGCACCACGGTCTGTCCGGCGTGCCCGACCACCACGATCTGCGTGCCGGCCACCGCGAAGCCGCCCACCACTTGCATCGCGCGGGTCACGGTCTTGAAGCTGCAGCTCGGGCTGGCCAGGCCGCCCGCGATGCCGCTGCCGGTGGCGGTGGCGTCGTTACCCGAGACCGGATCGACGAAGTACTTGTTGCCGGCGACGGCCGAGCAGCCGGTGCAGCTGTTGCTCACGCAACGGTAGATCGATCCGAATTTCGGGTTGGCCGCACAGTCGGCGTCGACGCAGCAGTTACCGGGCGTGCAGAGGCTGCCGCAGCAGAAGTCGCCCGGGTTGCCGGCGCAGGCGGCGCTGCCGCTGCAGGCCGCGCTCACGCAGGTCCCGCTGCCGGTGCCGGTGGTCTTGCAAATGGTCGACGAGCCGTACGCCGGGTCGGCCTGGCACTGCGAATCGGTCGCGCAGGGGCCACAGGTGTTGGCCGCGCCGGCGCCGCAGATGAGCGCTGCGTCGGGGCCGCTGCAATCGGTGCTGGTGCCGTGACAGTTACCGGGCTGGCAGATCCCTTGGTAGCAGATGTTGCCGGCGCCGTATTGGGGATCGCCTGTGCACTGGGCGTCGGTGGTGCAGGCGCCGCAGGTGTCGGGGGTCGCGATGCCGCAGAGCTGGCCGGTCGGGCAGTCCGACGAGGGGCCGTGGCAGTCGCCCGAGATGCAGCCGCCCGACACGCAGACGGTGGTCACGCCGTACGACGGGTCGGCCTGGCAGGAGGCGTCGCTGCCGCACGCGTGGCAGGTGTGCGTCGGCAGATCGCAGATCTGGCGGCCCGTACAGTCGGTCGAGCTGTGGCAGTTGCCGGCCACGCAGACGTTCCCGATGCACAGGTGTTGCGGCCCGTATGCCGCCACGCACGACGTGTCGGTGGTGCATGCCCCGCAGGTGTGCGTGGCGCTGTCGCAGAGCTCGCCGCCGCCGCAGTCCACGGTCGCGTGGCAAGTTCCGGAGGTGCAAGCGCCGCCGATACACAGGTGGTTGGTGCCGTAGCCGGCCACGCAGGCGGCATCCCCGCCGCAGGCGCCGCAGGTGAAGGTGCTGGCGTTGCAGACCTGTCCCCCGCTGCAGTCGGGCGAGGTTCGGCATTGACCGACCAGGCAGGCGCCGCCGACGCACAGATGACCCGGTCCATAGCCCGCCGCGCAGGCGACGTCGTCGGTACACGCTTCGCAGGTGAAGAGGTTGGGGTCGCACACCTGGCCGCCCGTGCAATTGGCGGCGGTACGGCAGTTGCCCGAGATGCAGCTGCCGTTCACGCACAGATGGTTCGCGCCGTAGCTGCCGACGCAGGTCGGGTCGTCGGGGCACGGCCCGCAGGTGAAGGTCGTGGTGTCGCAGATGCGCCCGCCGCCGCAGTCCGAGGTCTGCCGGCAATCGCCCGCGATGCAGCTGCCATTCACACACAGATGATTCGCGGCGTAACACGACAC
>DASRLC010000224.1:0-2810 GCA_035648655.1 Polyangia bacterium
GTCACGCCCCCACTGCCTACGCCGCCTCCGCTGCCATTGGTGCCTCCGGTCGGCGGGCCGCCGCCCGAGCCGCCTTTCCCACCAGCACCTTGCCCGCCGGTCGAGGTGCCGCCGGTCGCCGTTCCGCCGCTGGTCCCTCCCGACGAGCTCGATGCACCGGGGCCGCCGCACCCACCGAACAACAGGGCCAGCACGACGCCGGATGCCAAGGTTTTCGCGCCGCTCGAGGTCGCGACCTCCGCCAGAGAGAACATCGATCGATCGTTCACCTCCAAGACTGCCGCGAGGGCGGCGGTTGTTGCCCGGAAAATGGTGCGAGGCCTTCCGCGACACATCGTCGAGCCGCGATAGGTCCCCCACAGGCCCCGCCGGATCCGGACCTTTCTCGCTCCCGAAGGGGACGTGAGGCCACTAAATTTAGGAACGCCTCGGAAGCGCGGCGACAGAAGGCACGCCGCAAGCTGGCGAAGCAGTGGATTCCGGGGTGGGGACGGCGGGTGCCGCGCCGGGCATCGCCCGATCACCGAGGGAGCATCGTGGTGGTGCTTCTCGGCGCCGCGGGCTTGCTCCGGCGCTGAGAAACGCCGTTCGGTTAGGCCTGTCGAAAGAGAGCGGCGCGTTGCCCGAATGCCGGCGCAGGCGTTTATTTGGTCATCACGAGCAGTGCAACGGAGTTGGCCGCCAGCGAAAACCCTGAAATGCTGCCGTTCGCGACCGCGACGGCGGTGTCCTGCGCTGGGGCGCCGCCACCCGTAGTTCGGTAGACCAGGGCTGAGCCACTCGGCGCGAAGTTCTTCAGGGTGACCGAAAGTCCGCTCTGGGCCGCGCCGCTCACGTTCACCAGCATGACCCAGACCTTGGTCGGGTTCGTCGGTGAATCCGAGGCGGCGTACACGTTCACGCCCTTGTTGGGGCTGGCGGCGCCGATCGAGAAGGCGCCGAAATGGCCGCCATTGCCGTCGTAATTCCGAACATCGCCATTGCGTTGTAGATCGGCAGGTGCGTCGAGCCATGGACGAGCGTGACGAAGTACGAGGCGACCTCCTACCCGAGCCGCCCGTACATGCCGAGGATGTCGGCCAGCTGCGTGCCCGTCGTCGGGTCGGGCGTGTTGCCGTCGCCGCCGTCCTTGGCGAGGGAGTATTCACTGACGCAGAGTCCCGTCCCGGGATAGGTCGAGTTGATCCACCCCTGAATGTGCGGAACCACGGAGCTGCTCGTCGCGTCCCAGAGCGATGATGTGTCCCCGAAGCCGTTGCCAGGGAACGGATAGTGCATGTCGACGCAGTCGAGCAGGCGGACGTGTGTCGAGGCTTCCTGCGCGGCTGCCAGCTTCAGGATCGCCATGGTCAGCGAGTTGGTCGCGCTATACGGCCCAGAGGGGCTTCCGCACTCGACATTGGAGAGCGCGACAAGATCGTTGGGGTTCTCCGTGCACATGAAGAGAACGGAGGCGGTCGGGTCCGCCGACTTGATCGTCGCCGCGGGATACGGGCGCTAGAGAGAGTGGCGGCGCGGATCCGAGCCGTCCAATCGCAGCGCGGGAGATTGAGACCGTGGAGGTTTTGGGGGACGTCGATCAGAGGGTCTTTAGGTCAGCGGGTTCGCTCAAGGGCCGTAGGTGTTCGGATCAAGCAGCAGCTCCCAAAATCGATTCGTGGCATCGGCGCTGGCGTTTTGGGTCACGAGCAAGAGGGGGCCGGCCGGATCGGCGACGAGATCGGGCCCGGCGCTCGCGCCCGCGCCGACGAGCGCAGCCGGAGAGACGTTCTCCACGCCGGTGACGAAGCTGGGAATCCCCACCGCCACCACCGCGACCTGATCGGCCGCCTGGGCGAGGTTGAAGATGGTCGGCTGCTTCGCCTTCGCCGCGATCCAATCGCCCAGGGGGTTGGCGGGCAGCTCTGGCAGACGCGCGGGCGGGACGTCGGTGGTCTGATCGTAAAAGGCGCTGACCTGCACGAACCGAAACCCCGCAGTCACGATCGAGTCCGCCCAGGGATCCATCTCGCCGTTCGGGGCCCCCATCGCGCCTCCGGTGTCGGTCGTGCTCCCCAACGACGACACCACGACGACGCGCTCGGCGACTGTCGGATCCATAAGGTATGCGTCCGCCACGTCCGTCAAGCGGCCGCCTGTCACGACGACCAGAGGTCGGTACGGAAGGCTGAGGGCCGCAGACGCGTCGAGGATCAGGTGCGCGCCCTCCGAACGGTTCGGGGTCGTATCTTTGATCGCGCCGCTCGTCGGCCTCGTGAGCGGGGGTCCGGTGCTCGCAATTGGGTCCGGGATGTTGCGGAGGCCGCTCGCGCGGGCCGCGGTGACCAACCCGCGCCAGCCGGCCATGTTGGTATCGAGATCGGGCCATGGCGGGCTCGTGCTCACGATGATCCCCGCCAGCTCTGGCCCCCCGCCGTTCGCCAGGAGGACGGCGTACTCCCCTTGCCAGTTGTCGGAGGCTCCATCGTTGGCCAGTAGAATCGGGTTGCGCTCGTCGACCGGCAGCAGCCCGCGCGGAACGCTGGTGCCGACGTTCCGGGTCTCGGAGCAACCCAGCGCGAAAGCGGCGACGGTCAGCGCGGCTTGCGCTGATGGTCGGTATGTCCGGCGAGCGTTCATAGGGGTCGCTCATTTTCCATTACAAAGACGCCCCGCATCTGCAGTAGAGGCCATGGTAACAAGAGTCTCGAGCGGCATCTCGGCGTTTATCGCGGCTGTGCTTTTCGCCGCAAGTTGTCAATCCGGATCCGGCGGCAG
Organism: Polyangia bacterium; assembly: GCA_035648655.1. Taxonomy (GTDB): domain Bacteria; phylum Myxococcota_A; class Polyangia; order Fen-1088; family Fen-1088; genus JADGRB01. The sequence goes on from DASRLC010000224.1 coordinate 2,758, forward strand.
CGGAACGGGAGGGAGCGGCGGGACTGAAGTCGGCGGGTCGAATGGTGCGGGAG
>DASRLC010000225.1:0-5518 GCA_035648655.1 Polyangia bacterium
GCACCCGCGTCAGTTGCAGCCGGTCGTCGCCAAGCCAGCGGGCGATCCGTTCGCGCTCGGCGGCCAAACGCTCACGCTCCGGCGCCGCCCGGGGCCGCGCCACGCCGACCACCCGACTGAGTTGACCGAGCCGGCCCAGCTGCGCCTCCGTTGGCGGCGGCCCGCTGCGCTCGACGCCCACCACACTGGCGGCGACGAGATACTTATTCACGGTGGCGCGGGCCATGCCCGTCTGCCGGGCAATCTCTCGTTCTGCTTCCCCGGCTTGCCAACGCCGGACCAATTCCACGATTTCCATGCGACCTTTCTCCCGGTAGCCCATCGCGTCCTCCTCAAAGGCGCGATGATGGCGTCTTCGCCGCCGGGTGGCCTAATGTTTCGTGGCGATCTGCTGGCCTAATGTTTCATGGCAATCCCGCCAAATTCTGGCCTAATGCTGGTGATGATTGACACGCTCGGCAGATCGCCGACCGCTTCCATTTGGTCAAGAATGTCACGGACGCGTTCGACGAGTTGCTGAAGCAGCGGCGTTGGGAGACGACGACCGACGGCGCCGTCGCCCCTGCTGAACCACCGCCGGAGGCAGATGGAGCGGAGGAAGAACCGGCGGAGGAAGCGGGGCCAGCGGACGTCGCTCCCCCGGCGCCGCCGGCGGCCCGTGCAGAACCGCTGCCGCCAGCGCGCCCGCTCAGCCCGACGAAACAACAAGAGCTTGCGCGGCGCGCGGCACGGGAGGCCCGGTGGAAGGCCGTCCACGATCGACGCGCCCAAGGCGACAGCATTCGTCGCATCGCCGAAACCTTGCATCTGCACCGGCGGACGGTGCGCCGGCTCCTGGACAGCGCAGTGCCCCCGCGTAATGGCCGTGACCAGCCCCGACCTGGCGGTATCAGTTCACCGAAGCTCGCTCCGTACACGGACTATCTCCAGCAACGCTGGAGCGACGGCTGCACCAACGCCGTGCGACTCTATGGCGAGATCGTCGAGCGCGGCTACGATGGCAGCCGCACCCTGCTGAGCGAAGCGGTGCGCTCCTGGCGTCCGCCCCAGGCGCCCAAGCCGCTTCGCCAGAAGCGCAACCGGCGCGCGATCGATCACCGCCGCCTGCGCCGACTGCTGACCCACCCGCCCGAACGGCTCACGGACCAGGAGCGCCCGGTCGTGCAACGGCTGCTGGATGCTGACGAGACGGTGAGCGCCGCCTACACGCTGGTCCAGCGCTTCCGGACGGTGCTCAAAGACAAGGATGCCGCGGGCCTGGAGACCTGGCTTGCCGACGCCCAGGCGAGCGGCATTCCCAGCCTCGCCGGTGTCGCCAACGGCATGCTGGCCGATCACGCGGCCGTAGCCGCCGCCATCACCGAACCCTGGTCGAATGGGACGGTCGAAGGGCACGTCCACAAGGTCAAGGGTGTTAGCTCGGATGGTCTCCGTGGATTCCGCATCGCTTAAGAGGGAGTTAGGGTGACTGCCGTAGCATCGAGGCGAGACGCCAGCATGGCTCCATGCCGAGTCGTGGGCGCAGCGGTACACGGGCGTGCGCATGGACGAGCGGTGCGACGAGATCCGGTGGGACGCGTATCCGCACGTGGCGGGCGCCCCGCATGCGCGTGCCTTCATCGTCCGCCTGCGCCAGTTCTCCCGACGGCCGAAGACCATCGATGCGTACGCCCGCAACCTCGACCGATTCCTGGCCTCTTTTGCGGCTGGCCCGATCGAACTGTGGGTCGAAGCCGACGAGGGTGAACTCCTCACCTACCTCGATGATCTGCGCTATGCGAGGCGTCGGCGAACGGGTGATCAGGAGCAGCGGACACGACCCGACAACGTCATCTCCCTCTCTGGAGCTGCCGATGCCACGATCGCCCAGCATGTGGTCGCGCTACGTCAGTTCTACGACTACCTGATCCGGGCGCACATCAGGCGCGACGGCAGCAACCCGCTGCCGCGCGGGAGCGCCGGACGAGCCGGGGACTCCCCCCGACGAGCGCTGGTGCGGATGCGGGGACGCCTGCCCTGGATCGCCCCAGCCGATGTCTGGGAGCGGATCGTCCTGCACGTCGTCACCCAGGAGCCTGCCCGCAACCGGGCTATGATCCTCGTGGCCTACGATGGCGCCTTGCGCCGCGAGGAGTTGGTGTGCTTGCGCAGCGACGACTACGACCGCCATCGCGCGCTGCTGAAGGTCCGAGCAGAGACCTCCAAGTCCGGCCGGGAGCGCTGGGTCCCGCTGTCCCCGGTCGGCCAGCGTGTGCTGGACCACTACCTCGATCGGCAGCGCCGGGCGCTGGTTGCCGCCTACGCCCTCGACGAACGGGGACCACTCTTCGTATCCGAATCGACGCGCAATCCGGGCCGGCCGCTTGTCCCAGGCGCCTTCAATGATGTGATCGAAGCCCTGCGGGCTGCCCTCGACCTGCCGCAACTCCACCCCCACACCTTCCGCCACCAGCGGCTGACCGCGCTCAAGGCGGCCGGCATTCCCCTCGAGGACATCGCGCTCTTCGCCGGACACGCTTCGACGGAGACGACGCGCCTCTACGTCCATTTGGCGCCAGTCGAATTGGGCGCCAGGATTCGGGCCGCGACCAGCGCCATGGACGCTCGCCTCGAGCGCCTGATCCAGGAACCGTTGCGCCACGGCGGCGGCGATGGACGGTAGCTCCGCACGGCTGCATTCCCTGCCTGGGTCCTCCCCCGGCGCGGCCGGTCTGGCGCATGCCGCTCCGCCCGGAGCGCTACGACCGCGGTCCCCTCACGGCAGCCGAACGCGCGGCGCTGGCCGTCCTCGTCGATGGCCACGCCCCCGCAAACAGCACGCCCCGGAGAGCGGCGGAAGCTCTCCTCGCTCGCCTGTCGCTTCCTCTGCACGAGGTCTACGCCTTGCGCCGCAAGGACGCGAGCCGCCGCACCCTGGCCACCCGCATCATGTTCCGGCAGATGCATCGACGCGGCCGGGCGTTCTGGCAGTGGTCAGCCCAGGAGTGGCGCGAGGTCGTCGGGGCCACCGCCCTGGCCTTCGAGGAGGCGAACGCGCTGCAGGATGGGCGCAACGGCCTGCGCCCCCATTTGCTGGATGTGGCCTACCTCCTGTGCGACTTCGACGAGTTCGGCCCACTCTGGACCGCCACCGCCTTCTACCCGATGGCCCGCGTCGTGTTCGGCGCCGACCGCATTGCTGGCGAGGTCGCGCGTATTGACGCCGTCCTGGCCAACGAAGGCTACGCCACCGGCCAGCTCTCCCTCAAGCAGCGGCGCCAGGTCATCGCCTTCCTGTTGCTCCTCAATCGGTGTCCCTGGCTCGACGACCTTTCTTGGAACGTGGTCGAGCGCGCGGTGGCGATGGTTCCCGCCCACCCTGCGAGCATCATGCTGGGCAGGATCAGCACGGCCTTGGTCGCGCTGGACATCCTCGCGCCGCGCGCCGACCCGGCGCAGCAGGATCTCTTCCCGCCCGGATCCGGTGACGGAGTCCCCGCCGAGTGGTATGCCTGGTACCTCGCCTGGCGCGCGACCGGCTCGCGGGGGCTGGCCCGGCCCGTCGCGCGCCACTACGGCGGGTACATCCTGTACGCCGGGCGCTGGCTCGCCGCCCGCCACCCCGGCATCGTCTCGCCGGAGCAATGGACCGAGGAACTGGCGTTGGCGCTGCGGACGGCGGTGTTGGAGGAGACCAACGACGTCTTCGTCAGCGCGGAAGGCCGCCACGACTTGCAGCGACGGGGCTTGCTCGGCACACGCTTCGGCTACGAGACCATCTCCCAGTTCCTGGCCGCCATGCGGCGGTTCTTCCGCGACCTCCACGCCAAAGCCCACGCCGTCGGCGCCGCGCCGGCGCGGCGCTTGCCTCGCCTGTTCGAGCCGCGGGAAGCTTTGGCCACACCGGAGCACGTGCAAAAAGCGTTAGCCGGCTCCGAGCCACGCGACATCGCCCTCGTGATCTGGCAACGCCTGGCGATCCAGGCGGCGCGCCTGACCCCGGACGACCTGGGGCCGACGCCGTACTGGCCCTTCGCCGCTGTCCAGGCGATGGCCTTGCTCTGGGTCAGCACCGCCCGGCGACCGAACGAGTTGCTGCGGCTGCGCGCCGACTGCGTGCGCGCCGAGTGGGAACCAGAGATGCGCGGCGAGGACGGGGAAACCTTGCCGCCCGGCGCCGAAGTCGTGGGGGAGGAGCAGGCCACGAACGTCCACTACCTGCACATCCCCTCCTCGAAGTATGGCGGCCCGGGTTGGATCTGGATCCCCAAGTACACAGCCGACGCCATCGCCCGCTGGCAGGCCGAGCGCGGGCAGGCGCGGGCGGCGTTGTTCGACCACAAAGACCGCGCGTTCACCACGCTGCTCTTTACCCAGCGCGGGAAACGCATGGGCGCGCTGTTTCTCAACCGGCGCCTGATCCCCCTGTTGTGTGCCAAGGCGGGTGTCAGTCCCCGCGACGCGATGGGCGCCTACACCGCCCATCGCGGTCGCAGCGCCCGCATCTCCATGCTGCACGCCTGCGGGCTGGAGCTCGACGATCTGGCCAGGTATGCGATCCACAAAGACACCAACACGATCAAGAAGTACGCCCGCCGCCACCCCATCCATCTCCACCGCAAAGTGGCGCAGGCCGATACGCTCTCGACGGTGATCGAAGGGCTCTTCGATCCCGATGCGGCGATGCGTGGCAGACCCGCTGTGCGCTGGTTTCTCGGCTACGATGCTGGCGGCGCTCCCCAGTTCTGCGGCCTGCCAGCCCACCACACCTGCCCCCACCGGATGGATTGCTCCCACTGTGGTCTCTTCATCGGCGGCGACCAGGCGAAGCTCGTCCACGATGATCCCGCCCTGCTCAGAGTGACGGCGGAAATCCCCATGCTGGACGCGCAGCGCCTTCTAAACGATGGACAGCTCGCCGCAGCGGAGCGGGCGCTGGCGACGCTGCGCGAGGTGGCGCCACCCGTTCCGCCCACAGTTGCCTACTTGACCAATCCCGCCGGCCTCAGCGACGCTCGCCTGGAGGAACTGGCGGAGTTGGCGACCGCCGACGCCGAGGCGCAACTGACGATGGTCGCCGATGATCTCCTCGCCACGCTCGCCGAGCACCGCCAGCAAGATGGTCGTAACGTCGCGGTGGGGGCGCTCCGGAGGCGACTGGCGTTCGTCCAGGCGCTCGCCCAGCGATGCAAGGCACGGATGGAATGCCGGTAATCACCGGCCATGACAGCGTGACGTCCGAGACCATCCTATATACAACTGCTCAAGCGCCAAGGCTACGGCCGCGCCGCCTTTGCGCTGCTGCGCCTGCGCGTCCTCGTCGCCTAGCCCGGTACCACCTCCCCGAGGGAACGAGGCAATGGGCTGGCAGCGACCGGGAGGCGGACAAGGCACTCCCAGCCCTCACCTGGGCAGCCTCCCCACGTGCGGCGTCAGAGCCCCGTTTCTGCACGTCTTCGAGCACCTTCTGGGGCGCTATGTCAAACAAGCGGCAGATGACCGCACCATCAGCGCCTGTCTCGTCGCCTGGGGCACGAAC